>NZ_SJNU01000008.1:0-156456 GCF_004331055.1 Acinetobacter sp. ANC 4779
AATGTTGAATGTTGAATGTTGAATGTTGAATGTTGAATGTTGAATGTTGAATGTTGAATGTTGAATGTTGAATGTTGAATGTTGAATGTTGAATGTTGAATGTTGAATGTTGAATGTTGAATGTTGAATGTTGAATGTTGAATGTTGAATGTTGAATGTTGAATGTTGAACGTTATTAAATTTCAGGCATAAAAAAACCGCATTTAAGCGGATTATTTATATCATCTTTTAAAAAGATGGTCGGAGCAGTAGGATTCGAACCTACGACCCCCTGGTCCCAAACCAGGTGCGCTACCAAGCTGCGCCATGCTCCGAATTGGGGTGAATGATGGGGCTCGAACCCACGACAACCGGAATCACAATCCGGGGCTCTACCAACTGAGCTACATCCACCGTTACAACATTTTCAGATTCTAAAATATCAAGCAACCATAAATGGTGCGCCTGACAGGATTCGAACCTGTGACCATCCGCTTAGAAGGCGGATGCTCTATCCTACTGAGCTACAGGCGCATGACCTATGATATTAAATACCATGAAACCTTCGCCTTGAAGAATTGGTCGGAGCAGTAGGATTCGAACCTACGACCCCCTGGTCCCAAACCAGGTGCGCTACCAAGCTGCGCCATGCTCCGATTCATCTTAGCTTCATACTGCAGTTCATGCGGTACGGTGTGCATTCTAGGCGTGACGCTTAGCAACGTCAACACCTATAGTCAAAAAAAATCAAAAAAACGCTTCGAATGTATATTTATCAAACACTTTAGACATTTTTTATACAAATACTAGCGTTTTAAATTGGCACTGAAGTTCAACATACGATCGAGAGGTAATTTCGCTCGTTCCGCAAGGATGGGATCGACGTGTATTTCTTGATCACCTTTTTGTAGAACCGCTAAAATTCCCTCTAATTCATTCATTGCCATCCAAGGACAATGTGCACAAGAGCGACAAGTTGCCCCCTCACCTGCTGTTGGTGCTTCAATCAAAATCTTGTTGGGCACGGCTTGTTGCATTTTATAGAAGATGCCACGGTCGGTTGCCACAATCAAACGTTCATTTGGCAGCATTTGTGCAGCTTTAATCAGTTGCGAGGTACTTCCAACGGCATCTGCGATATCGACCACAGATTCTGGGGACTCTGGATGCACCAAAATAGCTGCATCGGGATAAAGGGCTTTCATATTGGCAATACCACGTGCACGAAATTCTTCATGCACAATGCAAGCACCATCCCAAAGCAACATGTCTGCACCGGTTTTTTTCTGGATATAACGACCAAGATGCTGATCTGGTGCCCAAATAATCTTTTCGCCCAAACTATCTAGATGTTCAATAATTTCAACTGCACAACTTGAGGTTACCACCCAATCAGCTCGGGCTTTGACTGCTGCAGAAGTATTGGCATACACCACCACAGTATAATCAGGATGAGCATCACAGAACGCAGTAAACTCATCTACCGGACAGCCCAAATCTAAAGAACAGGTGGCTTCCAAGGTGGGCATAAGCACAGTTTTTTCAGGAGAAAGGATTTTTGCTGTTTCCCCCATAAATTTCACACCAGCCACAACCAATGTTGAAGCTGGATGGTCACGGCCAAAACGGGCCATTTCTAATGAATCTGAAACACAACCGCCCGATAGTTCAGCGAGCTCTTGAACTTCAGGATCACAATAATAGTGAGCGACAAGGACAGCATCGCGTTTTTTGAGTTCTGCCAGAATTTGCGCAAACTTTTCCTGTTTGACTTCATCACTCAAATGAATATCTTTAGGCTCGCCTAAACGATCTAAATGCGCCTGTACAATCGATTTAGCCTCATTGGCAATTAAATTGGTCGCATTATTCATAAACGTCTTCTCTATCCTTAGTGCTTGTAAGACCACAAGCCGTACACTCAATTCACTGATCAGAATGGCATCAAGCTTTTTTGACCAGTCATTAAAAAATTTGCTTTATAAAAAAGCCTCACAACGGAGGCTTTTTTCATTCAACTAAACTTAAGAACGGTAATCTGCATTGATCTTCACATAGTCATAAGACAGATCGCAGGTATAGACCGTGTCTTTTGCCTGACCTCGTCCTAAATCAACACGAATGGTCATTTCAGCTTGAGACATCACGCGCGCGCCAGCTTCCTCCGTATAGTCCGCTGCCGCACCGCCATCTTTACAGATTTGCACATCATCTAACCAAACCTGGATTTTTTCAACATCTAAATTTTTAACCCCAGCATAACCAATTGCTGCAAGAATACGTCCCCAGTTTGGATCGGATGCAAAAATTGCAGTTTTCACCAAAGGTGAATGGGCAATGCTATAAGCAATATCGCAACATTCTTGAGTATCCGCACCGCCTTCTACTGCAACCGTAATAAATTTGGTTGCCCCCTCACCATCGCGAACAATCAGTTGTGCCAGGCGTTTCATTACCCGTGTTAGAACCTCAAGAACTACTGCATAACGCGGATCATGAGTTGAGGTGATTTCTGTTCCACCGGCTTGACCTGTGGCCACAAAAATACAGGAATCATTGGTTGAGGTATCGCCATCGACCGTAATACGGTTGAAAGAAACATTAACCGTGGTTTTTAACAGCTGCTGTACCAATGCACGGCTGATTGGTGCATCTGTTGCAACATAGCTCAGCATGGTCGCCATATTAGGACGAATCATGCCTGCACCTTTAGAAATACCGGTCATGGTGTAAGTCACCCCAGCGAGTTCAAACTGTTCAGATGCACCTTTTGGCAAAGTGTCTGTGGTCATAATGCCAGTTGCTGCATCTAACCAGGCATCATCGCGTAATGAGTCCAGTGCCGGTTGCAACCCTGTCATTAAGCGTTCGAGGGGAAGCTGTTCGCCAATCACACCGGTTGAAAAAGGTAAAATCTCACTCTCAGATACACCAGCAAGTTCAGCCAACTTCGCGCAAGTCGCTTCAGCATTCGCCATACCAATTTTACCGGTACCTGCATTGGCATTGCCGGTATTAATTACTAAATAGCGCGGATTACCTGCCTGAAGATGTGCTTTACAGACATTCACAGGTGCAGCGCAAAATGCATTTTGAGTAAATACCCCAGCTGCATTGGAGCCTTCAGCAAATTCAAAAATGACCAGGTCGCGTCGGTTCTGATAGCGCACATAGGCTTCAGCTGAACCAATTTTCACACCTTTAACCACATGCATCTGTGGCATTGTTACGTCGCCGACCGCCATTTTTAAACTTCCAAATAAGTTGGTGATAAAAAGACAGCTTAGTAGAAATTAACTAAAAAATCGAGCACAACACTTTGTTTGATTTATTTTTTAGTCAATTGACATTTTCAGGCATAAAAAAACCAGTCCACGGACTGGTTTAAATCACGCCCTCGGCTTAATTAGAGGCCAACTGGCTAGCTTCTGACAATAAGGCTTGTTTGGCTTTTTCCTGACTTGCTGTAGATAAAGCAGGATTTGATGCCACAATACGATCTGCATTCGCAGCATTGGCAGCAGTCACCGCTGCAGTTTTCAATATCACCGGGCGTTGATTCGGATTAGCAAAAGTATAACGAATACCAGTGCGCGGGCTTGCAACTGTAATATTACCGTCCTGAGCAACTGCGGGAGCTGTGGTTGCGCCACGCGCAGCTTGAACTTTTTCTATGGTTGTTGTTTGAGCTGCATTATTTGCAAAAGTCAAAGTAGGAATAGCTAAAGCTGCAATCATCAATGGTTGTAATACTTTTTTCATTGTCTTTTTCCGCTTTTCAGTGTTCGATATGCAACTAAATAACACTTAATTTAGTTCTCTGCAAACCTATTCATATCTTGAAAAACTAAATCCTCTATTTAAAAGGAATAAAAAAGCCACTTTAAATACTCATCTCTATAAACAAGAGGAATTTTTAAAGTGGCTTAGCAGTCTGGGTAAAATTAAATTTTACCGTGACATTGTTTGTATTTTAAACCTGAACCACATGGACAAGGTGCATTACGGTTGGCAGGTGGAATAATATTTTGCTCATCGACTGGGGTGTATTGTGCATCGCTATCCTCAGTCAGATCACCCGTTAAGCCATCTACTTCCGCATGAGAAAGGTTCAACTGCATCGTCTCAGCTTGAGCCTGTTTCTGTGCTTCCATTTCAGCCACTTCTTCAGCTGTAGGCACATGAACGCGTGAAAGATCAGTAATGACATCCGACTTAATCACTGCAAGCATATTTACGAATAAGTTAAATGCTTCTTTCTTATACTCTTGCTCTGGATTCTTTTGTGCATAACCACGCAAGTGAATGCCTTGACGCAAGTAATCCATCGCCGCCAAATGCTCTTTCCAGTGACGGTCCAAAGCACTGAGCATGAAGTGACGTTCTAGCATTGCTGCAGATTCATCACCCATTTGTTCACGGCGATCACGATAGCGCTTCACGATTTCATCAGAAATACGTTCCACCAAAGCTTCTTCATCTAAACGGCGATCTTGTTCCAGCCATTGATTCACCGGTAAATCGATACCTAAATCGTCACGTAATGCACGTTCTAAGCCATCAATATCCCATTGATCATGAATTGATTCAGGTGGAATATAATTTGCAATCACCCCTTTAATCACTTCTTGATGCATTTCTTCGATATATTCTTGCAAGGTACTTTCAGTCAGAACTTCATCACGTTGTGAATAAATGATCTTACGTTGTTCGTTATTCACGTCATCGTATTTCAACAAGTTCTTACGAATGTCAAAGTTACGTGCTTCTACTTTACGTTGCGCATTTTCGATTGAACGGGACACCATTTTATGTTCAATGGCTTCATCTTCTTGCAAACCCATCGCGCGCATCATGCCGACAACACGATCACCCGCGAAAATCCGCATCAAGTCATCTTCAAGAGACAAATAGAAACGGGAAACACCCGGGTCACCTTGACGTCCGGCACGACCACGGAGCTGGTTATCGATACGACGGGATTCGTGACGTTCTGAACCAATAATATGTAAACCGCCAGAACTAATCACCATTTCATGACTTTGATCCCATTCGGCTTTTAGGCGTACTTCATCTTCAGCAGTATAGTTTTCAATTTTGGCAAGTTTGGCTTTCCAGTTACCACCGAGCAAAATATCGGTACCACGACCCGCCATATTGGTGGCAATGGTGACCGCATTGGGTGAACCCGCTTGCGCAATAATGTCAGCTTCACGTTCATGTTGTTTTGCATTCAATACTTCGTGAACAATACCGGCTTCTTTCAATTTATCAGAAAGAATTTCACTGGCTTCGATGGTTGCCGTACCAATCAGGATCGGCGCAACACCGGCTTCATGAATATTTTGAATTTCTTGAATAATCGCGTCGTATTTACCATTACGGTTTAAATAAATTAAATCGTTTTGGTCATTACGGATCATTGGACGGTGCGTTGGAATTAGCACGACATCCAACCCATAAATTTCTTTCATTTCCGCAGCTTCGGTATCAGCAGTACCGGTCATACCTGAAAGCTTTTTGTATAAACGGAAATAGTTCTGGAAAGTTGTAGTTGCAAGGGTTTGGTTTTCAGGTTGAATTTCTAGACCTTCTTTTGCTTCAACTGCCTGATGCAAGCCTTCTGACCAGCGACGACCCGGCATGGTACGACCGGTATTTTCATCCACAATAATCACTTCACCATCATTGATGATGTAGTGAACGTTACGTTGATAAAGATAATGTGCACGAATGGCCGCAGAAACATGATGAACCAGATTCAAGTTAGCCGATGAATACAAGCTCTCGCCTTCTGCGAGCAAGCCCATACGAATCAGTTCATCTTCGACTGTTTCATAACCAATTTCTGTCATTTCGACAGAGCGTTGTTTTTCATCAATCCAGAAGTGACCGCCATCGGCCACTTTTTCTTCTTTTTGCGGAGTCAGTTTTGGTGGAATGCTATTGATCGCCGCATACAATTGTGACGAATCATCGCTTTGACCCGAAATAATTAATGGTGTACGTGCTTCATCAATCAGGATCGAATCGACCTCATCAATAATGGCATAGCTTAAGCCGCGCTGTTTTTTCTCAGCCAGCGAGAACACCATGTTGTCACGAAGATAGTCGAAACCAAATTCGTTGTTGGTACCGTAAGTAATATCGGCACGATAGGCTTCTGCTTTTTCGCTCGGATTTTGCATTGAGTAAATAATACCAATGCTTAAACCCAAGAATTCGAATAATGGACGGTTTAATTCGGCGTCACGTTGTGCCAAATAATCGTTCACGGTAATGACATGGACGCCTTGACCACTAATCGCATTTAAATAACACGCCAAGGTGCCCATCAGGGTTTTACCTTCACCGGTGCGCATTTCTGCAATTTTACCTTCGTGAAGCGTAATACCACCAATCAGCTGTACGTCATAATGACGCATCCCCATGATTCGTTTTGCCGCCTCACGACAAACCGCAAATGCTTCAGGCAATAATTTATCCAGGCCATCGCCATTGTTATATCGTTGTTTGAATTCTTCAGTTTTTGCAGATAAGTCTGCATCGCTTAGTGCAGATATCGTCGGCTCGAGCGCATTAATCTTATCTACGATTTTACGCATGCGTTTGAGTTCGCGCTCATTTTTGGTACCGAAGATGCCTCCGATCAGACTTGCCAACATGAATAGACTCTCTAAATCTTGCTTATCGAATGAATAAATTTTTTCTCAGTCGTTATTATGGTGCTAGAAATTTGAAGTACAAGGGTTTTGCACAAAACCGATAAAAAAATTCTGATCATTCGTTCTAGCACATGACCGCTAAGGAAAATTAATGTAACAAATTTTAAACAACCAATATAGTCATAAAATCCGTCATTTATGCAGATTTTACAAATCAAATCACTCGCCTATATTCCATTTACTCATAAAGAAATACAAAAACGCTATTTTCCTTGGAAAAAAAATTACGCCATATTAGGTTTCATCAAGGTTTATAACAAATAATGTGAGGCTATAAAAATGACATTACGTTTAGGCGACACTGCACCGAATTTTGAGCAGGACTCAAGTGAAGGCACAATTAATTTCTACGATTACCTGGGTGACAGCTGGGGAATCTTATTTTCCCATCCTGCCGACTACACTCCGGTATGCACCACTGAACTGGGCTATACCGCAAAGCTGAAAGATGAATTTGATAAACGCGGTGTAAAAGCCATAGCCCTGTCAGTTGATGATGTCGAATCACATAAAGGCTGGATTAACGATATTAATGAAACTCAAAATACTACGGTCAATTTCCCGATCATTGCCGACAAAGACCGTAAAGTGTCTACGCTTTATGATTTCATTCACCCCAATGCGAGCGAAACTTTAACTGTTCGTTCTTTAGTGATTATTGATCCAAACAAAAAAGTGCGCTTGATTATTACTTACCCGGCTTCAACAGGACGTAATTTTCATGAAATCTTACGTGTCGTGGACTCGCTACAACTGACAGACAAGCATAAAGTGGCGACCCCTGCCAACTGGCAACAAGGTGAAGATGTCGTGATCGTACCCTCTCTTCAAGATGAAGAAGAAATCAAACAGCGTTTCCCTAAAGGTTATACCGCAGTTAAACCCTATTTGCGTTTAACGCCACATCCTGAGAAAAACTAAATCGCTGCTTTAGTTTTTCGCAAGACAAACGAGTGCGTAGTATCAAAATCACTGTCTTATTTTGCCCCAAGACAAACGAAGCGTATAGTTTCAGAATTGGACACTGCTCTGCTCTTGCGCAAGACGAGAAGTCGTGCTTCGAGCATACAACAAATACAGAACAAGAATGACGAACCAGATCCTGATCTTGCTAAAGCTTGTCTCATGACAGGCTTTTTCATTCTGCTAAGAAATTGAATTACAAAATCAAGTTAGTGTTTATTTCATAGGCAGTTTATAAATACGCCTAATCATCTTAAGAATAAATATTGTGATTTATAAGATTCATCATTTGCACTGCGGCACCATGTGTCCTGTTTGCGGTCCTCTGTTTGGTCAAAAAGGGTTACATGCCAAAGTGGTTTGTCATTGCCTGCTGCTTGAAACCGATCAAGGCTTGGTACTGGTAGATACCGGCTTGGGCATACAGGATTATCTGCATACCACAGCCCGCTTGGGCCAGCTGGTTTCACGAGTGGGCCGGATAGAAAACAACTTAGAATTGACTGCAATTGCACAAATTCAGCGCTTAGGCTTTAGCCCGCAAGATGTCAGGCATATCCTGGTTTCACATCTGGATTTTGATCATGCCGGGGGGATTTCAGACTTCCCACACGCCACCATACATGTACTATCTAGCGAATATAATGCAACGCAAAGTCTTTTCTCCCTAAAAAATAAAGCGCGCTATAAAATCCAACAATTCAAGCAACATCGTTACTGGAATTTCATCGAACCTGAACAAGGAGAAGCCTGGTTTAATTTACATCAAGTCCAAGGCTTCCACTTATTTCAAGATGAAATTTTAATGATTCCATTACTGGGTCATAGCAAAGGACATTGCGGGATTGCGATTAAACAAAAGGAGGGCTGGTTATTCTTCTGTGGGGATGCCTATTACTCCCACCTGCAACTCGACCCAAAAAATAAGCTGCGAACGCTAGATAAGATGGAACACTTCTTTGCTGAAAATAATCAAATGCGCGTAGATAACTTGCATAAAATTCAACAGCTGGCACAAACGGGAAAAAATATTGAAATCATTTGTGCTCATGATCCTATTGAACTGGCGCGTTATTTAGCATGATGAGAAGAACAGTGGTTACCCTTTTACTGAGTAGCTCAAGTTTAGTGGGATGCATGACTTCGCCCCCACTTTCATCGGAACAGCGTCCTCAATACTGGGGAGTCATGCTGAATCAAACAGATAATTTTTATCAAATTAGCGAGCATATGTTTCGTAGTGAACAACCCACAGCTGAACTGATTCCGCAATTAAAAGCCCACCACATTAATGTGGTGGTTAATTTAAGATCCAGAAATGCCGATCTAGATATATTGCCCTCCCCCGATTTCAAATTGGTTCATTTACCCATTCATACCTGGGCAATGTCGCGTGAAGATTTGTTACAGGTGATGCGACAGATTCAGCAAGCCAAAGCACTCGATCAAAAGGTACTGATTCATTGTTATCACGGTTCAGACCGTACCGGTGCGAGCATTGCCATGTATCGAATTATTTTTGAAAACTGGAAAATTGAAGATGCACTGAGTGAGATGAAATATGGCGGCTATGGCTTTCATCCGGTTTGGATGAATATCGAAAAAATATTCAGCCCTGAAAATGTAAAATGGATTCAACAGCAACTGTCGAATCCATCTTAATTTTTAACTTAGCCTTGAGTTAGCGTTTGTCTAAAGGCACCCACTCAATTACCCAAGCCGACTTCATTCCCAAGCTGGCATCATTGTTGATTTTCTTGCGTGCAGCATCTGCAGAGTCTCGGTCTTTAGAGGGTCCGACCATAATGCGAATCCCTTTCGAGGTTGGACTTTTGGTGACCTTGTAGCCTTTAGCCCGTAACTTGGCTGCAACAGTATCAGCATTGGCTTCATTGGCGGCCAGAGCCACTTGTACCATCCACTGTTTTTCGCCATTTTCCAACAGATCACGTGCCTTTTCAGCCTCTGCCTTTTTCTTGGCATCCGCCTCACGTTTTTCTTCTGCTTTTTTCTTTTCTGCTCGCGCTTTCTGTTCAGCCTCGGCTTTCTTCTCTGCTTCTTGTTTTTCAGCTGCCTTACGTTTTACGTCGGCATCCTGTTTAGCTTTTTCGTCAGCCGCTTTTTTCTCTGCTGCTTTCTTTTCAGCCGCTTTAATATCTGCTAATTTTTTATCCGCTTCGACTTTACGGTGATCTTCAACTGCTTTTTTATCAGCATCAGTTCGCTGTTGTTGAGCTTTCTGCTGATCCAACTTTTTTTGTGCAAGCAGCTTTTCTTCAGCTAAACGCTTTTGTTTAACCTTTTCATCCTCAATCAGTTCAGGAGGAATATTGTCTGAACTCTGCTGTGCGCCAGTACGATGGGCATTTAAAGCCGCATATTCTTCTGCAGCTTTACGTGCAGCCTCTGCTTCAGCCTGCTGCTGCATTACTAAAAATTCAGCGGCACGTGCTTCTTGTTCTGCAACTGCTTTTTCACGCCCACGGCGTTGCTCTTCAAGCAAACGCTTTTCTGTTTCAACATCGACCGTTAAAGGTTGCAGCTGAACTATTTCACCTTCTGGAGCAGGCTTTTGTTGCGTGACTTGAGCTGCAAGCTCTGGGGTTCTCTGTTCGTTTTGATATATTTCTTCTTTGCCTTTCAGGAGCAATGCTGCCAATAAAACACCACCACCTAATAAAACAACGCCACCCATCCAGCGTTGTTTGCTATTCATTGACATTCTTCCAAATACTCCCATACCGCTTCTAAGGTATGAAATGAACCACATACCAAGATCAGCTGATTATTCTTCGTTTCATTCAGCGCTGATTTAAAAGCCAATTGAACACTTTCGAAGTGCTGTACTGTTTCACCCTGTAACGCTTCATCAAGCTGTTCGATTGAAGCTGCTCGCGGAACCGCTAATGGGGCAATTTTCCATGTTAAAACAGTATCTTTCAACAACTCTGCGACAGAATTGATGTCTTTATCTGCCAACATGGAAAAAACACTGATCACTTCTGTGTACTGTTTATTGTATTCCAGGAATTTTCGCAACTGATTTAACAAAAAATCTACGCCATGCGGATTATGGCCGGCATCAAAGATCACCGTTTTGCCCTGAATCTGGCGAATTTCAAAGCGACCTGGCAATTTTGCATTTTGAATGCCTTGTGCAATGGCATCTTGAGTCACTTTTAGACCACTGAGCAAAATTGCGGCCACAGCCGTGGAAATATTTTCTAACGCCAAAGCACCTGTCGGTAATTTTAAAGTTGTACCTGAAGATGCAAACAGCCACGACTGAGCATCGTCCGTGTATTGATAGAAATAATCACGATCAGCCACATATAATGTCGCCTTGCATGCATCAACTTTATTTTGAATGGCTTGTGGAAGTTGCTGTAAACCACCGAAAATCACAGGAATATTCGGGCGAATAATTCCGGCTTTTTCAAAGGCAATTTTTTCAATGGTGTCGCCCAGCCAATCGGTATGGTCTAAACCAATATTGGTAATCACTGCAACATCTGGCTCAATCACATTAACCACGTCTAAGCGGCCGCCCAGTCCGACTTCAAGTACCCAGACATCACATTGTTTAGCTTTAAAAATAACAAAAGCGGCCAGTGTGGTGGCTTCAAAGAAAGACAGGCTAAGATTACAATCACGACGAGCGTGATCCACTGCAACAAATGCATCCACCAACGTCTGGTCATCCACTTCAATGCCCGACAATTTCACCCGTTCATTAAAACGGTAAATATGCGGCGATTGATATAATCCCACTTGATAGCCCTGCGCATTTAAAATGGCAGCTAAAGTGGTGGTGGTTGAACCTTTGCCATTGGTTCCCGCTACGGTCAGTACTTTTGCCTGTGGTCGTGTCACACCCAGCTTTTCAGCCACTGGAATGACGCGTTCCAGACCTAAATCAATCCCCGTAACGTGAACATGGCTCCAATAATCGAGCCATGTGTTTAAAGAGTCTGTTGCAAGTGGTGCTGTGTTCAAGGCAAATTCATCAGTTTCGCGACAATACGATAGACTGTATCACGTAATGCGTGACGATGAACAATTTGATCAATTACACCATGATCAAGCAAATATTCTGCACGTTGGAACGGTTCTTCCAGTTTTTCACGTACGGTTTGCTCAATCACACGTTTACCCGCAAAACCAATCATGGCTTTAGGTTCAGCAATATGCACATCACCCAACATTGCAAGTGAAGCGGTTACGCCACCATAAACTGGATGAGTTAATACCACCAAATACGGCAAACCTGCATCTTTCATACGTTGAATTGCTGCTGAAGTACGTGCCATTTGCATAAGCGACAACATGCCTTCTTGCATACGCGCACCACCTGATGCCGCGAAGCAGACTAAAGGCTGTTTCTCTTTAATGGCGCGTTCAGCAGCTTGCACAAAACGGTCACCGACCACAGTGCCCATTGAACCGCCCATAAAGTCGAATTCAAATGCACATGCGATTAAAGGAATACCTTTGAGTAAACCTTGCATAACCACTAATGCTTCAGTTTCACCGGTTTTCTTTTGTGCTTCAGCCATACGGTCTGGGTATGCCTTGCTGTCGACAAATTTCAGTGGATCTTTGGCAACAAATTCCTGACCCATTTCATTTTGAACTTGATCGAAGAACCAGTTTAAACGTTCACGTGCTTTCATACGCAAATGTTCGTCGCATTGCGGGCAAACATAGGCATTAAATGACATGGCCGTACGGGTAACCAGTGCGTGACACTCAGGGCACTCAATGGTTGGCTCTGTAAAAGT
The DNA here is from genome assembly GCF_004331055.1 of Acinetobacter sp. ANC 4779. Lineage (NCBI taxonomy): Bacteria > Pseudomonadati > Pseudomonadota > Gammaproteobacteria > Moraxellales > Moraxellaceae > Acinetobacter > Acinetobacter sp. ANC 4779. Next base: position 12,449 of record NZ_SJNU01000008.1, read on the forward strand.
TGCTTTGAGTGCGGTTTGCTCATCGGGGGTGTGAATACCCGGAACATGACGTTCCGTCCACGGCGTCGCTGGGCTAAGAATTTGGCCTGCTTTCACTTCTTGATTCATACTAACTCATCGAGCGCAGCTCGAAGCTCCTTGACTTTATTAACCGTTTCGACAACAGCTTGTTCGGGTGCCAGGTTCGCAAACTGTTTGACAAAAGCACTGCCCACAATTACCGCATCAGCCGCTACACCCATGGCTTTCGCAGAGGCAGCATCGCTAATACCAAAACCCACACCAACAGGAATATCAGTCACAGCTTTAATTTTCTGGATACGGGCTGCAGCTTCAGACACATCTAAAGTTGCTGCACCGGTTACCCCTTTCAAGGACACATAGTAGATAAAACCACGGGCTTGTTTCGCCACATGCTCAATACGCTGATCAGTTGAGGTCGGTGCAAGCAAGAAAATTTGATCCATGTCGAATTTTTTCAACACATCGTCCAGATTTTTTGCTTCTTCAGGCGGTAAATCCACCAGAAGTACCCCATCAACACCGCATTCACTGGCAATCGATACAAACTTTTCATAACCAATCACTTCGACTGGGTTTAAATAACCCATCAAAACCACTGGTGTTTCGGTATCTTTCTGACGGAACTCTTTCACCATATTCAAAGCGTCCAGGGTATTGGTCCCACCTGCCAATGCACGTTCTGCTGCAAGGGCAATCACTGGACCATCTGCCATAGGGTCTGAAAATGGAAGACCAAGCTCAATCACATCTACTCCTGCCTCAACCATTTGATGTAACAAGGGAACAGTTACTTCTGGATGAGGGTCACCTGCCATTACATAAGAAACTAGCGCTTTACGCTGCTGAGATTTAAGCTGTCCAAAACGAGTGGCTAAACGTGACATAAGGCTATGCTTTCCTTGAATTATTTAAAAACTGAGGAGTTGGCTTTGTAGAAATACAAGACAACGTATTGTAACGCTATTTTTTACCCATTGAACAGAGTCCAAACCTTTCGCGCTACATTCAACTGACAATCTCATTTTTTCAGAACAATCCGAGAACACCATTTACTGATATTTACGATTTTTTCTCAATGATCAAAGATGCCTAATTTTGCTATTTAAAAAAATATCCAGCATTAAGATAAACTTATTTTTATTGCTAAAAAAATGATAAAAATAATTGAGTTAGCTTTTAAATTTAATGTTTTATCTAATAGCAAAACCTGCTCTATACTACGCACGATTTTCCTTTTTCTTATTTTATATGACTCCCGAATCTCAAGGTGAAGTGCACGCTCGTGCGTTGGCACTGCTACCTCTTATTGTATTTTTAGCCATTTTTTTAGGCAGTGGTATCTATCATTCCCTCATTGGTAGCGAGTTTGCTTTTTATCAGGTTAAAGCACCGGTGGCGGCTCTACCGGCCATTATTGTGGCCGTAGTGCTTTACCGTGGAAAATTAAATACTGCCATTGATGAATTTTTAAAAGGTGCCAGTCATCCCAATTTAATTCTGATGTTTATGGTGTTTATGCTGGCCGGGGCATTTGCCAGCACTACCAGTGCCATCGGCAGTGTCGACGCGACGGTACAATTGGGTCTCTCGATTATTCCGCCGTCATTTGTGCTTCCAATGCTGTTTATTATTTCGGCATTTATCGCAACAGCGATGGGAACTTCAATGGGTACCATTGCTGCCTGCGCCCCGATTGCCTTTGGTTTTTCCCAAGTCACCAGTATTGAAGCTGTCTATGCCATTGGGGCAGTGGTGGGCGGTGCTATGTTTGGCGACAACTTATCCTTGATTTCAGACACCACCATTGCCGCAACCAGCAGTCAAAAAGTTCAGCTACGCGATAAATTTAAAGTCAATGTCTGGATTGCGGTTCCTGCAGCAGTTCTCAGTATTTTGATTTATGCATTTATTAGCCATGACTCACAGAGCATTGCATACAAAACTTATGACCTGTGGCTGATTTTGCCTTATGTGGCGGTGTTCTTTTTGGCATTCTCACGTTTACATGTACTGGCAGTTTTAACGATTGGCGTTTTACTCTCTGGGCTAATGGGGATGATAGTCAACCCTGATTTCGGTGTCTTAAAGCTTAACAATACGATTTATAATGGTTTTGTTGGCATGTTTGAGGTTGCGCTACTCTCGATGTTGTTAGGCGGCCTGTCCGCCATCATGCAAAAAGAAGGTGGACTGCAATGGCTTATCCAACGTATTTACAGCATGACCCGTTTATTTAAAGTGGGGCGCCAGCGTGCCGGTGAGTTGGGATTAAGTTTTCTGGTGGTATTCGCCAATTTATTTGTTGCCAATAATACCGTTGCAATTATTTTGTCGGGTGACATGGCACGTGAAGTAGCCAAAGAATACGGCGTAGATCCGAAACGTGCCGCAGCATTACTGGATATTTTTTCCTGTGTGGTTCAAGGCATCATTCCATATGGTGCGCAATTACTGCTCGCCTGTTCTATTGCGAAGATGTCGCCTATCGAGCTGATCGGGAACATTTACTATTGCTGGATATTGGCCATCGTGGCGATCTTGGCCATCGCATTTCAATTCCCTCGATTCAAACCCGCTTGATTTCAGTAGATATTTAAAAAGCGATCCAATTGGGTCGTTTTTTTTATCACTCAGCTGATGCTTTCAACTGTTGTTTTCTGCGCAATAAGGTTTGGCCGCTAAAGGCTTTATAGGCCCGTGCTAAGGCAGACTGATCTGAGTAGCCCAATTGCATGGCAATATCGCTCAGTGGTATGTCCTGCTGTAGCAATTGTTCACAGCGCTTCATCCGCTCCATCTCAACAATCCTCTTAAAAGAGCAATTGAGGTCATTCAATTGCCGTTGCAGTGTCCGCGCAGAGACATGCAATTCATTCGCAATCTGCTCAATTTTGGGCACACTCTTTTGCACACGTAAATACTCCGCTACTCTCATATGAATGTGCTGATCTAAGTTTTCATAACGGGGCTTGGAAGCAATGGCTTCTTCTGCCTGACGCAGTAAAAGTTGCATTAAAGAAGGATCAGCCAGTTCCGATTTTAAATCTAGACTGTCCGAACTAATCACAAAAGAATATTGGGTATGACCAAAGCCAACTTCGCAGCCAAAAAACTTTTCATAATGATAGCGCGCCATCTGAGGGGTATGCGCAAACTGCATACTCAGCAATTGCAAAGAGGCAGGGAAAATTTGCTTGGCCAAATGTGCCATACATGCTGCGGTCAGCTCATTAATCATTGCATATCGTGCATCATGTAGCGGCCAAGAGAGATAAATCTTTTTCTCCTGATGCAGCAGTTGCATAGGAATCACTGCTGCGCCATCAATCACCAGACGGCTAAAACGAATAATGTTGTGCAAGGCTTCCGCCACGCTATTACTACGCGAGGCCATATAGCCCAACACACCAAAATGTTCAGGACGAATCAACCGGGCCATTTCCAAAACCAGTTCTGGGCAATGTAAGTGTTGACGGGTAAGTTCTACCACCTCTAAAAAAAATGAATAGGTCGATTGCGAATCAATCGGCAAGGACAAGACATGACGCAATTGGGTGTGATGCTGTTGCAGAAAGGGCAAGGCAAAAATATCCATGCCTTGCTGCAGCAAATACATATTTAGCAGCTGAAAATAACCATTGGGAATCTGCAGTTCTTGCACAATTGATCCTTGTTTTTTTGACATTTTAAATTCTTAGCTTGTCGTGAAATGTATAAAAAATGGCAAGTCCTGTCAAAACAAAATTAAAAAAGCCCGACATACTGTAATTATCCAAGGCGATTTAAGTAAAATAAAATGAATGCTCTTGCCCAATACCACGTCGAACCTGTGGTTCGCAGCAATCTTGATTTTAAACTGCATGAAGTGCCGCGTTTCTGGTTTGGAGGTGATCCCTTTATCACTCGGGTATTTGATGCTCTCAGCCTGACTTTTCCGGATGGGGAACGTTACTTTATTCAGTCTGTGCGTCTGTTCCGCGATCAGATTACCGATCCGGATTTAAAGCTCCGGGTTGCGGATTTTATTCGTCAAGAAGCGCAGCACGGTATCGCGCATGACAAAATGAATCAGGTCATGAAAGAGCAAGGCATGCCAGTCGATCAATTCATTCAGCGTTTAAATAAAATTTTTAAATTCGAACTGGAAAAACGCTCACCTCAATACAACATTGCCATGACAGCGGCAGCTGAGCATTTAACTGCGCTGATGGCAGAAACTTTTTACAGTCATAAAGAAACCTTGCGTGATGCACATCCCTATGTTCGTGCCCTGTTGGCATGGCATGCGATTGAGGAAATGGAACATCGTGATGTGGCATTTGATGTCATGAAACAGGTGGGTAATGTGCCTGAAACTACACGCAAATTCACCCTGGCATGGACAACCACATTAATGTTTGGTTTTACCCTTTACCGCGCCAACGTAATGTTAAAATATGATGGTTTTACATCTTTGCAGCGTCTGCAAATGAACATTCGTGGCCTACCCTGGTTTTTTGGTAAAAACGGCAAGCTTAGCAAAATGAGCAAGCAATATCGTGACTGGTTTAACAAAGATTTCCATCCAAGTCAGCAGCCAATTATCGCGCAGTATGATATCTGGATCAAAACCTTGGAACAAACCGGTGATCCAATCCAAGCGGGTGAGGCTTTTTGGCAGGCGGCTAAAGACTAGAGCGTCTTGTTTGAGTTTAAAAGCGACCAAGTCCAGATGAGTCTAGACTTGGTTTAATCGTTTTATTACCACTTGGCATAATGCTGTTCCAACAGCCCATATTCGTTTAACAAGATAATTTCCTGATCATCCTGCTGAATGGTTCCGCTAATTTTGGCTTGCCATTGACTGAACTGACTGCCGACCAATCTTAAATTCAGATTTTCATAGCGTCGCCAGCCCGTTTTCACATCCAGATTCAATTTTTCATCCAGTGAGCGAATGGTCCAATGATCATCACCCAGATGCTGAAATAAAATATCGCTTAACGGATATAAAACCCCATTGATCCACAAGCAGTTTTCGTTACCAAAACTTTCATTTACGCCTGAAGCCAAATTCAATCCGATACGATTATTATGGGCATCCCAAAAATTACAGGATAACCAGAACCAAGCTGTTTCTGGACGTAAAAAACCACAGGTATCATCGAGTGAGGCAAAAGTTTTTTCATGAAACTGTATGGTTTGACCCTGTTTATTAATAAAAAAGCCTTCACAGCCCAAAGTCGTGAGTTTTTGGGTATAGGTCCAGCCATTAATTCCCGTCGGGCTACACATGCTTAAAGGATCTGTGCCTGCACAAAAGATTCGTGCACTCAGCTTAATTTCACCATGTTTAGTCACATGGATATAACGCACGCCATTGGCATGCTGAATATCAATTTGAAAAGGTGATTTGGAGAAAAAACTTTGGTTATAAAGCGGCTGCTCATCAACCGCAGTATGTCGTGACAAAAGATTAATTGCGTTCCATTCTAAAACTTCAGCGCGCTGATGATCATAGATATAGAAAAAACCATGCCCTGCCCATGCAATATCAGCTATGGCCAAACCAAGGGTGTAATGTTCATGTTGAATGCAGCAGAATTTAAATTTTTTATACTTTAATCGCTTGCGCCAACCCGTTAAAACCTTTCCATAAGGTGTTTTATACTGGTATTTATTTAAATCAATGGTCTTTGGGAGAGTACTAAAACGTCCATAATGAGGTTGTCCATTTGATTGAATCAAATCCATTTATCAAATTCCATCTAGCCAAGAGATCACAAATCCTTAATCTTATTATGCCTATATAAATCGAACTTAAAAGTATCAAAAAGCATCTTTTCATCGAAAATATACAAAAAATCATATTATTCCCAGATGTTTGATATCTAATAAATATAATTTATTAATCAAAGGGATATAAATCAGTAAGCAGATAACATTAAATAGGTATTTTCCCAACTATTCCCGTTAAATTCACCTTGCACCAATTGTACATAACGACCATGCACCTGATCGATTGCAATACAGTCATCTACCTCCAATACACGGTCGGTATGCTGTTTCTGCCAATGCTGGGCAAAGTAAGCTTTACCACGTTGTTTTGCCAGCATGGCATTTTGTGCCACCACTAAAATATAGCGATGCAATTCACCAAATTCACGCGCATCATAACCACCCAAATTAATTAAAAACAGCTTTTGTTCGGATAAATTCGGCTGTGCGTTACTGAATTGGATTTGATATTTTTCACCCTCAAATTCCACGCCATTAATTTGTGCCCAAGCATCAATATGCAAGCCTTTTTGTTCCCCAAACCATGCAGTTTTAAGTTGAGGATAGGTCTCTTCTAATGAATCTCCCACGGCGAGTACCACATCATGGACTTCGGTATTGGCACGTGCATGACGACCGCCAAGCATGACGATAAATAGGCTAGGCATAATATTCCCTAAAATAATCTAATGACTTAAAACTTCTATTTGATCCACGTTAGTGTTATTCGCAATTGTTCGAGTCCAACCTTAATCTGCTAAAAATGTTGCTGCGAAGCATTATTTCTCTCCAAGTCTATGACGGGTTTTGCGATGAGGTGTACTGAGCCGTAAGATGCCTTTCTTGCGAACTCCAAATATAGAGATCTTCATAACCACAAAGTTGAATTTGACTTGAGTTTTCAGTCCTAGCGAGTAGATTACTTTGGTTTCGACAAAAGTAACAAAACCATTTTATTGAAAGGCAAGTATTCTAAATTTTATACTGATTTAAGTAAAAAAAATCGTGCTGAATTAATCCAACACGATTCTATAATTCATACTCTGCAAACCCCTCCTAAGGAAGAGGCTTATAAAAGAATTTACATCTCAACCATCTCAACACCATCAATACGCGCAACAGTCATCAAGTCCTTATCGCCACGACCTGAAACAGTCGCAATAATAATTTGATCTTTAGACATCGTTGGCGCAAGTTTAGTCACATACGCCATGGCATGTGCACTTTCAAGCGCCGGAATAATCCCTTCAATCTGGGTTAAATCCCGGAAACCTTGCAGCGCTTCATTGTCGGTGATTGGCACATAATTGACCCGTTGCATATCTTTCAAGAAGCTATGTTCAGGACCGACACCCGGATAATCCAAGCCCGCAGAGATCGAATGCGTTTCAATAATCTGACCTTGTTCATCCGACATCAAGTAAGTGCGATTACCATGCAGTACGCCAACATGACCTGCATTGAGGGGTGCAGAATGACGACCCGTTTCAATGCCATCTCCTGCTGCTTCGACGCCATACATTTTCACATCTTCATCATTTAAAAATGGATAGAACAAGCCCATCGCATTTGAACCACCACCCACGCACGCCACTAAAGCATCGGGTAAACGGCCGGCTTGTTCCTGAATTTGCTTACGCGCTTCACGGCCAATAATCGACTGGAAATCACGAACCAGTTGCGGATACGGATGCGGACCCGCAACAGTACCAATAATATAATAAGTGCTGTCTACATTGGTGACCCAATCACGCATCGCTTCGTTCATGGCATCTTTAAGGGTTTTTGAGCCGCTTTGTACAGGCACGACAGTCGCACCCAACAAACGCATACGGTACACGTTCATGGCTTGACGTTTAACGTCGTCTGCACCCATGAATACCACACACTCAAGCCCTAAACGTGCAGCAATAGTCGCTGTAGCCACACCATGCTGACCTGCGCCAGTTTCTGCAATAATCCGTTTTTTACCAGAAAGTTTGGCAAGTAGTGCCTGACCGATGGTGTTATTGATTTTGTGCGAACCGGTATGATTCAGGTCTTCACGTTTTAAATAAATTTGCGCACCGCCCAACTCTTTTGACCATCGTTCAGCATGATAAAGTGGACTAGGACGACCTACATAATAGGCTAAATCACGGTCGAATTCTGCCAAAAACTGTGCATCATTTTTCATGCGGAAATAGAGCTTTTCTAAATCCTCTAATGCTGCCATCAGTGTTTCTGACACAAAACGTCCGCCATGGATACCGAAATGCCCACGCTCATCGGGGAATTGGGTATAGTCAGTCACCTGATCTTTCTGATTAACAGTTTGCTGATCCACGCTGGACTCCTTGCATAAAGTGTTCAATGAGTTGTTGGTCTTTTATACCTTTAGCGGATTCTACGCCTCCGCTGACATCTACTGCATAAGCCCTAGTCGTCTTTATAGCGTCTTCAATATTTTCAGGTTTTAAACCACCTGCCAAAATTAAAGGAACATTCAGTTTCGGGAACTGTGACCAGTCAAACTGGTGCCCTGTTCCACCTTTTAGCTCAGGATGCCAGGCATCTAATAATACTGCGCTTGCACCTGCATGTTGATAGTTTTTTATGGCTTTTATAATATCTAGCTCAGGTTTAACCTGAATGGCTTTATACCAACGGCATTTGGATTGTACTGCAATCTGCTGACATTGTTCTGCAGTTTCATCCCCATGAAACTGCACCATATCCAAAGGTATTTGTTCTACAACCTGAGTAATTTCGTCAGCGGTTGCATTCACAAATAATCCTACAATTTGTACATAAGCCGGGACATGCTTTGCCAATTCTTTCGCTTGTTCGATGGTTACACTTCGTGGACTGGGTGCATAGAAGACAAATCCAATCGCATCCACCCCTGCATTCACAGCAGAATGTATATCTTCTATTCGTGTTATTCCACAAATTTTGGCACGGGTTCGCATACACTTCGCTCTAATTCTTGGGCTTAAACTTTACCCGATTCATAAACAGTCTATAAATATGGGCCGAATCATTGTAATGCAATTTTAAAAGCTTGAGTAAAGTTCATCCGGAATAATATTGACATGATTGTCTAATGCATACACAAACCTTATACTGCGCGCAATTGCAACGAGTCCAAGCTCAGGCTTTAGGGAAGTTGGTGAGAATCCAACACTGCCCCCGCAACGGTAAAATGAACAACATATCTTTATAAGCTCTCACTTACACCACTGCAGAAATGTGGGAAGGTGGATATGCCAATATTGAATATCAATATTTATATTTAAGTCCGGATACCTCTTGTTGCGCCCTTAAACTCAATCATTCACGGGGGGTGAATGTATGGAGCGTAAAAAACATGTCTACTCTTTTTCAACCTACTACTCTTGTAGGTGCAATCGCTATTGCACTGGGTTTTTCAACCAGCGTTTCTGCAAATGCAACTCCTACCAAAACTGCAGTAAATTCAGCTTTAGAAACTTTGGTGGTTACAGCCACACGTTCTGAAGATAAAATTGAGAATGTTCCAGCCCGTATTTCAATTATTCAACCTCATATTGTTGAACAATCACCTATTGCATCTTTTCCCGACCTGCTCAAACATGATGCGGCAATTAACATAGTGCAAAATGGTGGAATGGGACAACTTGCAGATATGTATTTACGCGGTACGGAATCTGACCACACCCTGATATTACGTGATGGTATTCGACTGAACACCCCCTCATCTGGTACTGCCAATTTAACCTTTATTGATACAACAGATATCAAGCAGATTGAAGTGCTCAAAGGGCCGGCATCGGTACTCTATGGCACAGATGCCATTGGTGGTGTTGTCCAGCTGGTTTCTAAGAGACCTGAAAAAACCAGTGCATTTATGACAGGTGAAGTGGGCGAACATCAAACCTATAAATCGGTTATTGGCGCAGACTTGTTTGACGATGGCTTTTATGCCCAGATTCGTGGCCAACGCCTAGAGTCTGACGCAACCCAAGTTACCAACCAAAAAACGAATAGTACGGAAACAGCTTCATTTGATCAAAAAGGTTATAGCGCCAAACTGGGCGTAGAAAAACAGCAATTTGCGGCATCTATTGATTACAGTACAAATAAAGGTACAAGTTTGTATGATGCCTATGCATTTGATGGCAGCTTGCTTAAACAAGATTTTGAAAATGAAATTGTCAATTTGCGCGGTCGCGTTAACGTTTCAGAAAATATTGAACTAAATGGACGAGTATCTCAATTTAAAGATCAAGTCGATCAAAAAGATTCAACCGATTTTGTGCATAGTACGACACAAGAAGCTGAACTTTACGGCAAGTGGAACTTCAAACCTCAACACATCCTCCTTACCGGTGTAACACACCGTAATCTTGATGGAGATATCCTATCCTATGGTGCACCTTATAAGGAAGATGTCGATTCCACTGGATATTATGTGCAACATCAATTTAATGGTGAAAAGCTGAATACCCAAGTCGGTATACGGGTAGAAGATAATGAAAAGTATGGCACACATACTGTAGGGCAAGTTGCAGCACGCTATCAGATAGTTTCATCTACCAGTCTTTATGCCAATATTGGAACAGCATTTAAATCACCGACTTTAAATGAACTCTACAATGCCTGGAACGGCAACCCCGATCTTGCGCCAGAAGAAAGTATTTCTTATGAAGCAGGCATCGACCAAGCTTTGCCTTTTGGCTTTAAAACAGGTTTATCGGCCTATTACACCGAGGTTGAAGACCTGATTTCATCAGAAAACTATGGTCCACTGGATAATATTGATAAAGCAACCTATCAAGGTGGCGAGCTATATTTAGCTTGGCAACAAAATGATTTATTTGCTCAAGCCACCTATAGCTATGTCAAACCCAAAAATGATGAAACTCATCAAGATTTAGGCCGTCGTCCGCGTCAAGGCTTAACTTTAACGACGGGTATTCGAAATGAAACATATGGTATTAGTGCATCTTTAATTGCTAAATCTCACTCAAAAGATTGGGATAAAAATTATCAAAATCCCGGTTATGCAACTATAGATGTAAATGCATATTGGAATGTAAATCCCAATGTCAAATTGTTCACCAATATTCAAAATATTGGTGATGTAGAATATAAAGCGTCTTATCAGGATCAAGGCTACTACTATTTAAATGGTGGTCGTTTAGCTTCTGCGGGTGTGACATTCAAATACTAATTTCAGCCAAGTTTAAGTAAATACTTTTGTAGAATAATGTCATGCCTATGGCATTATCCTTTTTATATTCAGAGATCAAAAATTTAAGGAATTCAAATGGGCCACCGTTTAAGTAAAATTTATACCCGTACCGGCGACTCTGGCACAACTGGACTAGGCGACGGTTCCCGTGTCGCCAAAGATGATTTACGTATTGCTGCTTTAGGCGATGTCGATGAACTGAATTCTTGCATCGGGATCTTACGTTCACAAATTGCAGTCAGCTCGATAGAAGACAAAGCGACTTGGGATAAATCACTTAGCCTGATTCAGCATTGGTTATTTGATTTGGGCGGGGAAGTCTGCATTCCCAACTACAATATGGTGCTCCCGGTTTCAGTTGAATTTCTGGAAAATGAAATTGACCGGATGAATGAAGCTTTACCGATGCTGAAAGACTTTATTTTACCTGCAGGCACACTTTCATGCAGCTATGCACATCAAGCTCGTTCCGTATGTCGCCGTGCTGAACGTAGCCTGTTGACGGTACAGAACCGCGATCAAAATATTCAGGCCACTTCATTGCAACTTTTAAACCGTCTTTCTGACTGGTTATTTGTAGCTTCGCGTACTTTGCAACGTGCTGAAGGCGGATCTGAAGTACTGTGGCAGAAAAATATTAATGAGACGATCTGAATTTCGATTCATAAATATAGTTAAATAAAATAATTCATTATTGGATTGATATTCAATCTGACAGGCAAAAATGTCATATGCTGCTGATCGAGACAGGTTATTCTTTTAAAAGCTTTGTTTCTGCAACGCTATAAATGTGCGCCGGTAGTGAAGGAGTTCAGCGCTGAGAAGCAATATTCCGCAAGATGATTTCCTTGCGCAGTGTTGCTTCTGGTTTTCCGAAAGAAAAGTAAGCTATGAACTCCTTTCCCCCTATTACAAAGAGTAAGACGCCGCTGTAATATCTGAGGTTAAAAGAAAGCATATCGAGAATATTGAATGAGAATCATCGGACATCGTGGTGCACGTGGTGAAGCCCCTGAAAACACACTTGGTGGCTTTCAATATATTCATGACTTGGGGATTCGAGCCGTTGAATTCGACGTTCGCCAGCTTAAAGATGACGAACTTGTGATCATGCACGATGACAATTTTCTGCGTACCACAGGTATCGATAAAAATATTTACCAATGTTCCAGTTCTGAATTACAGTCATATAACCAAGCGTCGATTTGGTTAGACTGGAAATACTTTGAAGTAACCCCCACCCTGCAACAATCGCTTAAAATCATGCAAGATTTTGAACATATTGAAGTTGAAGTCAAAGCGGTTGCAACTATGGCGGAAGCTGAGAAACTGGTTTTAGAATTAGAAAAACAATTGCACGGTTTTGTACAAACTGTAGTGATCACCAGTTTCGATTTAAAAATCCATCAGGCCTTAAAACAGCAGTACTCGATCTTCAAACGTAGTCTACTGATTGAAGAAGACATTAAAGAACGTGCCATCGAGCAGGCTTTGGAACTGGGTTGTTGCCAAATGGGCTGGATGAATCAATTGGCTACAGATGAAATCATTGAAGCCATCCAAAAAGCGGATTTAAACATCAGTGTATGGACGGTGAATGATATTGAACGCGCCCGGCATCTGCAAAGCTTAGGCATTGAGGGATTGATTACTGATTTTCCTAAAATGATGCTGCAACACTTATCAGGATAAGGTCACAAGAGAAGAAAATAGTGTCCTCAAATTGAAGCAAAAAAATGGAGGGGATTTGATAATTCCAAGCAGAACAATCTCTTAATCTATTGTTCAAATATCGTTTTTTAAACTTTATCGTAGATCTATAAATAAGAGGTCTAAGTCTTCGATAAAATCAATCAACATAAACCAGTATTCTGTTACTGTTTAGTACAATACACCTGTAGAATAATGCTAGTTAATATTTGTTCGCTCATGCTAATATTGAAAAAATCTTAATCCTTACAAACTGTATTGAATTAAGAAATTCTTATACTTTACCTTTACCTTTTTAAAAGGTTCTAGGAGTGCTGTTGGAGATGAATGCTCCCCTACCCAAAGCCCCAATTAACTGGATTGCAATGTTCGCACTGGTACTTTTACCCATTGTGGCTGTAATCGCTATCCCACTATATGCTTATCATCATGATTTTAGCTTAGGCGCATGGATCAGCTTATTTGTACTACTCGGTGTGAGTAGTTTAGGGATTACTGCGGGTTATCACCGCTTATGGGCACATCGTGCTTATGAAGCAACCTTGCCATTAAAAATTATTTTAATGCTTATGGGTACTTTTGCCGTTCAAAATAGCATTTTGTTCTGGGCTTCAGGTCACCGTACCCATCACCGTCATGTTGATGATATCGAACAAGACCCATATTCAATTAATAACGGCTTTTGGTATGCGCATATCGGATGGATGCTTCGCAACTATCCAGCAGCAGAAGCAAACTATAAAAATGCACCCGATCTGTTAAATGACAAAGTGGTAATGTTCCAAGACAAGTATTATGTTCCTTTGGTTATTGCTGTACATGCCGTGATTCTTACTACTGTAGGCTGGGCAGTTGGCGATATGTGGGGCGTATTGTTATTGGGTGGTTTACTGCGCCTGATCTTGAGCCATCATGTCACCTTCTTCATTAACTCACTCTGCCACATGTGGGGCAAACGTCCATATACTGACGAAAATACTGCACGTGACAATTTCGTTTTAGCGATTGCAACTTGGGGGGAGGGTTATCATAACTATCATCACATCTTCCAGTATGACTACCGAAATGGTGTGAAATGGTGGCAGTATGATCCAACGAAATGGCTGATCTGGTCATGTTCAAAACTTGGTTTAGCCAAGAACTTACGTCGTATTCCAAGCTTTAATATTAAAAAAGCAGAATTGGCGATGCGCTTTAAATATGCTGAACAGGATTTGGCAGTTTATGGTCATAATGTCAATGAAGATATGGCGACAGCAAAACTCCGTATTGCACAGGAATATGAAGCGTTTACCCACACATTAAATGACTGGGCAAAGCTGAAAGAACAAGAGATTCAAGCGAAAAAAGCCTCCGTTGCTGAAAAGATTCACCAAATCGACAGCAAACTTAAAGTTGATTTTCAATTGGTTGAACAGCGTCTTTCTCATCATCGCAATACCTTAAAAATTCTGATGCGCAATATTAAAAAGAACACCATTTCCGAGTAAAATCTGATTCAATATAAAGCCCCACTCTTGGGGCTTTATTTATTTTGACCGTTTAAATTTGCTATAGTGAGGTCATCTCTCCCCACTATTTAGATTGTCCTATGCAATTTAATCCGCGTTATTCCTCGCTCAATCCCAAGCTTTTTCACCATCAAATGCCTGTTCCCTTAAAAGGAGCAAAAGCCGGTCATTTTAATCAGGCGCTGGCGGACGAATTACAGTGGTCAGATGAAGATAAAGCTCAATGGGTAAAAATCTGTAGTGGACAAAAAACTTTTGCTGAATTTGAACCTCTGGCGATGGTTTACGCAGGACATCAGTTTGGACAATGGGCAGGACAACTGGGTGATGGGCGCGGTTTACTGATTGCACAAATTCTAGATAAAAACAATCAAACCATCGACCTGCATTTAAAGGGTGCAGGTTCAACACCTTACTCGCGTATGGGCGATGGCCGTGCAGTTTTACGCTCGGTTATTCGTGAATATCTGGCAGGTCATGCACTCAATGCGTTGGGTATTGCATCCAGTAATGCCGTTGGCTTCACCTCTTCAACCCAAGGCATACAGCGCGAAACAATGGAAGCTGGGGCAATGATGCTGCGTACTTCAGACTGCCATATTCGCTTTGGTCATTTCGAATGGATTAATCAGTATCAACCTGAGTTACTGCCTCAGTTCGTGGAAAAATGTATTGAATGGCATTATCCAGAATGTCTCGAGGCTGAACAGCCTGTTTTGGCTTTTGCAACTAAAGTCATCCAGCGTACTGCAGTGATGATTGCCAAATGGCAACTGGTCGGATTTGCGCATGGTGTGATGAATACGGATAATCTGAATATTACAGGATCAACGCTCGACTTCGGACCTTATGGTTTTATGGAGCGTTTCCGTCCGAACTGGATTAACAATCACTCGGATTATCAAGGACGCTATACCTATCAGCAGCAACCGAGTATTGGTCATTGGAATTTATGGACTTGGCTAAACAACCTTATTGCGCTAAAAAAAGATTCAAGCGAGAAAGAACAGTTCAAAGAAGATTTAGCTCAATGTCTGGAACATTTTGAAGCGACTTTCTTGGAACATTATACTCTTGGGCTATGTCAAAAGATGGGGCTACCTAACTTCCATAAAGACAGTTTTGATTGTGCTATGGCTTTCCTGCGAATGCTGCAAAGTGAACAGCTCGACTACACCCAAAGTTTTATTCGACTTCAGAACAAAGAATTTGAAGTGATTAAAGATGACTGTCTAGACCGACACCAGTTTGACAGTTTCTTGGCTCAGTATGAAAGTATTCGAGCACATCAGAATACTGATGAATTGGATGCTGAGATGTTTAACGCCAATCCGCAATATATTTTACGCAACCATATGGCGCAGAAAGCGATTGAGCTGGCGGAACGGGATGATTTTTCCGAAGTAGATCGCTTGTTTAAATTGCTCAGTCAGCCTTATATTAAACAGCCTAATTTAGAGCAGCCTGAAGATTTAGCACCATTACCAAGTGATGTTCCGGAAGTGATGGTGAGTTGTTCATCTTAAGATTGATCAACAAAACCTGTGAACTGTGGATAATTTCAGCATTATCCACAGTGCTATTTAAAATATAAAGATCAAATCAAGAATTTAACCATGTGCTTACATCTTCTTGCCAGCCAAACCGCCCTCCAATTTCCTGAGGTTACTGTGACTCAGCCTTTTGGCGATGGCTGTGACGTATTTAAAATCATAAATAAAGTTTTTATGCTGAGTTTTCATTTAGAAGCTAAAGCAGCCATTAACTTAAAAGTCATTCCGGATGATGGTGCAATGCTGCGAGATATTTATCCCTATATTCGTGCAGGTTGGCATATGAATAAACAGCATTGGATTTCGGTTTATGAAGATGAAAATATGGATGAAGCTTTGGTTCAGGATTTAATACTGAACTCATATGATTTAGTGGTCAGCAAATTGAATAGAATGCAGCAAAAACGTATCGCTCTATTAAAAACAGCTCCATAAAAAAAGCGAACCCTCCGGTTCGCTTTTTTACATTTTATTCTGAATCAATCTTCAGGATATTCAAAACGGTAACCCACTCCATACACTGCTTGAATCCATTCATGACGGTTACCGGTTTCAGCGGCATCGGAAATTTTACGGCGCAGGTTTTTAATATGGCTGTCAATCACGCGATCTGCAACATCAAAACTGTCAGGATTAATATGATCGAGCAATTGCGCACGTGAATAAACCTGTCCGACATGTTCCAAGAACAACTCAAGCAAGCGGAATTCAGTAGGCGTCAAGTTCAAGGTTTTTTGCTGATACCAAATGCGTTGCTGGGCTTTATCCATACGGAACAAACTGTTCTGTTCAGGTTCTGCATGACGATCCAAACGACGTAACACGGCTTGGACCCGAGCCACCAGTTCTTTCGGGCTAAAAGGCTTACAAATATAATCATCTGCACCCATGTTCAAGCCCAGAACACGGTCAATTTCTTCAGTTCGTGCCGTCACCATAATAATTGGCAAATCAGACTGTTCACGTACTTTACGGCACATGGTCAAACCATCCATGCGTGGAACCATCAAGTCCAGAATCATCAAACTTGGTTTACGCTGAATAAAGCTGTCATACGCTTCTTGACCATCATGAAACATACTGACTTCAAAACCAGCCGCTTCCAGATAGTCTCGCACCAGTTGTGCAAGCTCAACTTCATCTTCAACCAGCATGACATGTTTCATGGATCTCATCCTTTTATTTATTTAACTGTTTTGGAAAAGTCAATTTGCAACGCAAACCACCTAATGGAGAATGTTCAAAACTCAACTTCCCACCCAATGCCTGCGCAATTTTACCAGATAATGCTAAACCCAACCCTGTACCGCCAGTACTACGGGTACGCGAATCATCAACGCGATAAAAACGCTCGCCTAAACGTGCCAGTTGTTCATCACTCAGTCCAAACGGACTATCATCGACAATCACGCTCCAATGGGTCGCCGATTGTTCGGTATGCACACGAACTTCCCCACCCGCTTCAGTATAACGAATACTGTTGCCGAGTAAGTTGACCATAATTTGTTTAAAACGATCTATATCTAATTGTAAATTTACACCTTCTCCCTGAACGGAAATAGAGAGATCGGCTTGGGCAAACTTGGGTTTAAAGTTTTCCACTTCTTGGAATACGACATTCCAGGGATTTATTTCAGCCATATAGCAGGTAAGCTGCATGGCTTCGGCCTGCGCCAGATCTGCCAGATCTTGAGTCAGTTTTTTCAGGCTGGTCACCTGACGCAGCATGGATTCAAAATGTTCCGGCGTTGGTTTACGAATGCCGTCCTGCATCGCCTCAATTTGTGCTTGCAGCACCGCCAATGGTGTTTTTAACTCGTGCGAGGTATCGGCTACCCACTGACGGCGCGACTGTTCGTGCTGATCTAAAATCACTGCCAATTGGTTAATTTCATTGGATAAATCGCCTAGCTCATCATTACGGTTAATTTTCACCTGATGCTGGTAATGCCCTTTGGTCAATTCACGGGTCGCATTGAGCAAGCGTTGAATCGGCTTTTTAAAATAGGTTGCCAACAATAACGCGGCAATTAAACTGCTTAAGAAAGTTAAGCCATACACCAGTAATAAATAGCGTTTCTGATTGCTAAAGAAATTGATACTTAAGGCATCATCCTGATCCAGCACCGGTTTCAACCCCAAATAGCCGACAATTTTATTGTTCACCATAATTGGACGATAGGACACAGGACTATCGGATGGTTCACCGACCACAAACTGTTTATTGGCATCATATAAGGATAATCGGGAACTTAGGCCTAGACGGTCAGGCATGGAAACAAATTGCTTTTTCTGTTTTGAGTTATTTGTTGAATTTGTTTGCACTCCTGCATTTTTTTGAGGAGGCCGAAACATATTTTCATTAGAACTTAAAGGAAATTTCAGTCCGCCAAAAGGCTGATATTCCGAAGGCAAATTTAATTCCATCAAGCGTAGTTCTTCTTCATCTATAATCGGTTTGCTTTGCCCCGGTTTTTCTAAACTGGGTGAAGCATTGATTAAAGTATTTTCCTGAAAATAGCGCTGTTGCATAGCAATGTCATATTGACGACGTAACCACCAGCGCGACAACTTGTCATAGTCATCAGGATCGGCCTTGCCCTCAATCTGCAAAATTTGCGCCTGAATTGCGTTGCCCCAGTCATGATAAACCGTATATACCCCGGCCAAATTATCAATGACATGATCCAGCTTTTGCATTTCGACATCCGCCACATATTTGGCAAAATTCTTTTGCATGGTCCAGTGCAAAACACCCAGGCTGACAGTGGTAATCACTAAAGTCGTGAGTAATACGGTCAAAAACAGGCGTAAGGCGATCGGAACACGGCGAATATTCAAAAGCAAAGTCTCAATATTTCTTCTCAATTGATTATTGTAACCAACACTGTCCCAAAAAACTCTTCATTGTTTCTACATCATTATTATTTATTATTAACCTATCGAAATTACATTATTTTTCATTGGAGATAAAAACAATGAATTCCATGACAAAAATTGCTTTAGTAAGTGCAAGTGTTCTAAGTATCGGTGCTTTAACTGCCTGTCAGTCTACCAATACGGTGAAAGATAAAGATAGCGACCAAGCTCGCATGATGCACGGCCATCAGCAAAAGCATGATCGTAAAATGACGCCAGAACAACGTGAACAGTTCAAGCAAGTGCGTGCAGAACGCAAACAAATCGGTGAACAAATCAAACAGGCATGTGATGGCAAAGCTGTAGGTAGCGCAGTGCAAATCAAGGCCAGCGATAAAACCATTGCAGGTACTTGCGTGATGACTTTTAAAGCTGACCATCAAGCAATGAAAAAAATGCGTGCTGAACACCATCAAATGAAAGGTGAACATCGCCCAATGCGTGGCGAGATGAAAGGCATGCGTATGCAACAGGGTCACCCGTTGACGGATGCCAAACGTGCAGAATTGACCAAGCAATACGATCAACGCCTGGCTGAACGTCAAGCCAAACAACAGGCCATTTTAAAAGCCTGTCAAGGTCAAGCAAATGGCAAAGCGGTTCAAATTAAAGTTGGTACTCAAACCATCAATGGTAAATGCGAAGTTCGCTTCCAGCCTAAGGCACCCGTAGCTGTTGCAGCTGCTCCAGTTAAATCTGCCGCATAAAGAGTTCTAGCTAAATTTAAAAAGACGCTTTCGAGCGTCTTTTTTATTGGACATAAAAATGTATCTATTTGACTATTTATGACATCGAATAAAGCATAAAAGCATTTACACTCAAGATACTTAGCAATTTCAAGGCAGAAATCTTTGACTTTACAGTCACTAAGAAAAAGCATGTAAACGCTTGTACCAACCCAGAAGATGTTGCACGATTAAGCCATACAAATACGTGTCATAGAAGGCACGTTCAAATGTTGATTAGGATTATAAGCTGGTTAAACCAGTATTGAGGAAACCGATATGCCACAATACAAAGCGCCCTTACGTGATATGCAATTCGTTCTCCATGAGTTACTAAACTCTGAAGAACATTATGCAAAACTCCCTGCATTTCAAGAAACCGTAAGCCGTGAGTTGGTTGATCAATATTTAGAAGCTGCTGCTGACTTCTGTGAAAATGAACTTTCTCCTCTTAACCAAGTGGGCGACCGTGAAGGTTGTACTTGGAATGACGGTGTTGTAACAACGCCTACCGGTTTTAAAGAAGCATATAAAAAATATATCGAACTTGGCTTTCCATCGTTATCTGCTGAAGAGCAATATGGCGGTCAAGCTTTACCGAATTCTTTAGGTATTACCATTTCTGAAATGGTCGGTACTGCAAACTGGTCTTGGGGCATGTATCCGGGTCTTTCCCATGGTGCGGTACGTACTTTGGAACACCACGGTTCTCAAGAACAAAAAGACACTTACCTGCCTAAACTTGTTTCAGGTGAATGGACAGGCACCATGTGCTTGACTGAATCTCATGCAGGTTCTGACTTGGGTATTACCCGTACCAAGGCTGAACCAAATGCTGATGGTAGCTTTGCAATCTCTGGCGAGAAAATCTTTATCTCTGCTGGTGAACACGACATGGCGGATAACATCATCCATATCGTTCTTGCTCGCCTCCCTGGTGCGCCAAAAGGCACGAAAGGCATCTCGTTATTCATTGTTCCTAAATTCATTGTAAATGCAGACGGTTCAGTGGGTGAACGTAATCCTGTACGTTGTGGTTCAATCGAACACAAAATGGGGATCCATGGTAACGCAACGTGTGTAATCAACTTTGATAAAGCTCAAGGCTTCTTGATTGGTCCTGAAAATCGTGGCCTAAACTGCATGTTCACCTTTATGAACAGTGCACGTATTGGTACTGCTGTACAAGGTCTTGCTGCATCTGAAGCATCTTTCCAAGGTGCCCTTGCCTATGCCAAAGATCGTTTGGCAATGCGTTCACTTTCAGGTGTTAAAGCGCCAGAAAAAGAAGCAGACCCAATTATTGTTCACCCTGCTGTGCGTAACATGCTTTTAACTCAAAAAGCATATGCAGAAAGTGGTCGTGCACTGGTTTACCTGTTAGCTCAATATTCCGATGTGGTTGAACACGCTACCACTGAAGAAGAACGCAAATCTGCGGACAACCTGTTGTCTCTTCTTACCCCGATTGCTAAAGCATTCTTGACTGAAACAGGTTCTGAATCTGCAAAACATGGTGTACAGGTATTCGGTGGTCATGGCTTCATTTCTGAACATGGCATGGAACAGATTGTTCGTGATACACGTATTGCATGTCTTTACGAAGGAACGACTGAAATTCAGGCACTTGACTTGTTAGGCCGTAAAGTTTTGGGTACTCAAGGTGCAATGTTGAAAGACTTCACCAAGATCATCCACAAATTTGCTGAAGCAAACAAAGACAATGCTGCAATGAAAGAATTCATTGAACCGCTTGCTGCTCTAAATAAAGAGTGGGGCGACTTGACCATGCAGATTGGTATGCGTGCAATGCAAAATCCGGATGAAGTCGGTGCAGCTGCAGTGGATTACCTGTACTTCTCGGGTTATGTAACCCTCGCTTACTTATGGGCTCGTATGGCGCTTCTCGCTCAAGAAACGCTTGCTGCAGGCACCACTGAAGTTGACTTCTACAACGCTAAAGTTACCACTGCGCGTTTCTACTTCAAGAAAATCCTGCCACGCGTACGTTCACACGTAGACGTGATTGCAGGTGGTGTAGACCCATTACTTGCATTAGATGCTGAACATTTCGCATTTTAATTTTTATCAAGTTTTAACTTGATCAACAGGAGAAGGACGGTCATTGATTTGGCAGTCCTTTTTCTTTATAAAAGATGCAAAAATTAATCTTTAGTCGTCTAACAACAATACTTTTCATCGCTTAGACTCAACTAAACCGAACTGACTCAAACAATAAACAGGTAACACCTTATGCCAATTTATAATGCACCGCTTGCAGACATGAAATTCATCCTGAATGATGTTTTTAATGCAGAGCAATTCTGGCAAGCCAATGAAAACCTTGCCCACGTAGATGCTGCAACAGCTGAAGCTATTCTTGAAGAAATGGCGAAATTTGCGCAAAACGTCACTTTACCGATTAATCGTAGCGGTGATGAAGAAGGCGCTAAAATTGAAAATGGCAATGTAACCACGCCTGCAGGCTTTAAGGAAGCATTCAAACAATATGCAGATGGTGGCTGGATCGGCTTAGGTGCAGACGAAGAATGGGGCGGTCAAGGCATGCCTAAAATGCTGACTGTGCTTGCAGATGAAATGCTGTTCGCAACCAATCCATCGTTCCTGCTCTACCCGCTTCTTTCTGTCGGTGCAGGTATGGCGCTCAACAGCTATGCATCTCAAGAGCAAAAACAAACCTATTTACCTAAAATTTACTCTGGCGAATGGTCAGGCACCATGTGCTTAACTGAGCCACATGCAGGGACTGACTTAGGCATTATTAAAACCAAAGCTGAACGTAATGAAGACGGTACCTATAACATCACGGGTACTAAAATCTTTATTACGGGCGGTGACCACGACTTAGCTGAAAACATCATTCACTTGGTTTTGGCAAAAACCCCGGATGCACCTGCAGGTTCACGCGGGATTTCGTTGTTCATTGTACCGAAATTCCTGGTGAATGAAGATGGTTCACTAGGTGAGCGTAATCATGCAGGCCCAGGTTCAATTGAACACAAAATGGGGATTAAAGCCTCTGCAACGTGTGTTATGAACTTCGACGGCGCCAAAGGTTACCTTGTGGGTAAAGAAAACGAAGGCTTGGCTGCAATGTTCGTGATGATGAACTACGAACGTCTATCCATGGGAATTCAAGGTCTGGGCGCTTCTGAATTTGCTTACCAAAATGCTGCACAATATGCGACTGACCGTATTCAGGGTCGTAGTGCGTCTGGCGTGAAATCTCCAGCCAAAGCAGCGGACAGTATTCTGGTACATGGTGATGTACGTCGCATGCTACTCAATGCCCGTGCCAATAATGAAGCATCACGTGCTTTCGCAGTTTATGTCGGTCAACAACTGGATATCACCAAGTTCTCTACCGATCCTGAAGCAGTGAAAGCTGCCAATAATCGCGTTGCCCTACTTACCCCAATTGCAAAAGCCTATCTAACCGATACTGCTTTTGATGCCGTGATTGATGCGCAAATGGTGTTTGGTGGACATGGTTACATTCGTGAATGGGGCATGGAACAATGCGTACGTGACTTACGTATTGCACAAATTTACGAAGGTACCAACGGTGTTCAGTCGCAAGATTTGATTGGTCGTAAAACCATTAAATGCAATGGTGAATTTATTGCTGAATATATTCAGGAAATTCGTGACTTCGCAAATAGTTTAGATGCAGATCTTAACTTCATTAAAGATGCAACATTAGATGCCGCCACTGAAGTTGAATCGGTAACTCAATACGTGATTGAAGCAGCGCGTGAAAATATTGAATTCCCGAACTCTGCTGCGGTAGATTACCTACATGTCGTAGGTCTTTTAAGCTTCTCTTACATGTTCGCAAAAATTGCCAATGCAGCGAAAGCCAAAGATGGTGAATTCTATCAAAACAAGGTGTCGCTTGCTCAATACTTTGCGCAACGTATTTTGCCTGAACTTGCACTACGCATTACCAAAGTAAAAGCAGGTTCGGAAGTGATCATGAACTTTAGTGAAGATTATTTTACTAACCAGTCTTAATTTAAATGAAATAAAAAACGCCTGCATTGTCAGGCGTTTTTTATCAAAATGAATCAGATTTTTTCAACAATGATGGAATCTGAGATTTTTTTGCTGCTTTGTGCATCTTGATGAATTTTCACAATTTTAATCACTCCCTCGGATTGTAAATTTTCACATAATGCAATCACCTTCTGCATTTCATCAACTTTAATACCCGAACCTAGAATGAGTTTTTTTCCATTTTGTAGACTATTAATTTTTGTTTGAATTGTTTCTAACATTTTCGTTTCCCTGATTAATGAATAACCACCCCTACAATATATCAATTCGGTATAAAAAAAACACACTCCATTGAATTATTTATAACTTTCAATTTTTTAACTTTCAATGTGCATGAAACTTGCATACTGTTTAATAGCAGTTTCACACGAATACTGATCTAATATAAAGGAGGTAGAACATGCAAAAACGTGATGCTAAAGTTGAAAGAATTGAAACCCTCCTCGACCGTTTCGGCAATATTGCTGTAGAAAGCTTTCATTATATTTCGCTGTTTATTATTGGCTGTATGGTGATCTGGTCTGCAGGTCATACCGTATTCCACATTTTAACCGTAAAACAATTCGCTACCATTGACGATATTCTGCTGCTATTTATCTATCTTGAACTGGGTGCCATGGTGGGTATTTATTTTAAAACCAATCATATGCCAGTACGTTTCCTGATTTATATTGCCATTACCGCCCTCACTCGCTTGCTCATTTCAGATATTCAGCA
This sequence comes from Acinetobacter sp. ANC 4779, assembly GCF_004331055.1. Lineage (NCBI taxonomy): Bacteria > Pseudomonadati > Pseudomonadota > Gammaproteobacteria > Moraxellales > Moraxellaceae > Acinetobacter > Acinetobacter sp. ANC 4779. Next base: position 36,657 of record NZ_SJNU01000008.1, read on the forward strand.
CGACCATAAAGCAGATATGGATCTGGTGATTATTACCGGTTCAATTCTGATTATGGCGTTTGCAATTTTGGTGGTGCGTTATGCGTCTTGGACCTATCCATCGGTGATTCGTGACAAACATAGTGAGAATTCATTACCAGAAGGTAAAACGCCACGTCCACAAGATGACGAGTTGGCTTAATGTCCTTTCATTCACTTTCCTTGTAGGAGATGAGAATCATCAGAATATATTCTGAGTTCGCAAGGGAGAGGCTAAATTCCAATTTGGATATAAAGACAAAATAAAAGCAGGCCTATGCCTGCTTTTTTAATCTTTATTTTAACGATTTGGCACTAATACATAGCGCCCATTTTCAAAAATCCAATAGGTTCCAGTCGGTGGTGGCGGCAACCCTAAACGTTTCCAGTCCGTAATTAAAGTATAGCTTGAACTTTCAATCCGTGTCGTATTGGGATCGCCATTTACCCAACTATAACTTTGCGAATTCTGGGTAATCGTCGTTGGTGCCTGATATTGAATACTTATGCCATTTTGTATCGGCGGATATCCACCATGTGGGGGACGTGATGGATAATGCGGGTAATTGGGGCGATTTTGCGGGTAATTATTTTGAGGATAATGATTATATGGATAACTATTTTGTGGATAGCTAGGACGCTGCTGTGGATAGTTATTTTGCGGATAATTAGGCCGATGTTGATACTTGTTGGTATCCACACCGCGATAATTAGACCATTGATTTTCCGCTTGCGTAGTCGCAGAAGCCCCCAAGAGCACCATGCCCCCAAGAGCACAAATGACTGCTAGTTTCATTAGAGCCTCCGAACGACATACATCGTATATAGTTTATAAAGCCTATTTTAGTCCCTAGTTTAGGATAAAGAATGAATAAAAAACCATCTAGTGCAATGTTTTGTAAATTAAATCATCGGGTAATTTGATGCTTTAGTGCATCTAGGCAGTTGTTATGTTTATGCTAAGATATTCTTTTTTGTTACTGGATCAAACAGAGTGGCTGATTTAAGTTTTGACCGCCTACATCAATTTTTTTGTAAAGTACCGAGCGTACAAGAAGTATTGATTGATGCTTATGGTTCAGATGGTCAACATGCATGGTGGTTTAAATTTCAAATCAATGTGGAACACCCGCTTGCATGGCAAACTGTTCAGGAACTGGCTCATGTGCTGAATTACATTTCCAAGAATGAACGTCTTCCAACCCAGTTTTTGCCTGTTTCACCCCCGCCGTATATGAACGGTGAAGCGAAAGAATTTTTGGCTTGGGTGATTCAATGCAATCATCCTGACTTTTCACCTGATGTGGTTTGTGACTGGTTAGAAGCGCGTTTACCGCAACCGGTTGAAGATGAAAGTCAGTGGACAATCAAGACGGACTTAAAAGAACTTGATAAAATGAAAGATGCCGATCTGGATAAATTAATTCCACCGAATCCTTTATAAATTTTTTTATTCACCTTTCCCTGGCTCTCTTCTAAAAAGAGAGGGAATATATTCCTCCTCTGGATGAGGAATATATTCCGCAAGGAGATGAAACTGATTTAAAACGTAGACAACCCACTCCACTCCATAAAGCAATAAATACCATATTTGAATTTCGATTCATCTGCATACTGACTGTAATCGACACTCATATTTTTACCGTCCAGATTTGACCAGGCGCTATCAAAATATTGCTTGGCATCGATAAAGACTGGCGCTTTTGATGCACCCACAACATGCAAATCGGTTTCCAGATTATAATTTTTAAGATTACGTGCAGTGAAATTCGCAGAACCTAAAATCAATTCCGAGTTCTGTGCATCTCGCTTCACAATCATCTTGCTGTGACACTGCTCCCCTTGGGTATTACACCAGCGCACAGGCACACCTGCATCATTCAATTCAGAGGCCACTTGGCGGTTGGGAATACCATTCTTTTGACGACCAAAAGCATCTTTATTGGGATCGAGTAACACACGAAGCTTTACCCCACGTTCATGCGCTGCTATTAAAGCTTTTACAATATGGCGTTCAGACAAATAGAACATCGCCAAATCAATCTGCTGTTGTGGCTTGGCTGTTTTAATCAACTTCAATGTTTCATCAAAAATGGCTTTTTCAGTCAGCACCTGAACTTGCGGCAACGATTTTTCGCCTTCAAACTCACCAACAATTACCATCGGAATGTCGCCTTTGGACATTCGTCCCACAGCCTGTTCTGTCTTTAATACATCAATGGCAGTATTACCTGAAACCACCAAAGCTACATTAGAATGACGTGAACTACCATCGTGCGGGTTTGCAGACGTGACTAAAGCCTTCCAGCCCTGAGCCGTATCGACGACCAGAGTTTTACGATGATTGGCCTTAAAATTAAACAGACTGAAATAACTGCGCAAAGTGATTTTTTCATGGCCAAATGGATTGGCAAGCCAGCCTTTTTCAGAATTATTGCCCGCATCCTGACAGCAGAGATACCAGAAACCCGACCATAAAGGATTAGATGCGCGTAACGGTCTTAAATCGGTTTCAATCACATCAATACCGGCTGCACGTAACTGACGATAATGCGCTGGTGCAACACCGCCATAAACGGAATTAATCGGGTCGGTAATGACTTTAATGTCAATATTGGGCTGAACACCACGTTTTGCAATTAAGGCATCAGTGAGCTGTTGCGTCAGTGGACGATGTACCAAGCTCGATTCCCCGACCTCTTTATTGAATAAAAACATATCCAGTACAATCGTGCTTTGCGCGTCATCAATCATTTTTAACATTTCATTAAAAATGACCTGATTTTGTTGCTGTTTGCCACTTGCATCAATATAGGTTTGATCTGCTAAAAACTTCACCTCGGCATGCCGCAAATTACCGGTAAAATTCAAACCCTCTGGCAAAGGTTTATAGGTGTGATAAATTGCAGAGGAGAGATATCCTAAAGCCAATAAACCGATGATCACGCTTACATAATGGCGGCGTGACCAATGCAGTTTGTGATGAATTCGTTGAAAAATACGCATAACAAAAAACCTAGTTCAATGTCATCAGACTAGGTTTTATTGCTTTATTTTTCAAGAGGATTTCTGTGACTCTATCTTGAACAAACTCATCTAATCCAACTTTTTCCTAGAAACCAAATTCTAAACCGACGCTAAAGTTACGTCCGACTTGCGGAATATTCGACAGGAATGAAGCATGTGAATAGACCTGTTCATCCAGCAAGTTATTGGCTTTAAAATACACACGGTAATCATTATTTTTAGCATATTGTCCAGCGTAAGAGACACCAAGATTCAGCATATTATAACCAGCGGTTTCCTGCTCATAACTAGTGATTTCATCCTGATTAAACACATGGTAATACTCGGCTAGACCCGACCAGTGGTCATCAAAATTCGCATCGACTTTAGTACCGAGTCGACCTGCCGGAACACGGGGTGCATTTTCACTGTCAATTTTGCCACGGACATAGTCACCGAATACTCCCACTTTATAAGTATCGTTTAAGGCATAAGATGCTTGGGCTTCTGTACCATAAAACTTGGCTTTATCTTGGGTGTAATCCACCAAGCGGAAATCTTTGTAGTATGCCGTGGTATCTGCATAAATGTAATTATCAAACCAGTTGTGATAAACATGCACATGGTAATCAAACTTATCTTGCTCATAATGCAAGCCAAGCTCCAGATTATTGGATTTTTCTGCGCTTAAATTTTCATTCCCGCGTTCATAAGTATTGGTCGCGAAATGTTTGCCATTGGCATACAGTTCTTGCGCCAAAGGCAGACGTTCTTGGTGAGAACCGACCAGCGATAATTTATAGCTTGGTGCAAATTCCCAGTTCACAGCGCCCGAGTAAGAAAAGCCATAATCATCAAAATCTTTTTTGTTTGAATCAATCTGAATTTTTTGCTGATCCAGACGTGCACCCAGTTCAACATGAATATCATTAAACTGCTTATGCTCTAAAGCAAACAGGCTCCACTTTTGAGTTTTGCTCGGATCCAGCAAAGATTCTTCGCCCGTAATATCGAGCTTTTGCTGATTATATTGAGCACCAATTACACCTTCCCAATTCGCAACGGGGTTATGAACCAGTTCCAAACGTGCATCATAGCCCTGACTTTTAAAATTGGTCATGACTGAGTTTTCTTCAATTTCATCATGCTTATAGTCGGTATAACTGGCATGGGCGCGCAGCTTTTGAAAACCGGCAAAAGGATCATTCAGTTCGGTACGGAAATCATAACGTTCTGATTTTAAATCGACCCACGGCCCAGCAGCGTGCTCATGCTCTTCATCATGAGCATGTCCATTGTGATCCAGCACATGGTCGTCATGGTCACCACAATGTAAATTATTGCTATGCGGATGACAGTCTTCATATTCATGGCTATGCCCGGGCAAACCATACTGATCCTGACGATTGCTATATGAAATACCGCTGAAGCCTCGATCATGAATCCAAGATAAACCGACATTCACCGTTTCGCCTTTTGCAAAGGTATTGTCTACACGACGCTCTTTTTCACCTTCATGAATATAATTCGGAGCAATATAGTTATTGGCATCACGTTTTGAACCTTCAATACGTAAAGCCACTTGATCGGTTAAAGCCACGGTCGCCCCGGCACTGGCTAACTTTTCATCACTGCCCGAGTTGTAGCGTAAACCGACTTGCCCTTCATACCCTTTTTCCGGCATTTGGGTCGGAATTTTATTGTCGGTCACATTAACCAATCCACCGACAGTACCTGCGCTATATAGCAAGGTCGATGGACCACGAATAATTTCAACCTGCTTGGCCAAAATAGGATCAACCGTTACCGCATGATCCGGTGAAAGGGTGGAGACATCGGCCGTTTCAGAAGCATGTTGTAAAATTTTCACGCGTGGCCCATCTTGCCCGCGAATCACTGGGCGGCTTGAACCCGAACCATACTGGTTTGAAGATACGCCCAGTTCACCCGCCAAAGCATCACCAATGGTCACTCCACCTTGGGCAAGCTTTTGATGATCAATCACCTGATCGGCCACTGCAAAATCGGCAGCCGACTGCACCAAAGGATGCGCTTGTAACTTGATCGTTTCTAATTGTTGGTTTTGACTCGAGTCCTCTGCAAAAACAGCAGGCGTAATGATGGCAAAAATAGAGAGTGTAATTAAATTCTTATGAAAGGACATGGAACTGGCTCAAAGCTGCAATTTCTGAATAATGTTATAGTATAACATTTCATTATTTTTGCAATATCGATCTTCCAATTAATCAAAAATACCCCTCATTTTAAGTTACCTGTATTTATCATTTTTTTACAAAACAACCGCTTTCTCAAACATATTACTTTTAATAATTTGCTATGGTGATTCACATTGTTTTAACCCTCTTCAGTCACCTCTTTAAATATGCCCTTTACGATCTCACATGCTGTTTTGGCTCCACCTCTTGCCAAACTCACCGGTTACCGCTTGCCCATTTCGGCACTGGCCATTGGCAGTATGACACCTGACCTTTACCGCCTATTTACTTCAGAAACTTACAATATAACCCACCAATGGCAGGGCTTGATTTTTCCAAATCTCTTGATTGGTTCAGGTTTTTGCTTGCTGTGGTATTCTCTGTATCGACCAGTGATTTTTCGATGGATCGGGATAACAAAGCCACTGGATTGTGATTCTTTCGATAAAATGACGGGATTTATTCTCAGTGTAATTATGGCTTTGATTGTTGGGATTTCTAGCCATTTAATTTGGGACGGACTGACCCATTCAGATTTTAGAACATTTGCCTTTGATCATTTTTTGAATCGACCGGTTTCATTGTTTAACCACATCTATCCGATGCACCGGGTATTACAGATTGGCACATCAATCCTGGCTTTGCCATTTATGCTCTGGATGGGAATCCACTATTATTTGAAATATAGGCAGTTAAAACCGATTTCCAGTAAAATAAAAAATTCTGCTTTATGCATTGTGCTGATTTCATTGCTCACTGCTGCTTATTATTATCTGCAATTTTTACAGAGTCTTGGATCAACTCTAGGGTCAGTTGACCTATATTCATTTATTGGCCGATCCGTCAATCAATTTGCCAGTGCATTCTTAATTGTATTTAGTCTGGGCTGTGTTCTCTTTTTAATATTAGACAGAAATCATCGTCTAGATAAATAAACCATCAAAAGTTAAGGCATATTATCCCGATCAGGCAATCTCAGCATTGAAATTGTGGTGATTCTTGATCTAGTTCTTGTGACAAAATCCTCAAAGAGGCATAATTCACTATTCAAAAGCGGTACGCTGTTTACGTATACGCTGACCTTAACCCATATAGTTGGATTTTTTACGCTATGATGCGAACTCATTACTGCGGTACTTTAACCGAAGCCCAAATTGACCAGACCGTAACATTATGCGGTTGGGTACACCGTCGCCGTGACCACGGTGGTGTGATCTTCCTTGACATGCGTGACCGTGACGGTCTTGTTCAAGTCGTAATTGATCCAGATACTCCCGAAGCATTCTCAACTGCTGACAAGGTACGTTCTGAATTCGTATTAAAAATTACAGGTCGTGTGCGTCGTCGTTATGAAGGCACAGAAAATGCCAACATGGTCAGCGGTCAAATCGAAGTTCTAGCCAAAGAAATCGAAGTTCTTGCTGCTTCTGAAACTCCGCCATTCCCATTGAATGACGAAAATACCAATATTTCTGAAGAAGTACGTTTGAAATATCGCTTCCTTGATATTCGTCGTCCTGAAATGATTGATCGTTTACGTTTCCGTTCTAAATTGACCAACCTTATTCGTAACTACTTCGAAGAAAATGGTTTCTTGGATGTTGAAACTCCGATCTTGACACGTGCAACCCCAGAAGGTGCGCGTGACTATCTAGTGCCAAGTCGTGTATCGAACGGTAGTTTCTATGCCCTTCCACAATCACCACAATTATTCAAACAATTGTTGATGGTGGGCGGTATTGATCGTTACTACCAAATCGCAAAATGTTTCCGTGATGAAGACTTGCGTGCCGATCGTCAACCAGAATTCACCCAGATCGATGTTGAAACATCGTTCATGAGTGACGATGACATTATGGATTTGATGGAAACGTTAACCATCAAGATGTTCAAAGAACTTCTAAACGTTGAATTCGATAAATTCCCGCGTATGACTTATGCAGATGCTATGCGTGACTATGCCTCTGACAAACCGGATATGCGTATTCCTTTGAAGCTGGTTGACGTTGCAGACATGATGCAGGACGTTGAGTTCAAAGTATTTGCAGGTCCTGCGAAAGATCCTAAAGGCCGTATTGTTGCGCTTCGCGTACCGGGTGCAGGTTCACTTCCACGTAGCCAGATCGACGAATACACTAAATTCGTTGGTATTTATGGCGCGAAAGGTTTGGCTTACATCAAAGTCAACGAACTTGAAAAAGGCATTGAAGGTCTTCAATCTCCAATCGTTAAATTTATCGAGCCAATCGTGCTTGATTTATTGAAACGTGTTGGCGCTGAAAATGGCGATATCGTCTTCTTCGGTGCAGATAAAGCCAAAGTTGTGAACGATGCAATGGGTGCTTTACGTATCAAAGTCGGTCATGACATGAAAATGTCGACTTGCGAGTGGGCACCACTTTGGGTGGTTGACTTCCCAATGTTTGAAGAAACTGATGATGGTAAATGGACCTCTGTACATCACCCATTCACGCTGCCTAAATCAAGCGTTGAAGAAGTGAAGAATAACCCAGGTGCTGCATTGTCTGTTGCTTATGACATGGTATTAAACGGTACTGAAGTTGGTGGTGGTTCACTGCGTATCTTCAATTTAGAAATGCAAAAAGCCATCTTTGAAGCTTTGGGTATTTCTGAAGAAGAAGCGGAAGAGAAATTTAGCTTCTTGTTAAATGCCTTGAAATTCGGTGCGCCTCCGCATGGTGGTTTGGCATTTGGGCTTGACCGTTTAGTCATGTTAATGACTGGCGCGACTTCAATTCGTGAAGTGATTGCGTTCCCTAAAACCAAGACTGCTGAATGTCCATTGACTCAAGCACCTGCGCCAGTTGAACCAAATCAATTACGTGACCTAGGTATTCGTTTACGTGAAAAACCTAAAGCTGAAGTTAAAGTAGAAGATTAATACTTTAATTCAGTGATAAAAAACCCTGCTTATGCAGGGTTTTTTATTGCATTGAGATCAAGACTTGAGAATGGCATAATAGCTGCCTATTTCTGCTTTGTGGTGAGCAACTTTATGGCTATGCGTCCTGCTGTCCGTCGTCGTGCACTTGTGTTAATTGTATTTGCTATAGCTCAATGGTTGTTTATGCGTTATATCTTGGCCAATGGTTTGTTCAATATGGATACTAATCAACGTATTCTCTATTTTTGTGTAAGTAGTTTAGGTGGAGCGCTCATCATTTTTGTGAGTTTGATTTATATGGTATTGAAAGGCAACGCTGACAAACCTTAATCATCTTCCAGTCTCCACTGGATTGATAAAATTCTTTTAGTGATTTTATCCCATTTTTTATTTATTTTGTTCTCAAGACTTTTGACCTCATTTTCTGTGGTTTAGAAATGGCGCAGCATCGTTGATGTAATAAAACTCTTTCCAAAATTTTCTTTTTATATTGATCTTGGCTATAAAGAGCGGTGCGTTTCTATGTATTTTTTATTTAAAGTGGTTTCTTTACTTCCGCTCTGTGTGTTGCAATGGATTGCATCTTGCATTGCACTCCTCCTCAATAGCTATAATTCATCCATGAAACAGATTACCCAGATTAATCTGAAATTGGCTTATCCGCATTTAACGGTTCAGCAACAACATCAAGCCTTAACCAAAAGCAGTTTAAAAAGCCAATGTATGACTTACATTGAGTCGATTAAATGTTGGGGTATGTCGCCTGAATATAATCTGGGGCTGTTGAAAAATATTTATGGTGAACACTACTTTACTCAAGCCTTAGCCAATAAAAAGGGCGTGATTGTGGTGATTGCCCATTTTGGTTGTTGGGAACTTTTAAATGCATGGCTTAATCAGTACGGCTCCCCCATGATTATGTATAAGCCCCATAAAAATAAAGCAATAGACCGTTTTATCTTGGAAGCAAGACAACGCGTGAATGCGACTCTTGTTCCAACGGATGAAAATGGCGTACGTGCGATTTTTAAACACCTTAAACAAGGTGGCTTGACCGTGATATTACCTGATCATCTCCCTAAAGAATCAGGCGGTATTTATTCAGAGTTTTTTGGGCAAAAGACCTTATCCACTACTCTGGTTTCAAAACTAGCCAGTAAAATCCGATGCAATGTGATTGGACTCAGTTGTATTCGTGATGAAACATCAGGATTTAATGTACATTGCCTACCTTTATCGGATGATATTTTATCAAAAGATCTGCAGACTTCTGTGGATAGCTTGAATCAAAATTTAGAAGATATGATTAATGTCGCACCTGAGCAGTATATCTGGTCTTATAAGCGGTTTCGTAAAGTTGAAGGTCAAGAAAATATTTATCAAAAAATCAGTTTAGTCTAATATCCTTTAATGCCGTTCATTATACAATTGAGATAAATCCTCGAAATGGCATAATATTTGAATGATTGAGTACAGTAAATCCTCGCATAGCTATATGTACTACTGCTCGTAATCGAGGCATCATGCTCATTGTGTTTTTCTATAATGCAATTGCTTTTCATGCGTTACATTTTGTGTGAGTAATCTTTTGTAGTCGAGATTAACCAACATATTTTATATTTCTGCATAAATAGTATGCCTAGTGCTTTTGTAATTTTTTTTGGCTTGATTTATATGATTATCTGGATTTAAAGCAAAAAACAGGAACGTTTACAGTTCCTGTTTTATAAATTCTAATTATTTAGACTCTTCAACAATGACTTTTCTAAGATCACTTATAAATTTTGGCACATTATGAATAGTCTTAATATATTCAATTGCCTCTTTTGAAATTTTTTCTCTCTCTTCATTATTCGATAGTAAGTGATTAATTGCATCCACATATAAATCAACTTTATCAAAACCATCCCCTAATACATCCCCCACATGAATCCCAAACTTAGATGTTAGGTCTTCTGGATTTCTATTACTTACCAATAATGTTCCATAAGATAAAGCCTCCAAGAAAGAAATAGGTAGAGCCTCATGAATTGAAGTATTGACCAAAATTTTAGCTTCTTTCAAATACCTCTCTTTTTCCAAACCTTTTACATGGCCTACGAAATGCAAATTTGAAATAGCGTAATAATCGGACATAATTTCTGAATTCTTACTTTCTTCACGATGCGTTTTGCCTAATACATAAAACTCATAATTAGGCATCTTTTTCGCAATTTCGCAGAAGAGCCAACCACGTTTTACAGATTCAATTCTTCCTAGAAAAATAATCATATTTTTTTTTGGAAAATTTTGTACGTCAAAACGTTCATCTATATCAATAGGATTCGGTAAATATTGTATATTTACATCTTTATCCAAATTATATAAATCGATTGCTTTTTGATTCAAAAAATTCCCTTGTGAAATAAACTTTACACGCTCTTGTTTATACCAATCATGAACCAAATCATAAATATTTTGATTATAGTAGTTATATTCAGGAAACAATTTTACAGTCTCAATTTCATCCCATTCATATTTTGGTCTTGGGTCTTGTATCCATAAAATTAATTTCTTGTTTTTATTTGGCTCATTCATTAAGATATAATTATCTGTAAGTTCAATACTTAAATAAAGATCATAATTTCTTTTTTTAAGCCATCTTTTTGCAAACCATTTTCTTCGAGGTAAACGATAAGCAGAAATATTATCAATTTCATATTCTTCAACACAGAGCTTTTTTGAACCTTTACCTAATAAAACATCTACTTCAATGTCTTCATTAGGGATATATTTAGAGATATATTCCCGAGCTAAAAATCCATATCCACCAAATGCAGTTCCTGCACCACCAAAAAATTCATCAATAATTAATCCAACTCTAATCATCTCACTATCATCCTTTATATTTCATTTTTTAATAATCGAGCTAAAGTAGAACTGGAGTCTAAACTTAATAAATCGATTCCTCTTAACATTTCATTATATAAATGAATAGCTAAAGTCCGTGAAGTTGTAATATCTTGAACAGTTAGATTTGGATCACACAATTGACTAATACACTGATAATGCACTGGGTAAAAAATATCTATAGATTGAACATTTCTAACATTTTGATATTCACGTACATAGTGCGTAATAGCTTTAGGCCCAATTACCCCCCAAGGCATATCAGCTATACTCGTACCAATCCCAAATATTTTTTTTATTTTAAGCTTAAATTTACGGCTATGAGAAAACCAGGGTGGAATAAACTGTGGATCATAAGCAGCCTTTAATAAACTCTTTAAAAGTTTACTATCTGATGGGATTCTTAGAACTGCTCCATTAATCCAATTATCGTCTTCAAAACCAAGTAGATACCCATGTTCCGGTATTGTTAATGGTTTTAAACAATAAACATCACAGTCCACATAAATGCCGTCTACCTTACGCATTAATTCATAACGAAATATGTCTGAGAAGAGCGCATAACTGCCCGTTTCATTATGCTTAATAATTTTATCTTCTGATATTATTTTGTTTGCATCTACTTTTGTGACACCTTCTGGAATATCCTCAACATCTGCATATGTATGTAGCTGAACTTTATGTCCCCTCATAACAAAAGAACGAAGGCAACTACTAGAAATAGCTCCAAGCTTATTTCCAATCCACAGTGCATGAATTACAGGTAAATTTGTTGACATCATTTACAACCTTATTTCATTTTTTCTTAATGATATAAAATTCGAACATATAAAATAAACATCATATTTTATAAAATAAATATATGATGATTAAAGAACTTATATTAAATAGAGGCATTTTATCTAAAGCGTAAAAATTTCATTGTATCGCTATATCTATCATATCGACTCTTTCAACCATACGTACAGCAGTATAGAATACCTCAACTGTAGTGTTTCAACTTTAATAATCATGAAAAAAATTCTTATATTATGTGTTTCTTTAAAAGAAAGTTTAGATCGTCAAGAAAAAATTACGAAACAATTAATTACACTAAAAAATAGTATTCAAGATATTCAAATTGAATTTTCTTTTTTTGATGCCGTATATGGGAAAAAACTTCAGCCAGAATATCTTACTTTTTTGAATATAAGTCGGCAGATTGCCAATCAATGTGAGCATGATTTAGGACCCAGCGAACTAGGCTGCTTTTTAAGCCATATGATACTTTGGCAAAGACTTTCTCAAGGGGACTATAAAACTTATGATCGAGTCATTATAATTGAAGATGACATTATCCTAGACTTTAAAAATATCCATCAAAAACTAAATTCACTGTTAAAGGAAAATCCTGAATTTGCATTTTTAGGTGGACATTCTGAGCCATCACGCAGACGGATTCGAGGATATGTAAGTAAAGATCAACAGTATTTTAATATGACGGGTCCTAAAGATCTCTACACAGCAACTTATGCTTATTCATTAACACCTGAAACTGCTCGAAATTTTGTATACAAACAAATCAAAAGTTTAACCTATATTGATGATTGGAAATATTTGCTAGCGGGTTCAATAAGTACACCTTTTTATTATTGTTTTGAACATGATGATGCTCAAGAAAGTCATATTGCCAATGATCGTAAAAACTTTATGAAAAAACCTAATCGATTCAAAAAAAATTTTAATAAAATTAAAAATGATGTCATTTCTAGATTTATTTCACTATTTGTCTTTAAAAAGATCATTCGATTAGCTGACTTTCTAAAAATAAAAAAGTGATTTATATCCAACTGAAATTTAGAAATATAAGGAAAATTCAATGCCTCTGATGCGTCTGTTAAAAAAGAAATTTTATAAAATTTCTCAAACCAACAAGAGTAAAGACTACGACTCTCATTGGTATATTCGCTTTGGCTGGCTGAATGAGCCACTGACCAATCAAGGTCAATTAACTCATTTATTTGAAATCCATTCGCCTAAAAAGTTTACTTTTGCCGATTGTTTTTATGTGGAAGATCATGAGCGACATTTCATTTTCTTTGAAGAAGTCGATGAGCAACACCCCGTTGGTTTTTTATCTGTTTTAGAAATATTTAAAGATGGCACCTACACAGAACCACAGACCATTTTAAAACTGGATTATCATCTGTCTTATCCCTGTATATTCAAAGTTAAAAATGATTGGTACATGATTCCTGAAACCAGCGCCAATAAAACTGTTGAGCTATGGAAATGCACTGAGTTTCCGTCGCATTGGGAAAAACATTCCAACCTTTTAGAGGACATGGAAGCTGTTGATACAACGCCTTTTTATCATGAAGGCATGTGGTATTTATTTACCTCCACCCGTCGCAACTGTAAAAAATTTGGTGATCGCCTAGATTTATTTTACACCGAAGATATTTTACAACCTGTCTGGAGAGAACATCCACAAAACCCTGTATGTAAAGGACATCAACAGTTTCGAATGGCTGGTAAGCCTTTTATTTATCAAAATAAACTGGTTCGCCCAAGCCAGGACTCGTTGAAACGCTATGGCGGCAATATTGAGCTTAAAGAAATTATCAAATTAAGCCCCACAGAATATCAGGAACAATTGTTAGAAGTGATTTTACCCCATTGGAATAATCAGGATGATGGCTGTCATACCATTAATGCTGAACATGACTTTGTGGTTCTTGACGCCATTCGACTATCACCCAAAGCATAATTAATTATTTATTTAGCAAACGCTCATATATTTGAAGCGTTTGCTGCGCCATAGCATCCACAGTCAACTCATTTTTAGCGCGCGTAAATAACTTTTCAAAATCAGCAAGTGCCGTACTTTCCAAACCCTTCTTGAGTGCTTGCTGCAATGCTGTACTATCGCCAATTTCTGCAAGGTAGGCTTCTGGTAACCACTCAATTACGCCATTTACTTTGGTGGATACCATAACTTTATCCGCTTGCAAAGCTTCCACCATCACCAGAGGAAAACCTTCACGTTCTGAAGATAAAGCAACCACATCTGCAAGCTGGACTAAATCACGAGCATCCGTTCTGAAACCTAAAAATGCCACTTGATGTTGCATGTTTTGTTGTTTGACTTGGGCTTCAAGTGATTGTCGCAATGAACCATCACCGATAATCCACAAATTTGCATCAATGCCCTGCATTGCTTGGATCAGTAAAGCGATATTCTTAACTGGCTCCAAACGCCCAATACACATGACTATTTTTTTGGTTGAATCCAAATGTGGAAATTGTTGGTCAATGCTGTGTTTCAAGCTCTGCTTTGCATCTACAGACAATGCTGTTTGCGGATAAACACCGTTATAAACAATATGCGCTTTTGACTCTGGAATACCAAGTGTCAATGCTTGGCTGACTGCAATCACCGCATCTCCGACTAAATAGCCAGACTTATTCTTTTTAGTTCCATGCACTGTCGTCACAATTTTAATATCTGCTAAAAATGGATGAATTCTAGCAATCAGCTCAGATACTTTACCCGCTTGGGCATGTACAATCTGGGGCTGAATTTGAGTGATCAGTGTCTTTAGCTGCCAGAGCAACCTAATATTCCAGCGGCTTCTAGAAAAATCGACCGCATGAAATTGGACATTTTCATTAAACTTTTCGGCATAGCATGGATGTGCAATTACATGAACATCATTGGATTCGGCCAGCTGGTTGGTCAAATTAAAGGTATGCTGCTCTAAACCGCCAATACCGCCACTGCTTGCAAGGATTTGAACAATCTTCATGCATCATCCCGCTTGGTCTTTTTTGCCTGCAAATGCTGTTCGAAAAGCTTGGCTTCTTTTAGAAAAGCATAAAAAGAATTGATCATACTGTTTACAAAGCCACGCCAACCATTTAAACAACTACGACGAATAAAATAAGACTTTAAGAAAGTTACTGGCATGACCAACGTTAATTTCAATAGACTTGGCTTTTTACCTTTCTGAAATTTCTCTGCTGCCTTCAAGTTTGAATATTGATTATTTTTTTCGACTTTGACAAAAATACTTGATTCGCCATAGTGGTAAATATCACCTTCGGCACGAATACTTTGACCATCCACAATCACATTTTCATGGACCTTATTTTCCAGGTCATATTGGCCTTTATTTTTACGAAAAAAACGGACTTTGGCATGTTTTTTAGTATGCTTACTGTTCGGCACCCCTAAAAAAACATCATTAATTGGGATAATTAAGGCATCAATTTGATTGGCTTGAATGGTTTTGGCTATTTCTTGTTTGAGTTCATCAGATAGCACTTCGTCGCCATCTAAATTAAGCACCCAGTCGTTTTGACACTGGGCTAAAGCAAGACTTTTTTGTGCTGCATAACCCAGCCAGTCCTGATGAGAAATTCGTGTATTGGGAAAGCTTTGCGCAATTTCATAAGTATGATCGGTACTGCCTGAATCTAAAATAATCACTTCCGCAAAATCAGCAACACTGTTCAAGGTATCTTCCAACCATGCACCACAGTTCAAAGTGACGATATAAACACTACATGGAATACTCATAATTTATAACGTCCTTTGGCTAACGCAATACGCATTTGTAAAGCATTCATCGCCCCATGCGTACTAACTCGGGGAATATTAAATTGATTTAATTCGGTGTAGGCTTCAACTTTCTTACGTGTGGATACTGCATTTTTAAAACCAATCTCTTTTGCCATTTGCTGATGTTTTTCATTAAAACGCCCAAAAGGATAAGCAAAACTTGTGCAACGTCCGACTAATGCCTCAACATCACGTTTAGAGTTTTGTATTTCTTGATAGGCTTCTTCATCATCCAGTTTAAGTAAATTCACATGATGTTGCGTATGCGCACCAAACTCGATTACACCAGAACCAAACATTTCATGAATCTGCTGAGCATTTAATGTATCAATTCCTTCAATTTGTGTCGCAAGATATATCGTGGCTTTAGCCTTATACTTTTTTATTAATGGATAGGCATATTGATAGTTATCTAAAAATCCATCATCAAAAGATAACGCTACAACATTTTTTTTTCCCCGATACTGATCTAGTTCAGAGACAAAACAAAAATGAGTCCGTTTTTTAACCAGATATTGCAGTAGCTGTTCAAACTTTTGGGGGGGCATATTCATCCCGGAGGCGGCTTCATGTGGTGTCACTTGATGCAACATTACAATTCTAGGCAATTTCGCACCGCGAAAAGGTAACCAAAAAGTATAGTTACCCAATAGATAGAGCACCGCAGTCAGAGCAATTATGCCAATCACCATATAAAGTAGCCAGATCATAGATAAACCTCATTTGCCCATTCATAGGCTTCAGACAAAGGTTGATCAAAAGTCACCTCAACCATGAACTGTGTAATTCGTTTGCCATTAAAACTTGTACGTGTTTTATTCCAACCCGCTTCAGCAATACGCTTTGCCTCTTGTGGATGGGTTGCATAAAATTGAATTTTTTCAGCTAAGTCGAACTGATCATCAAAATAAACCACTTCTTGTTCGGTATAGAGTTTATCGAAACCCGGAATACGCGGAGTAAAAGTCAGCAACCCATTTCCTGTAAGCTGCACAATTCGGTCTGAACTATATAAAGTCACATCGTTTTTACGTGAATAGTTTAAGCCCATGCGGGATTGGGATAGTACCTTGTAATAACCTTTACCATAAACACCTGGCTGTTGAAAACAGCCATAATATTGATATTGCACATGGTTGTTTTTTAAAGTCTCAGCTAAATCTTTTAAGAACTTTTCACGTTCCGGTTCTTTATAAACCACGCCACAGAAAATAAATTCTTTATCTATATTGTTTGATTCAAACTGTTTTAATTGTTCAACATTACGGTGTCCCACATTAGGCATATAAGCCACTTTTAAATGCGGTTGTTTGAGTTTTTCAAGATATTCACCACCAGTAGTACAAAAAATTGCATCTAGATAAGGTGAAAATTCACGTACAAAACCTAGTTTATGTTCTAAATACAATGGATCAACATACCAAAAGGCAATTTTAGTTTGCGGATAACGCTGTTTGATTTCTTTGAGTACATCCGGACTCATTAAATCACTATGACCAATCAAAACTAAATCTGGCTCAATATTATCCACAATTTTTAAAATTTCTTTATTGGCCCAACTTGCACCCAGTTTTTTAGTTTTAAATACTGTGCCCATGCGCGCCATATCACGAAAACTAAAGTCATAAACAAAATGACCATTTTCAATCAGACCTGCAGAAATTTTACGGTCTGTACAATAAAAATGTGCGCCTTGCTTATTAAAACCAAAATTCGCAATATGTAAAATTTTCATAAAAACTCTATTTTTTCAATAATATATCAGAAACTCGCGTTGCCTCATCCATTTTTAGATTTAACAATTTAACTTTATTCTCACCCAATAACGCCTGGGTTAAAAGCTGATCTAACAGTTGGGTAATTCTATCAGATTTCAACCGGTCTATTTCAATGATACCCACCCGACATCCCGCTGTTAAGGCTTCAAAAATCATCGAAACACTATCTTCAGTTACCCAAACCGCTTCAGCCTTCTGCATTTCTTCAAAAATCCAGCCTTGCGGAGTCTGCTCAACAGGAAATATTTTTAGCTGACTTTTAAATGATTTTTCATTTAAATGAGCCAAAAACTCTTTCGGTGTACGTCGTGAAGTGGTCAGAATAATCTCAGCTAGAGGATGTCGATTAACGATTTGTTGAATTGCAACTAAAACTTTTGCTTCGTTCCACTGATGCCTTTTTGAAGAACCACCTAGAGCTATCAGAATTCGGTTAGCTTGATGCCGTCCTTCATTGATAATCGGATTTAGCGCACCTTTAGTCACAATCACCTGCTCTGATGCTGCTACACCGTCATGTTCAGGAATAATGGCGTAATCAAACCAGGTCACCGGAAAATTTGGCTTCATTAAAATAATCGTTTTCGCTTCAGGATAAGCGTGACCAAGCAATAAAACGCGCAATTGAGTATGACTGCCTACACCAAAAATATAATCTGGCGGTTGCTTGAGCGCTGCTATACTCTTTTTTAAAATTCCTGAAAACAGGCTAAAAATTGGCAATTGATCTATTAAGACTTCCTCAAAGCTGACTTCATCTGCACTTTGCCTTTGCATTGCTTTATATAAGCCGACTGCTTGCGAGCGATGTCCTGCTTTGCCATCACTAACATAGACAATATGCATAAAAAGTGTCCTTAAAAGAAAATAACTCAAATCTTAATCAATAAAAAAGGCGAAAACCGAGTTTTCGCCTTTTGATCTTACCTGATCAACTTATTTTACGTAAGTCAACCAATGTGCATATTTAGGGTCTTTACCCTGCACTGCATCAAAGAATGCTTTTTGAATTTGTGTGGTGATTGGACCACGTGAACCACAACCAATTTCGCGATCATCATATTCACGAATTGGGGTGACTTCAGCTGCAGTACCGGTAAAGAATGCTTCATCACCTATGTAGAATTCATCACGGGTGATACGGCGTTCGAACACTTCAATGCCCAAGTCTTTGGCAATGGTAATAATGGTTTGACGGGTAATCCCGTCTAATGCGCCGCCCGAGATATCAGGTGTATGCAAAGCGCCATCTTTTACCAAAAATACGTTTTCACCTGAACCCTGACATACATAGCCTTGTGGGTCCATCAACATTGCTTCGTCATAACCAGAATGTGCTACTTCCTGATGTGCAAGAATCGACAAAGTATAGTTACCCGATGCTTTTGCCTTACACATGGTCACATTAGGATGGTGATGGGTAAACGATGACGTTTTAACGCGAATACCTTTTGCCATCGCTTCATCACCAAGGTAAGCACCCCAGCTCCATGCAGCAACAGTGGCATGAATGGTATTGTCAGTTGCAGCGATACCCAGTTTTTCAGAACCGATAAAGATAATTGGACGCAAATAGCAAGACGCTAATTTATTTTCACGTACGACATCAATTTGAGCTTGCTCTAAAGTTTTTTGATCAAATGGAACTTTCATTTGATAAATTTTTGCAGAGTTAAGCAAACGTTTTGTATGATCCTGAAGACGGAAAATTGCAGTTCCATTCGGAGTCTCATAAGCACGGACACCTTCAAACACACCCATACTATAATGTAAGGTATGTGTTAAGACGTGAATTTTAGCCTCACGCCAATCAACCATTTGTCCATCTTGCCAAATAAAACCATCACGATCAGCCAAGTTCATGGCGCACTCTCCAAATTTTTATACACAGTCATCTTTATCCAATACAAATATTTGCAGTTGGATCAATTAATCTTTGCCATAACTTGCAAACGATCACGCGGGTATCGTGCCAGTCCGCAGCATTCACTTGCATGGATTGATTTGCAAGGGCTAAACGGTGGCTCTCGGCTCGTTCACTGAGATAAGCTTGAATCAATGCTGTCGCGTCGTCGCTGGATAAGCAACCTGCTTTTGCGGCATCTTCAAGGATTCGTACATTGTCGGAGTAATGGGCGAGATCGGGATTCGACCCACTCCAGGCTAACACCGCATACTGTGCCATAAATTCGATATCAACGATACCACCTGCGTCCTGTTTTAAATGAAAAATTCCATCTTTTTGCTGTTCTTTAGATGAACCCAAATGGTCTTTCATTTTTTGACGCATCTTCAAAACTTCTTCACGAACTTTGGCTTCGTCGCGTGGTTGAGTCAGGATACGGCAACGTAATGCTTCAAATATTTCACGTAAACTTTTTTCACCGGCAATGGAGCGTGCACGCACCAAAGCCTGATGTTCCCACAACCATGCACTTTTCAGTTGATATTGCTCAAAAGCTTTTAAGCTGGTCACCAATAATCCTGCTTCGCCTGAAGGACGCAAACGGGTATCTATTTCATAGACACGGCCATCTAATGTTTGCGTGGTCATCAGTGACATAAATTTTTGTGCGACACGCATGGCAAATTCAAAACCGCTAATTTGCTTGGTGCCGTCAGTATCGCCCTGCTCACTCATATAGTGAATAAACACCAAATCTAAATCCGAACCATAACCCAGTTCAATTCCACCCACTTTGCCATAACCGGCAACCACAAATGCCATGTGATCGAGCGAACAACGCTGACCTTCGGCATCCAGCGGATAGCCATGTTTTTTAGCGGTAATTTGATATGCCAAATGTAAGGTTGCATTGACCGAGACTTCTGCAATATCGGTGAGTGCATCCGATACTTTCATCAGTGGACTTTCGGCTAAAACGTCGCTGGCGGCAACCGCCAGCACATTGGATTTTTTGAATAATCGCAGCACCCGCATTTGATCTTCAACCTGATCAATTTCGATACGGAGCAGTTGCTGGCGCAGTGAATCTTCCAAATCTTGACGTTTCGGTAATTCAAAATCCATCGACAAGAATTCATCGAGCAAAACTGGATAGTGAGTGAGTTCCTCACAAATCCACGGACTCACGGTAGACATTTTCACCAGACGCTGCAGTGCACCTTTGCTTTCAATCAGCATCACCAAATACACGGTACGGCGCATCACTGATTCTACCAAGGGCATTAAACGCAAGAGTGCGACTTGCGGCTTGTCCGACTGTAAAATTGCTTCAATCAGATGCGGCCAAAAGGTTTTTAAACGCTGTACGGCCTTTGCTGGCAATTTTTTTAGCGCATGCCCATACCAAAATTCGTGGATGAGCTTTTTTGCATTCTCATCCAGCACCTCATTTAGCCGTTTTTCCAACAAGCTAAAACTTTCAATCAAAGGATCGGGTTCTTTTTCTTTAATCAGATGTTCAAACTGAAAAATAACTTTGGCACGTTTCTGATTTAGGTATGCGATGAAAACATCCCAATCAGCGAAACCTAAAGTTTCAATCATACGCTGACGTAAATCCGGCTCACTTGGCAAGGACTGGGTTTGTTGGTCATTCAAGGCCTGAATAGCGTGTTCAACACGGCGCAGGAATAAATAAGCATCTTCCAGTTCAGCCACGGCCTGCATTTCAAGCAACCCCACCTCACCCAAATGATGCAGGCTGACTAAACATTGGCGATCTTGCAATTCAAGCTTGGATCCCCCGTAAATCAGTTGAAAAACCTGCACAATAAATTCGACTTCACGAATACCGCCTGCACCAAGTTTAATATCATCTTCAATATTACGGCGCAGCACTTCGCGTTCAATCATGGCTTTCATTTCACGCATGGCTTCAAAGGCGGTGTAATCGACATACTTACGAAACACGAAAGGCCGGGTCATGTCCAGCAGCTCATTGCCCTCTTTTCCACCAGTCACAATACGCGCTTTAATCCAAGCATATCGTTCCCATTCACGCCCGTGCTGACTTAAGTATTTTTCCAACGCCACGTGGCTAATGGCAAGAGCCGAACCATCCCCCCATGGACGCAAACGCATATCGACACGGAATACAAAACCATCCGCAGTCATATGATCCAGCAGATGAATCAGTTTCTGCCCCCACAGAATACAGAACTGCTGCACATCAATACATTTACGACCGTTGGTTTCACCTTGCTCATCAAAGGCAAAGATAAGGTCTATATCACTTGAAAGATTAAGCTCTTGAGCACCCAGTTTCCCCATGGCGACTACAATTAAATCTTGCACTGTACCGTTATAACTTATCGGTTCACCATGCTTTGCAACCAGAGGGACGCGTGCGAAATCTTTGGCTGCACAAATAGAGGTATCCGCAAAGTCTGAAAGCTCACGCGTTAAGGTCACCACATCGGTGAGTTGATTGGCATCTTGCCAAATCCAGCGAAACATCAAACGTGCGCGCAGTACACGAAGCGCACGCATCCACGTGGTTTCATCGCTGATACGATCTAAGGCAGCATCAATAAAGTTCTGGATTTGCGTGGTGCTTAAAGGAACGAGAAATTGGTCAATTGCATAATCTTGTTCAAGTAATCCTGCATGATTTGCCAATACCTGTTCTGCATATTGACTAGCACGTAATGTTTTTTGCAATTGTTCCGCATTCATTTTCAAACCTTCAGCCGAGTTTTTTCTAGTTATATCAGCTGAAGATAAATAGGGGAAAAGAAAATTTATCTTTCTATACTTTTACTTTTTCAATATGCACTGGTTCTTGAACCAAAGCCTGATGGGTACTGGTGGCTATCGGCAAGGTGACATTAAAAACTGTTCCCTGCCCTTCTATAGACTCCACACA
The DNA here is from genome assembly GCF_004331055.1 of Acinetobacter sp. ANC 4779. Taxonomy (NCBI): domain Bacteria; kingdom Pseudomonadati; phylum Pseudomonadota; class Gammaproteobacteria; order Moraxellales; family Moraxellaceae; genus Acinetobacter; species Acinetobacter sp. ANC 4779. Next base: position 58,904 of record NZ_SJNU01000008.1, read on the forward strand.
AATTTCGCCATGGTTTAGATCAATGAATCGCTTACACAATACCAGACCGAGCCCTGTACCCTTTTCCCCCGCTGTACCCTTGATACTGGCAGTGACAGACTCCTGGAAAAGTTGATCAATTTGCATCTGGCTCATTCCCAGACCTGTATCGCGAACAGCAATATGTACGCCGGTATCAGATTTATTTGCGCTAATGATCACTTTTCCAGTGCCATCAATTGGAGTAAATTTAAGCGCATTCGACACCAAATTCTGAATCACTGAAGTGATCATGTTGATGTCAGCATAGACTTTGAGATCTTCTTCAATCTGGTCAATTAACTGAATATTTTTCTTTATAGCCAGACTATTCAAAACATCACAGACAATTTTGGTCGACTGTTTTAATTCAAAGTTAATTGGATGATAAATAAAACGCCCACCTTCGGCCATTGCCCAGTTCAGCAGACTTTCTAGCAGGTTATAGGTCGATTGTGCGGTTTCGTACAAATATTCAGAAATACTCTGTACACTGGATTCATCAAGTGTTTCACGTTCTTGCGCCAACACTTCTGAAAAGCCGAGTAAACCGTGAAAGGGTGCTCTCAAGTCATGTGCAATAATCTGGAAAAATTTGGTTTTACTGAAATTGAGTGCAACTTGCTGCTCATACATTTCTTTGAGTTCGGTATAATCTGCTTTCAGCTCAACGAGATGGGTCAGGCTATTGGTGAAATCCTGAACAGCGATAATATCTTCCAGATTAAAACATTCTTGATGTAAATCAAAAAAAAGTACCTGACCAATTGAAACACCATCACTGAGACGCAGATCAAAAGCCACATAACGCTTAGCCTCGACCCCAAAATGACTCACATGCTGTACCAGATTCGGATATTGAGCATGCTGATGATCAATAAAAGCCCGTCCTTCAAAATAAGGACTTAGACAGGTTTCACCCGGCGAACTGAACGCCTTGAAACCATGGTTTGAGGAATACCAAATATAAGGCTCATTATGGAAAGCCAGCACAGCCTGCTGTGCATCAAGTATCTTACGTGAAAATCTTAAAAAACGCTCAACCTGATTGGTTGCTGTAAAAACACCTAACAATAGTGAAAGCTTACATGCACTAAGCTGCTCAGTTTCCGCGCCTATTTCAAGCAATTGCATTTTCATATCAGAGTCATCCAATCACTATTGTTGTTGTTGTAAAAATTAATTATCACGCCTAACTTTATTAACAAATTTTCACAATTTGCACAATGGAAAAGTGCATAAATCAAACAAATATGACTATTTAAGCCCCATTTGTTTGATTTATCCTACGAATGCCATATTTAAATGTAAGTAAAAATTTCTTAAGCCAATAAAAAACCCCAAGCTTTTAATATGGGCTTGGGGTTTTTTGAATCTGGTCCCGAGGGTCAGTACCGCCAATTCCTTTGTAAACAATTAAGTAATTATCAAGGTGTGGGTAATTGTGTACATCGTATTACATACATAATTTTAAATATATAAGTACGGGCCGAAAACTAATCAAATAAACAGTTATTTTTGATATTTTTTCCAAAGTAGAAGTATTGCTATAAAGTAGGTTACAAAAGTTACTTATTCCTTTTTATGTATATATATTATTGAATTTTATTACTTAAATTAGAATTTTCAAAAGTTACAATTAGGTTATTTTTAAGCTACATGTAACCTCAAAATAAGGTTACAAGGGATCTATATATAAGCTTATGTTTTATATAGTATTTATTATTAAAAGGTTACGCTTGTAACCTCAAGTAACCTTTTTTAGGTTACAATTTATATTATTATTTATTAAATACTTACAGTGATTAATATCCTTTTTTAAAATTTGTAACCTAAATATCTCTTTTTAAATTGAACTTTGGAAAGGTACTTACTGCTTTATAATTTATAAGTTGCATCAGAGCGCATCAGTTTGCATCAACTCTAAACATTAAATCCCCTTCAAAGTCTTTGATAGCATTGGTTTGAGCTATTCTTGCCACTGCATCAAAATAATGACTTTTAGTGAAAGCGCGCAGGCGGGAGGGAACTGCGTTTGATGTGGCTGCGATCTGAAATCTATTTGAAAGATATTTTTCTATTATTGGTTTTTATTTTTTTTAAAGTGTGTGGGAGTAATCCTTTTATAGAGATGAATCTTGAGACGAAAAAAAAGCTGATGTGATAGCATCAGCTTGATTTAATACAGGAAATTAAAACACTATAACTACATAATTTTAAATCTATTTGTTATAAAATATTGCTGACCATTTACTTTATATTTGTAGAAAGAAGCTCATAATCTTTAAATTGAATGACCTCTACCCCAAGCCGTTCATTGATCTGTTTCATTAGATTTTGATAGTAAACAATTTCATTGTAATAAAAAACTTTCGCGGCTTTCTCAACATCACCAAAGCCCCCTGCATTTTGCGGTACCACGCCGATCAGTTGTGGTGGAATACGATGGCCAGCCAACTGGTCATCACGACTGGCAATCTTAATATTATAAAACTCATCTTTAGCAGCCACCTCAGCCAGAGGAATAACATTCACCCCTTTTTCTTTTCCTCCTGGTGTATAAAGTAATAAATTTTTAAAGTTGCCTGCCCCTTTGGAATTTTCCAAAGCATCTTCTAAGGCATCTACATCATCTTGAGTTTGTAATGCATCAGTCATGTGAAGAATAAAACCTGCATGAGCACCATTTTTATAATAGCGTCGACGGAATAAGGTGGCAGATTCATTCAGTAGAATCGCATTCACACTGCTTAAATAATTGGGGACGCCATACACCTCTTGCCCAATGTCTGATTCAAATAAATGGATCATGTCTTGAGGTGTAAATTTATGGTTTTTGGTCTGGTCATAATCCAACTGAAAATAACTTTCCAAATCCAGACCACGACGCATATTTAATGCAGGTCGAGATCCGAGTCCAATGATCCCCCCAAAATGATTTCTTTTGATATGCACATAGCAATTTGCAAAAGTCAGAAGGTTTAATGCCAAAGCATTAAATTCATGTCGGCTCAACCAAGGATGAGGAATAAAATCGCTGGTTAGAATATTGCGTTTCACAATTAGTGCACTGGTGTGATGACTGGTTGCCCGGAACAGTTTGGCAGTAGCCAACATGTCATAGGGCAAGTCATACCAATCTAGCCATTTCGGACAATAGCCATATTCAAACAAAGCATGCCCATCCAGTACCGGTTCAGGTTGTCCAAAGTTACGACAGATAATTGAAGTCTTGGCTGATACTTCCATCGGTGCCTCAGCCGGTGCTGAAGAAAATGGACTAAACCGTTGTAGGGGTTTAGGAATAAAATTATTTAAGTTCATGATTTGAATACTCGAATTCGGCTACGTTGTGCGCCTTGTTGTGATGCATCAGTGGTATCAATAATCGGAGCATTCTCTAATCCGTTCATGATTGCCCATGCCATGTCACCATGACCATTTTCAGCAGATCGAGTGGTAATGAGCGTTTTATTGCCACCCCCACTGGTGAGTGCTTTTTTAACTGAAAGAAATGCTTTGGCTACCGTGGTAAGACCAGCATCAAAATGTAAGCGTCTTTTCTGAAAAAGTTCTTTAGCACGTAGCCCCATACGTATTTTCAATTCAGGGTTATAGTTCAAACGCGTTAAAGCCGGAAAAAACTTAGCCACATGCTCTGCAACAGCAATACCATTACCGGTATTGTCTATGCCTATAAACATGACGTGATAACGTCCACACACCTTTTTAATATAAAGCGCCTGTTCCTGTGCGGTCAGTCCTTTGAACTGTTTAACTTCTAAAATCCGATAGGGTTCTAATGGTGTACGTGGCGGTGCAATCACGGCCAAGGCAGCATTGTCACCGGTAAATGAGGGGTCATATCCCAACCAGACATCACCTTGATAGTGGGGCGTTTCATTGGGATGAAAATCATTCCAGACTTCCCATGAATCCACCATATTGGGAATGATATCTTTGAGTGGGAAATATGAGCCTGAGTCATCAATAAAATCACAATCAAACAGATTGGCAAACTCATCATCACCATATTCTGCAAGCAAGTCATCACGATCAAATAGGTCACAACCTTTAGCCTCAGCATCATCTAAAGTGACAATCTGCCGAGTCTTGCGGTCGGCACATTTCACAGGTAATTTTAAAGCGGTTTTACTGATATCAATTTCAATCGGCAATTTACGTTTACTGTCTGTGCCTGTCCAAAATGCATAGGCTTCATGCAAAATACTGGAAGGCGTAGACATGTAAATTTGTTTGTACATTTTTTGCGAAGCCATCGCACTGGCCACTTTTTTGAATTTCAGAAAATTACGAATCCAAAAAAATTCATCCATGATGACATCACCATGTCGACCTTGGGCTGTCAGGGCATTTGTTCCTAGGTAATAAACGGTCGCTTGTCCATTCGGTCCATTAATGACAATGGGATCTCCGGTCAGTTCAATCCCACAAACTTCAAGTACAAACGCTTTAATGTATTCAATAAACTGATAGGCCTGCGCCTTGGAAGCAGACATGAAGATTTTGTTCTTGCCTGTTTTGAGCAAATCAATCAACGCCCATAATGCAAAAATATAGGTCGCACCAATCTGCCGGGATTTCAGCAAAATGAAAATCCGTGACCAGGATATGGCATTCATCCATTCCTGTTGATACAGATATAGATATTCTTCAAAGGCTTGTTCGAGTTTCTGTAAATCTTCTTCAGTCAGCTGATTTTTCAGTTTTTGCTTACGTGGTTTATCATTACGATTTTCAAGTTTAGGATTGAGATCCGCTTGTGTTCCCCCTTCACGATAGCGTTCTATTCGTGCCCAACGTTCAAATTGAACCCCGATAAAATCCATTTCTTTGTAATTTGCATTGCTCTTCCCATCCATAAAAGTCAAAGCCATATAGCGGACTTTTAACCCCAAAGTCACGTCATCAAATAAATCCGCTTTTTCCCAGGCATCGCGCTGTTTCCAACTTTCTACTGTGGCGCGATTTTCTTCGATTTGTTTGGCAATTTCAGAGACAGACATGCCCATCGCAAACAGGATTCGTCCATGTTGCCGGGGATTCATAAGGTCGAACTGTATAGGTTGAGGTGTATTCATGCCCTCAATGTTGCCCTATGCACAGATTTTCCCGAAATGGAAAAATCCTGATTAAGCGTTAAACAGGATTCTGGTCGTTGCGACATATATCCCCTTACAAGCAGACTGCATACATCAGAAACATAGATGGAAATTTGTATGGGACTTGCAGGTGAAGGGCGTGTTGAAAAACGTTTTCGAGTTGCGCGTGAAGGTCAAACAGTTGATGGACGTGAACTGACTGGACAGGAAATTCAGCAGATGGGTTCAAGTTACAGTCTGGAAAAATATGGGGCACGAATCAATCTCGAGCATTTTTCAGGATGGTCACCCGAACCGCCATTCAATGCCTATGGCGACATCATCAAAGTTGAAGCTGTGCAGGAAGATGGCAAGTGGTCACTTTATAACACCATTTCTGCTTTGCCGAACTTTGTGTCCATGAATAAAGACGGTCAGAAAATTTATCCATCAATCGAGTTTTACCGCAACTTTGCCGGAACAGGAATTGCCTATCAGGTGGGTCTTGGTTTGACCGACACCCCTGCTTCGCTCGGTACTGAACCTATCAAATTTTCAGCTAATCAATTTGCAGTACGCACTCAACCCAATGCGGAGATTTTTATGTCTATTCCGACAGCACCGGCTGAACAGAACAGTTCAGTTCCCAATGATCAAAAAGGTTTTTTAGAGCAGCTCAAAAGCATGCTTACACCGAGCCAACCAAAACCGGCAGTTCAGCCTGACGATTTCCAGGCCGTGGTGACACAAGGTTTAGTGACTGCTTTAAACGGGATTAAGGATCTGAATGAAAAATTTAACACCTTAGCAGTCCCAGCTGTAGTTTCCATTCCTGCAGCTCCAGTCACCCAAAATACGCAAGTACCTGCAACCCCGGAACAGGATCAATTAAGTCAGGCGCTTGCTCCAATTGTGCAGTCTATCCAATCTTTACAGCAGCAATTCACCCAGCTTTCAAAAACGCCTGTCAATAACCCACCTGCTTCAAGCGGTGGTGATACTGACCAAGTTGCATACTAATTAAAACTGACCAGATTTCATTCTGATTAAATAAACAAGGAATTTTTCAATTATGTCAGTCGTTCTGAATCCTATTGCACGTACTAAACTTTCGTCATATATCGCTGATATTGCACGTGCAAATAATGTAGAAGATGCAAAATACACCTTTGCCGTTCAGCCTGTACCTGAACAAAAAATTATTGCCGCTTACCAGGAGTCTGCGGACTTTTTAAAGCAAATTAATGTTTTCCCGGTTGATAATGCCAAGGGGGAAAAAATTGGGCTACAAATTGGTTCTTCTGTTGCAGGTACCACAGATACCCGAGTCAAAGCTCGTACACCGGTTGCCGTCGGCACACTGGATTTACTGGATGAATATGACTGTACCCAGACCAACTATGACGTGGCGTATTACTGGTCATTGCTAAATGCCTGGAAACACCATCCAGATTTTAAAGCCAAATTGCAGGCGATGGTGATTAAAGCGATTGCGCTAGACAAACTGTGTATCGGTTTTAATGGTTTATATCGTGCACCTACTTCTGACCGGATCGCCAATCCTCTTTTACAGGATGTAAAAAAAGGCTGGTTGCAAAAAATTCGTGATACTGCACCGGAGCAGCATTATGAAGGTGTTGATGATGGTACCGGTAATCTGGTGATTAAAGTCGGTGCAGACAACGAGTTTAAAACGGTCGATGGACTGGTTGAGTTTGCGGTTGAAGAATATATCGCTGAACAACATCGAGAAAGCGGATTGATTGCAATTTGTGGCCGTGGGATTTTGAGCGACAAATACTTGCCGTTGCTGAATACCATCCAAGATCCAACCGAACAGCTTGCTGCACGAACAATTTATGCCAATAAGCAGCTGGGTACCTTGCAAGCTTTGCATGTCCCTAAATTCCCGGCAAAAACGATTTTGATCACGACTCCGGATAACCTTTCGATTTATATGCAGTCAGGTACCTTAAACCGTTCCATTGTCGAACAGCCTGAATGGGATCGTGCCGTAGATTTCCAGTCTGTGAATGAAGACTTCGTGGTGGAAGACTATTCGAAATGTGTGCTACTGGAAAACATTGAGGTAGAAGCCTAATGTCGAATTCAATGCGCCAAAACCGTGAAAAAAAACTGGCTCAAAAAGCAATAAAAAATGCTCAAAGCCTCGATCCACGTTTACGCAAGAAAAAAGTGATTATGGGCATTGATCCTGGTGCGCCTGAAGGTGATCGAACAGGCAGAATACCTGTTCCAACCTCTCCTGCAGCAAATATTGAATTGCGTTTGTTCAATCATATGAACGAGCTGCAGGACACCAAGTCAACGCAGGAAAAAATTGCCAAAAAAATAGCATGGCTACCTGAGTATTTAGGCTATATCGAGGGCTGCTTGGCGGTTTCTCCATCTGCCCAAAACACCACGCTAGTGACCTTAATGATCTGGGCAGTCGATGCAGGTGAATACGCCCTAGCTGTTCGTATTGCTGAATATGCCCTTTTAAATGATATGGTCATGCCTGAAGGATATAGCCGCAATATTGCAGAGTTTGTCACTGAACAATGTGCTGAAGATTTTCTGAATGATTCAGACCTCGCTCTTGCCCATGCTGAACTGATTAAACGAATTATTGAGCTGGGTGTGGGCGAACAAATGGTCGATCAAGCCCGTGCCAAAATTTACCGTGCTTCCGGGGATGCTTTAAAAGAAGCTCAACCCCATGAAGCACTCAATGCTTATAAAAATGCCTTGCGACTCAATAGCAAAGTCGGCTGTAAAAAAGATATTGCCGCCCTTGAAAAGCTATTGAATCTGCAAACAACCGGGTCGTCTCCCGACGCCACTGTCGGCTCGCAGGCTGATTCACTTGATGCTTCGGCAGCAGATGCGTCAGTTCCTGCGTCCACCGACTCTAATGTGTCTAGCGACACAAGTTCGTCAGCGGAGTAAAGAAAATGCTGCTAAACGCACCGGTGACCAATAGTGAAGTTCCGAATCCTGATCCAGAGCGTCCTAACGTCAGTATTACCGATTTGTTGGGTACGGTGCGTTTAGATCAGTCCAAGGGCGAATCTCTGCTTACAGAAAAAATCCTGTTAGCGATGGACATCATCAATGACCAGGTCCTTTTACTGAAAATAGAAACAAAAACCCAAATTCGAAAATACAAACGCGCGGTCTGTTATGAAGCAGCAGCATTGATTGGTGAAGAGAACCTGGATTTTGATACCACAACAAATGGTCAATCACGTGGGGAAAATCAACAGGCAAAAGCTCAATCGCTACGTCGAATTGTAAATCACACCATTGCTGACCTGACGAACCGAAAACGTAACCGGGTCAAACTGGTATGAGTACAGTCAATGCCATACAGGGCGATACTTTAGATGCTATTGCATACCGTTATTTTAAAGATAATTCAGTACAGGTTTTGGCTGTACTGATTGAATTAAATCCTGAGTTGCATGGAACATTTTTAGACGAGCATCAAACCGTTATTTTGCCTGAAACAACTCAAATACAAAGTACACCCTCACTGAAACTGTGGGATTAAAGGGGAACCGAATGAATGATCCTATTTCAATTAAGGGATTACCGTGGCTTTTAAAAATTATTGCCGCGATTATGGGCGCAATTTTAGCGCTGATTTTAAGCGGTGATATAGATCCACAAGGTCGAATCAAAATTACCATCGGTGTGATTTTAAAATTCGCGATTAGTGTGGCCATTAGCTTATATGGCGGATCGGCTTTTATTGAATATTACCAACTCGCCCATTACTCCATGCAGTCACAAGGTTTTGTGATGCTGATTTTTGCCGTCTTTGGCATGTTGCTGATTGGTATCGGGTATCAATCCATGCAGTTATGGAAAGGTAAAGCATTCAGTGAAATTATTGCTGAAATTAAAGCTGCCTTTGCTGCCATGTTTAAATAGGAAAAGAGAAATGTCAAAAAAACTTACTATTGAACAAATTCAGCAACAAGCCGAAAAACTGGGGATTGAAACTGCTGCCCTTCAAGCCATTCATGAAGTGGAATGTCGAGGCTCAGGATTTAATCCAGATAACACACCGGTGATTTTATTTGAACGTCATGTCATGCGTCAGCGTTTAATTGCCAATAAGCGTGATTTCGATTTGCGAATAATGCTAATAGAACGACCAGACCTCTGTAATAAATCATCTGGTGCATATGGCTTATATTCTGCTCAGCATGGCCGATTAGCAGCTGCTGCTGAATATCATCGTGAATCCGCCCTTGAGTCCTGTTCATGGGGCATTGGTCAAGTGATGGGCTATCACTGGCAGTTCTTGGGCTATACATCACTACAAGCATTTATAAATGCAATGTATAAAGATGAAGCCTCTCAACTTGATGCCATGTGCCGGTATATTACTGTAAATAATCTTGTAAATGCCCTTAAAAGCAAAGACTGGAAAGCGTTTGCACTAGGCTACAATGGCAAGTCTTATGCAAAAAATAATTACGATATCAAGTTAGCAAATGCATATAAAAAATTTGCTGAAGGATCATAAGTCATGCAAGCCTTAATTCCATTAAAGCCCTATCTGCAAGAAAAATTGCCATTGATGACGGCAGATAAATGTCATCTGTTTATTGTGAATGGCACTCAGGCAAAGGGCTATATGGAATATACGGCTCGGTTGCTCTTCCTTGATTATCGTGGTGATCCGATTGAAGTGATCATGCAGATTCGTGAATGGCTCAAGTCCAAAAAGCTGCATTTGGATGCAACAGGTAATGATGTGCAAATTTCATTTAGCAGTGAAATTATTGATGCCAATACCTTTGATCTTGAGATTGATTTTCCGCAGCGCGATAAAATCGTGATGGATGATAATGGGTACCATGTTTGTCCGGAAATGATCTGGAGTGATAAGTCTGGAAAATTTGTACCTGCAGGAACTGAATAATGGATGCCTATGCTGGATTAGATCATTGGCTTGATCAGATTGCGCTGCGTCTTGAACCGACCCAACGACGAGAACTGATGCGACGTTTGGCTCAAGGTTTAAGGGTACGTACTCGGGATCGAATCAAACAGCAACGAGATCCAGATGGCCATCGTTTTATTCCGCGTAAACGCAATCAAATCGGAAATAAAAAGCGCCAAGGCGCTTTATTCCAAAACATCGGTAAAGAAATAAAAACTGAATATTCTGCAGATCATGCTGCAGTCGGTTTTGGTGGACGTATTGCACAAATTGCGGAAGTTCATCAAGAAGGTAAAACCATTAAGCCTAGTCGTTATGCCAAAGCCACAAAATACCCTATTCGAGCATTGGTGGGATTTAGCAAAGACGATGAAAAATGGATTCAGAATGAAATATTTTCATTTCTAAATACCTCCAATAAGTAAATATTTAATAGTAAAATTAAGAATATATTTTTATGAATTTGCTTTTATCTATTTTTACAAATAGAATTTTAAGCATATGAAAATTACTTTATAATTTTATGTCTATGTCTGCTATTCCCCTAAATTTACGTATTTTATTAATATTTTTAATAATTAGTATGTCAATCGCATCATCCTTAATTATATTTAAATATTATAATCCTGTAGTTTTTTTTGAATATAAATCTCTATTTCGCACTGGGATATTTGTTATTCTAGGATTAAGTTTGAGTTTTGCTTTTTTTTCTTATTTAAGTAATTCATCATCATCATCTCTTTTACAAATAGAATTAGATAGTCTCAGAAGACAATTGCACCAACTTGTGAAATCTAATGAATACAATAGTAATGAAAAAATAAACAACATAATTACTGGTGATGAAAAACAATTTATACTAAGAAAAATACAACATGATATTGAAACAGGATTTACAAAAGAATATTTTAATCAAATTAAAAATGATATTATTAAAAATAACAGTGATGAATATTTACAATATAGTATAAAGAGCTCAATAAATAGATTAAGTTCAGAAAATGATAGACTTAATAAACAAGGGAATGTTAATTTATTTATAGGATTAGTTTTAAGTATAATCGGGCTAATGGTTCTAGGTGTTGCAATTCATAGCTCTCCTGTATCAAAAGATTTAACAGATCTATTTATAAACATCTTTCCTAGAACTATTTTTGTTTTATTAATTGAACTTTTTTCCTATTTCTTCTTAAATCTTTATAAGAAAAGTTTAGATGAAATAAAATACTATCAGAATGAAATAACTAATTTAGAAGCAAAGTATTTATCATTAAATATCGCACAATCGACAAAAAATCATAAATTAATTTCTGAGATTTTAAATGAACTAGTTAAAACAGAGAGAAATTTCATTTTAGAAAAAGATCAATCTACAATAGAATTAGAGAAAGAAAGACTTCACTCAAACACCTCAAATAATACTCTTGAAGTCATTAAAGATATTTTTAAAAATAAAACTTAAAAATAAAAGACTAATAGAGATTAGAATCAACTTATTAGTCTTATTCTTAAAATATAGCTAATTCCTACTTTAACATTACTTTCTAAATTCCTGCTTAAGCCTTAAACAGGATCTTATAGGTCGCCTATTCGCAAAAATTTGTTCATGATTTATCACTCTATCTTTTAATTCTACATAAGAATGATTGAACTCAGGTGTAAATGCGGAAAATTACTGTGCCGCATAGAAAAACTCACAGTAAAACTTGAAATCAAATGCCCTCGTTGCAGAGTGCTAAATCATTGGAACGCCTAGAGCGTCAGGTTAGATAGCCCAGAGCTACCAACGGAGTCGACACATGTCCCCGAAAACTAACCCTAACATTTCAACTAAAACTATTTATAACGCTTCTGGCCGGTCTTTCTCAGGTTGGTTGGGCGGTAAGTCACAACTGGCCCGTACCATCATTGAGATGATGCCCGAACATAAGCATTATTGCGAAGTGTTTGGCGGTGCAGGTTGGGTCTTATTTAAAAAATCAACGTCTACACTTGAGACCATTAATGATGTAAATGGGGATTTAATTAATCTGTACCGAGTATTTAAATACCATCCTGAAGCCTTAGAAAAGGAATTTGAAACGCAGCTGATCAGTCGTGACGAGTTTGAACGTTTAAAGGCCGAGAAAAATTCATCCCTGACCGACGTTCAACGCGCAGCGCGTTTTTATTACTTGCTACGCACCTGCTTTGGGGCAAAAGTTGCCGAGCCGAATTTCTTTTCTCATGTAGAACGTCCACCAATATTAAAATTGGGTGATGACTTAAAAACTGTTCTTTCAGCAATTCATCAACGTTTGCAGAAAGTAAATATTGAGAATCGGAATTATGATGTTTTGATTCAAAAAATGGATCGGGAGGACACTTTGTTCTATCTTGATCCACCGTACTACAACTGTGAAAAGTACTATGGCAAAGATATTTTTGGCCGTGATGATTTCATTAAATTGCGTGAATTACTGAAAAACATTAAAGGTAAATTTATTTTAAGCCTGAATGATGTACCTGAGGTGCGCGAGTTATTTGATGGCTTCTATTTTCATAGCAAAAAAATCCGCTGGTCATTAAACAGCAAAGCCCAGGATGAAAATAATGGCAAAGAGCTGATCATCACCAATTTTCAAATTCCTGATTAAGCGTTAAACAGGATTCAAGTCCTCGCACTTTAAAAACAAATTGCCCATGATTTCGGTCATGGGCAATTTACGTTTGTATGAGCATGACGAATCAACTTTTAAGACAATTTCAAAACCTTTCTAGCATCGGTACCGTAATCGCTATCGATGCTTCAGCATGGAAAATTCGCCTCAAAATTGATGAAAATGAAACGGACTGGATTCCCATTCCAACGATGGCTGCAGGTGTCGTCAAAGTTTGGCGATGCCCATCGTTAGGAGAACAATTTTCTGTTTCAGCACAAGGCGGTGAACTCACCAGTTCGGTTCCCCAGATCAGTCTTTTTTCTGATGCCTTCCCTCCTCCAAGTACTGATCCGAATGAAGTTTTTGTACAGATCGGTGAGCATTTCTTAAGTGTCAATATTGAATCCGGAGAAGCCCTGTTCAAATTAAACAAATGCACTTTTGATGTGCCGGAAACCATCTTTACTGGCAGCGTACATGCGGAAAAAGCCATTTCATCGGCTGAAGATGTCACAGCAAAAGAAGTCAGCCTTGTGGATCATCCTCATGGCAATGTCATGAATGGGCCAGGACAGACAACGCAGCCCCTTCCTACTGGAGGTGCGACAAATGATTAAAGGCATGTCACGGTATACAGGAAAAACCATTCGGGATGATGGGCGATTGCCTGCCCATCTTGAACAATCTCTGCATGACATTTTAAGCACTTTACTCGGTACCCGAATATGCCGACGAAATTACGGTTCTCTTTTACCGCATTTAATTGATCAGCCCTGCAATGACATCACCAAATTAAAAATTATGAATGCCTCGGCTACAGCCATTATTCGCTTTGAATCCCGGCTTAAAATCAAACAGGTTCAGGTCAGTAGTACAGACAGTCAAAATGGATGGGATGTCACGCTCATTGGCACATATTCGCAATATAACCAAGATCAAACTTTCAAACAGAGCTATACATTTGGAGCAGCTGCATGAGCACCATAAACCGTGTCGATTTATCCTCATTACCTTTTCCCGATGTTCTTCAGCAGTTAGATTTTGAAGCTGAACTTTTAGCCTGTAAGCAGGAGCTAATTTCAAGAGATCCAGAACTGAACGAGGTTCTTAATTTTGAAAGTGAACCTCTGGTTAAGCTACTGGAAACTTTTGCCTATCGTTTTCTATTAAAGACCGGACAAATAAATGCAACCGCCAAAGCACTGATGTTGGCCTATGCCACCAAATCTGATTTAGACCATCTGGCTGCCAACCGCAACGTGTACCGAAAAACAATTATTCCTGCACAACCTAGTGCCATTCCCCCGGTTGAAGCGTTGATGGAGTCGGATGAGGATTTACGTCGACGGGTGCATTTACAGCCTGAAAGCATGTCTGCAGGTTCAGTCGGTGCCTATCAGTTTTGGGGTCTAAGTGCTCATGGCCATGTCAAAGATATTTCCGTTGAAACGCCAGAAGAAGGTCATGTTAATATTTGGGTACAAAGCCATATTGATGCGGTTGCCCCACAAACTTTACTTGATTTAGTCGATGAGACTTTAGATCCAGATACCCGACGACCGTTCACCGATCAGGTTCATGTCAAAGCTGCGACGGTGGAAGAGTGGCAACTCAATGCAACCCTAGTTCTTTTTCCTGGCCCCGACTCTGCCGTGGTTAAAGCAGCTGCTGAAGCGGACGTAAATTTATACATCGAAAAAATATCATCATTGGGTTATGACGTAACGCGTAGCGGACTATTCCGATCCTTGCATCAGGGTGGGGTTCAAAATGTCATTTTAAACAGCCCAGCATCCGATATTGTCCTACCAAAGAGCCGTTATTCAAAATGCACTGCGATTAATATCAATATTGTGGAGTTTACAGATGTCTAGTCTTCTCCCACGAAATGCCACAAAACTAGAAAAAAATGTAGAGCAGCTTGGTGAAAAAATTTCCCTCATTCCAGTCCCTTTTGTGGATTTACACAGTATCGATCATTGTCCTGTCCCTCATTTGCCTTGGCTTGCATGGGAGCACCGTGTCGAATATTGGCAGCCCGACTGGAATGAACAAGACAAGCGAAATGCCATCCGTGAAAGTGAGTCTTTTAATGCTGGGCGTGGCACACGATCATCCATCTCTAGCCTCCTCAGTACCGTCGTCGACAATTATCAACTAAAGGCATGGTATGAATTTAATCCACCACAAAAGCCCTTTACTTTTGTGGTCATCATTAATTCTCAGTACCTGCTTTCAATTGAACAGTTATTGCAAGTTCATACCGCGATTGATGCGACCAAATCCGTCCGAGATAACTATTCCATTTCCGCCAAAGTACAAACTCTTTGTGATTTTTACCTCACTGGTTCGGTCACATCTGGCACCAAAATTCATTTAGAAAGTATGTAAAGAGAGAAAATATGCCTGCAAAATATTACGTCACACTTACCAATTATGGTGCAGAACTTGTTGCTGCAGCTCACGACCTGCAATCCATCACATTGACTGAAATGGTGATCGGTGATGCAAATGGTATCCCATACCAACCGATTGACCATACAGACTTAACCCAGCTCGTTCATCAAACGGCAGCTGTCGAAATCAGTGAAGTTAAAGTGGCAAATAAAAATGCCACGGTTTCAGCGATTATTCCTGCCCATGTGGGGGGCTTTAATATTCATGAAATCGGCCTTAAAGACACTTCAGGAAAACTGGTGTATATCGGTAATTATCATGGGGCTTATAAGCCGGTGATTGCTGAAGGTGGCGGTGGTGAACTTGAACTGGTGATCGATATTAAAGCCACGGCAGGTGCACAGGCTTTGATTGAGATTGATCCACTCATTCTTTCTGCACCTAAAACATGGGTATTGGAAAAATTTAATGCACTGTTAGAAGCAATACAAATTGAGCGTGATCAGAATAGTCAGACTATTTCCGGCATGCAACAAACTATCAATTCACTGAATCAAGAGATTCAAAATTTAAAAAATAATCAGACTTCTACTAAAGATCTCATCAATCAGATCTTTCCGGTCGGTAGCATCAGTCTTTCAACACCGCTGAACGGTGTAAACGGTATAGTCTGGGGTGGCTTAGGAAATACCTATGACGTAAACCCATATGTCTATAGACGGACAGTTTAGTCTCCTGATAAATGGGTAGGTGTCGAAAAACGTATATTTTTTAAATCCTGATTAAGCGTTAAACAGGATTTTGCTCATAGAATAAAAAAAGTCCTCCATTCATTATGACTCTAAAAGTACAACCCCTTTTGGAGTCTAAACAATGGCTGAACGTCATCACGGTATTACAGGCCGAGAAACAGCTTCTGGAAAAATCCCGATTCGCGATGCAGCGACTGCTGTGATTGCCATGCTTGCCTATGCAAATGATGCGGACGAAGAAGCTTTTCCGCTGAATACCCCTATCCTGGTCACCTCAATCAATCGCGTTTTACCTAAAGCCGGTGTGACAGGCAATTTACGTAAAAATCTGGAAATCATTTCGCAAATCACCTCACCAACCCTGGTGGTTATTCGAATTGAGAATCCATTTAGCCCCTCATTCGATCAGTCGACGGTTATTGGTACCACAGATGAATTCGGTCAGCGTACAGGTCTTCAAGCCTTACTGACGGTTAAATCAGTTTTGGGAATTACTCCTAAGATTATTTGTGTACCGGATGTTGAAACGGTTGATGTTGCCAATGCCATCGGTGCGATTTGCAAAAAGCTACGTGCCTATTCATACATCACACCACGCGATGCTGAAGGCATGATTATGAAATCTGCTGAAGCTGTGGCGAATTTTCGTCAAATGCTGGCATTCCGTGAAATTGAAATCATCTGGCCAGAATTCACCAGCGGTAATGTGTTCTTGGGCAGCGGTGATTCCGATCTTGAATTTAATGAAATTGTACTTCAAACAACTCCAGCAGATCGCTCTTCCGTTTCACTGACTTATGACCTGTATCGTAATGGTGAAAAAATAGAGTTCAATCAAACTGTCGGTGATTTCGAACCTGACAGTACTTCCGGTTCATTCATCAAATGTGTGGAAACTATTCTGGCAGCCTACCCTGATATTTCAATAGATCATGGCGGTGGTGGCATTGCACATTTTGGCACTCGCAATGGATACCGCATTTCAGGCAATAAAGGCGATTTAGAAAAAGATTCTATCCGTCTGGTATTCAAACAAAATCCATCTCAAGAAGATGACCTCTTTCCAATGCTTACAGATCGTTATAGCGGACAACCTTTTAATAGTCCGATTGAACTGATTACTTTGGGCAAAACCATGTATGAAGGATTCTAATTCTCATGACTTTAAAATATGGAACAGGCATTTTTACTGCTGCCGTCGCTGCTGCAGCATTACGTGCTGAAACGGATCAAAAAGTCGGGTGGCATAAATCTCTCTCCAATATTCCTGTGACGGGTCCAACTGGAATCAGTCAACCGATTACCTGGGATCTGGAAGATCCTGACACCGATACCGGTTATTTAAATAGCCAGGACATCACCACCATGATCCAGCATATGGGTTTCCGTTTCTGGGGCAATCGCAACTGTTCAGATGACATTCGCTTTTCCTTTGAAGTGGCAACACGTACAGCCCAGTTTTTATTGGACACCATTATTAACGGCTGTTTTCCTTTCGTGGACCAACCGCTGACCCCCTTTCTGGCCAAAGATATTATTGACTCGATTAATGCCAAGTTGCGTGAACATGTCGATGCCAAGCATTTGATTGGTGCATCGGTCTGGTACGACCAGGCTGAAAATTCAGTCGAGCAGTTATCACAAGGTGTGATGTGGATTGACTACGACTTTACCCCTGTCCCTACGCTTGAAAACCTGGGATTAAACCAACGTATTACCGACCGTTATCTAGTTGACTTTGCTCAAATGATTAATGGCGCAAATACCACTGAAGGAATCTAAGCCATGCTTCCACGTACGCTCAAAAACTTTAATGTATTTGTGAATACCCACTCATGGGCAGGTGTCGCTGAAAGCGTCACCATTCCCAAAATCACCAAGAAGACTGAAGACTATCGTGGCGCAGGCATGATTGGTGATATTGCCTTGTCAATGGGCTATGAAAAGCTTGAAGGCGAAGTTGTCTATGCCGGCTTTGATGTCAAACAGTACCGTCAGCTCGGTGTTTGCGGCACTTCAGATTTGCCTGTTCGTTTTGTCGGTGTCTATGAACGTCAGGACAATTGCACCTCCCAAACCGTAGAAATCTATACCCGTGGCCAAGCCATTGAACTTGATCCGGGTGATTCCAAAAATGGCGAAAAGACAGAAATCAAAATGTCTTACAACTTTACCTACTACCGCATGGAAGTGGATGGGGTGGTCGAAGTTGAACTGGATTTCGTCAATGGTACCGAGCGTTTTGGCTCAAGCAACGTCGCTGAAGAAATCAAAAAATTACTTGGTCTGTAAAGACCAGGTTATTCCCCCTATTCAATTTATTTGAGAAATCCATATGACCCCTGAAGTACAACAGCAAAACCAAGAAGCGATTCAAGATCCGAACATGATCACAGTCAATTTTGACGAAGGTTTTAAGCGTGGTGAACAAACCATTACTGAAATTGTAATCCGTAAACCAAAAACCCGTGCCCTTCGTGGTTTAACCCTGGTCAACGTATTACAGCTTGATGTGGATACGTTGGCAAAACTTGCCCCACGTATTACCACACCGACGATGTCGGAAAATGATGTTTACGACCTTAGCCCTTCTGACCTGACCAAACTCAGCAAGGAAGTGATTGGTTTTTTCGTGAAAACCGAGGAAGAAGACTTCCAGTAAGTACCGATGATGTCATCGCAGATCTGGCGGTGGTGTTTGGTTGGACACCGGCAGACTGTGATGATTATGAAATTGATGAATTAATGGATTGGCATGAACGTGCTCGAGCACGATGGGAAACAGATAGCAGATGAGTCAAATTAGCTTAAAAGCCATGTTGGAACTGGTGGACAAAGCCACTGCGCCACTCAAGGACATTATGGGTTCAAGTGAAAAGACCAGTGATGCTTTACGTGCCCAGCGTGAAGAGTTAAAAAAACTGAGTAAATCGCAGTCGGATATTACGTCATTTCGACGTTTATCCACTGCATTGAAGGGAACCCGAAAGGATCTTGAATCAGCGCAGCAGACGGTGGCCAGACTGGCCCAAGAGCATGCCAGTGTACAAAAGCCTACCCGTTCGATGATCAAGGAATTTGAGAAAGCCAAACTGAGCGTTAAATCGTTAAAACAAGCTGAACAGGATCAACTGCGTCAATTACAAATGCTGCGTAACGGATTAAGTCAGGCCGGAATCAGTACCAAATCCCTAGGTAGAGATGAGCGTGAATTAAAGTCGCGTATTGATGCATCAAGCCAAGCCCTACAACGAAAAAAGCAGCAACTGGATAAACAGGTCGCAAGCCAGAAACGTATGAATGATCTGGTCAAACAGCATAAAAGCACCCAAGAAATGATGGGCAAAGTTTCAGATACCGGAGTCAGAGCCGGTGCAGGTGCTGCGGTGGGTGCAGGAGCTTTGGCAGTACCCATTAAAGCTTATGCTGATGCTGAAGACGCGGCCACCACCCTCAAAGTCTCCATGATGCAATCGAATGGCCAAGTGGCGAAAGAATTTAATGACATCAATCAACTGGCCAATCAACTCGGCACCAAACTCCCGGGTACGACGGCCGACTTCCAACTGATGATGGCTAAACTGGTTCAGCAAGGCATCAGCTATAAAGCCATTCTAGGCGGTGTTGGTCAAGCATCCGGTTATCTTGCCGTACAGTTAAAAATGCCTTTTGAAGAGGCAGCCGAATTTGCGGCCAAAATGCAGGATGCGACCAAGACCTCTGAAAAAGATATGTTGAGCCTGATGGATACGATTCAACGGTCGTACTATTTGGGGGTCGACTCTACCAATATGCTGCAAGGTTTTTCTAAATTATCTGCCGGGATGAAAACCATTAAAGCCGAAGGTTTAAAAGGTGCCCAGGCTATGGCTCCGCTTTTGGTCATGGCAGACCAGGCTGCAATGGCAGGTGAATCTGCAGGTAATGCCTACAGCAAAATCTTCTCATCGATGATGGACACCAAAGGGATTCAATCCGCCTTAAAAGGCTCAAAACTGTCGATGAACTTTACCGACGGCAAAGGTGAGTTCGGTGGTCTGGACAAGATGTTTAAACAGCTGAGTAAACTTAAAGGCTTATCGACAGAGGCCCGTTTGCCGATATTGTCCGATATGTTTGGTAATGATGCTGAAACCATTCAAGCCTTGAATCTTTTGATTGATAAAGGTCAAGCCGGTTATAACGAAACCTTGGCAAAAATGAATGCCCAGGCAGATCTGCAAAAACGTGTCAATGAGCAGCTCGGTACCTTAAAAAATCTTTGGGATGCTGCTTCAGGAACATTTACCAGTGCAATGACCAACTTTGGTGCTGCAATTGCACCAGAACTCAAACAGGTCGTTACCGATCTGACCGATGTTTCAGAAAGCATTGGCAACTGGTCTAAAGCCAATCCTGAACTCTCCAATGCCATCATGAAAACCATTGCTGTAATTGTCATTTTATTGGGTGCATTCAGTGCAATCGCACTGGCACTGGTCACCCTACTCGGCCCAATGGCTTTACTACGTCTAAGTTTTGGGATACTTGGCGTAAAGGGATTAGGACTCATTAAAATGCTGAGTGGTGTATATGGCGCTTTAAAATGGGTGGGTTCAGGGTTAAAGTTCTTATTTGTTCTTGCAAGAGCACATCCAATTATCGCCTTAATCACAGCATTGGCGATCCTAGCATTTACGGTATATCAAAATTGGGGAGCCATTAAAGAGTTTTTTGCCCCTCTATTCAATAGTATCGCAACAGGTGCATCACAGCTCTGGCAAAGCATGAAGTCATTTTTTAGTAGTGGCATTGCCAATATCAGCGCCACCATCCTGAACTGGTCACCCATCGGATTGTTTTATCGCGCCTTTGCTGCAGTGATGAATTATTTTGGTATTCAACTCCCGAGCACATTTACAGGCTTTGGCCAGATGCTGATGCAAGGTTTAGCCAACGGTATTAGTAATGGTATTGCTGGTGTGATTGGAAAAGCTAAGGCAGCAGCAGCACAGGTAACCAATACCGTTAAAGGCGCTTTTGGCATCCATTCACCTAGCCGGGTTTTTGCTCAACTCGGTGCATACAACATGCAGGGTCTAGCCAACGGGATCTCAAACAACAGTCATCTGGCCAACACTGCTGTAACTACAGCCAGTAAGGATATGTTGGGTTATTTTGATCCTGGTGCAATTCAATTTGATTCTCGTCCACCGATTGCTTCAAACAATAACAATTCAATGACCGCTTCCATGCCTGTACAGCAAGTTTTTAACATTTATGCAGCACCCGGTATGGATGAAAAAGCCCTGGCACAAATGGTCGCGATTGAAGTTGCCAAAGCACAACGTCCGCAGGCATCTGGAAATGTTCGCAGCTATAGCGATTTAGATTAGGAGGTCAAGCTATGTTGATGAGTTTAGGACAATTTATTTTTAACACCAGTTCTCTGGCATTTAAAGAAATCCAGCGACAACGTTCGTGGAATTATGCAGACAATGCCGTGGCATTTGGCCGGGCCAAAAAACAGTTTATGGGTTCAGGTCAGGATAGTGTTTCTCTTCCTGGTCTCATCTATGAAGAATATGGTTTTGGTAGCCGTTTTGCCCTGGATGAACTGGCCAGCATGGCCGATACAGGACAAGGCTTTGTACTGATGGATGGCTCCGGTTATTTGTATGGGGTCTATGTGATTGACAATATCGACGAGACCAAATCATTTCTGGTCGATAACGGTGTACCTCGCAAAGTCGATTACACCCTTAAACTTTCCCGGGCCGATGATGATCGTATTGAAAATCAAGCTGCGCCTGAACGCATGGACGATTCGCTATGATTAAAACCCCAGTTTGCATTATTACTGCCAATAACAAGCCATTAAACGCGCTGATTTCCAGTCGAATTATTAGTGTCACCGTGACAGATAACCGGGCCAATGAAGCAGATGAACTGAGTATTGTTTTAGATGATTCTGATGGTGCCCTGGAGTTACCTAAACGTGGAGTAAAACTGAATTGCAAGATGGGGTTTTTAGGCGAAAATATTCATGATAAAGGCGACTTTGTTGTCGATGAAACGGAATGGTCAGGTACACCCGATCTCATCACCGTGAAAGCCTCCAGTGCCAATTTTAAAAGCAAGATTAAGGAAGCAAAGTCAAAATCTTATCACCGCAAAAAGTTTGGTGAAATTGCCACTGAAATTGCTAAGAATCATGAATTAACTTTGGTTATGGCCAACGATTTTAAAAGCATAAATTTATCCCATGTGGACCAGACCAATGAATCGGATCTGAACCTGTTACAACGACTGGCCAAACAGAACGGTGCTGAAATGGCGGTGAAAAAAGATCGCTTACTTATCTTTAAAGCAGGTTCTGCAAAGACCGCTTCAGGCAAAGATTTACCTGCCCTGATTTTGACCAGGAACGATGGTGATCAATTTCGTTACAGTGAACAGGACCGTGAATCTGACCATACAGGTGTATCGGCCAGTTACCAGGACACAGGTAAAGCAAAACGTGAAAAAGCGATTACAGGCGAAAAAGGCAAAGTGAAACATCTGAAGGGAACTTTTGCCAATAAAGAAGAAGCTGAACGTGCAAGCAGAGCGAAAATGGCTGAAATTAAACGGCAAATGGCAAAGTTCAGTATCACCACGGCTTATGGCATACCTGAAATGAGTACCGAGTCACCGGTGAAGCTACAGGGCTTTAAAGCGCAAGTGGATAAGCTGAAATGGATCGTGGAAAAAGCCACCCATAGCTATGCTAAAAGTGGAGGATTAACCACCCAATTAGAATTAGAAGCAGGCATATAATATTAAAGTTATTACTTTGCATCATCATATCCATCAACACAAGTTGTAATGCTCAAAATATTAATACCAATGTGCGTGTAATTATCTGCCTTTAATGTGCCTAATATGAGCGATATAAAATAAAAAAAAGCCCTCTTTAAAGAGGGCGTTTTTCCAGACAATCAAGCAATTAATAAATCAATATTTTTGCCCATTGCTTTAAATGCAGCTTCAATCGCCTCTAACTTTGTCGAGTGATCTAAGGACCACAATCGATTAACTTGGGCTTGTTTCCAGTTTAATCTGCGGCCTAATTCAGCGCGTGTAACTTTTTGCTGAATCATTTCATTGTATAAAGAAACTTTAACAGCCACTTGAGCTGGTAAACGGATAAGATGCTCATTCTCTAAAGCATCTGTTGGTAAAGGAATCGGCTTACGACCATCCATATAATAGATCATCAAAGCTGTTTCGATTCCATCTAAGGCTTCTGTAAGCGCCTCGTCTAGTGAATAACCCACACTATTTAATTCAGGTAGATCACGGCTAGACACTACAAAAGCATCGCCTTCGCGAACTATTTGTACTGCGTACTCCATATCTAAGACCTCTGATAAAAATTTACTAACTAAATTAAGGATTAGCTGCTACTTAAAGGACTGGAGGCTTAAAGCCCCAAGTCCTTTTTAATTTTTAAACGGGTTCCGTTAGGGATCTCTTTACTACCATGGTCTGGGAAAACACTTCGTTTATCATTTAACTGAATAATCCAGTGTGATCCCTTACCCTTGCGAACAAATTTGACACCCTGCTCAGTAAGCCACCGTTTAAACTCGCTGTAGCTCATCGCTAACTCCTTGTCTAAACAATGAACTAAATATATAACATATTTGTTATATTTACAAGGAAAAATACAACAAATATGTTATATATATCTTTACATAGAATTTGCCTTTATGAATTATTCCCAATAAAGAAAAAGCCCTCTTCTAAGAGGGCTTTTTCTTTATTCAACATTTATGTTCACTAAAATTTTTATCCTATTTTAGCAACATACAATTGCCCATTTATTTCCTCAAGATAGCCACTAGATACCAAATCTGGTAAAACTATATTAAAAAAATCTTCTCTATCTTGAGTATTTAATTTTAAAAGAAAGTTGATATTAAATAACCTTGCATTAACGATATGTCCCCTACTAATGTGACAAATATTTAAAAAATTAAAAAAATTCTCTTTTAAATTTTCAATATTAGTTGGAAATAAATAAGTGAATCCTTTCTCTGTCAAGCGATTCTCAAGAGTCAAGAAACCTTCATTTTGTAACTCAGATAAAGTCTGTGGTAGAACTTCACGATATTGCAAGGCTTTATTTGAAAATGAGATATAACTATAATCAATGCCATCACCAGCTTGAGAGTTACGAGGAAATGAACTCATCACAAATTGTTTGGCCTGTTTGATTAAATTATTCATAAAAAAATTCCACTTAGGTTAAAACTTAATTTTAATCTAAGTAGAATATGTCACTTCCAAGATATTCCTAATTTTTAAAAATTATAAAATTCAATGGATTATAAAATTATCAATTATATACTTTTTTTGATGCACTAATTATTCCATCTCTACACATAAACTTACCATCTGTAGTGCAATGCTTAAGCCCACCTTTTGAACCAGAACATGGCTGACGGCCCTTACCTGCTTCGGCTGCGCTTATTCCCATTAAAATAACCCATGAAGTTAAAACTAATTTTTTCATAATCGCCTTTAATCAACTCTTAATTTTGTTAGCAATATAAATATTTCCGCTTTCACCGTGGTACTCTAAATCACCTTCTGAATCAATTATAAAATATTGAGTTTCATCAGGATCTTTATAATGATAAGTCATCCCATCCTTAAGTAATTCATCAGGCTTTAAAGTCGCATCAAGATAGAAATCTTGCTTAAAATATTGTTTATCTTTCTTATAAAATACTACTATATGATCAGTGAAACCATTTGGCGAAATCCATTGTCCAATTACGTCACCATCGACATCATGTTTTATATTTAATAGTTTTTTGAAATTATCAGAATTGAGTCTAATAAATTTAACATCTAAATTTGGATCAAAATGAGTGGTTGCCCATGCCGCGACGCTTTCCTCACCTTTAATTCGATACATAATAAAAGTACGTTCATAGGTATTGCTATCACTATTCCTTATTTCATTCGCAATTTCTCGAAGCTGCTTCTCAGAAATACGTTCAGGCAATTCAACACTAACTTTACGGGTAATATTCCCCCTTTTATCATCAGAAATAATTTCATAATCAATTTTCAAATTTTCAGATTCTATATTTTTTTCTTCTGTTTTTTCATTATCAGTCTCATTTGCTGAAATAATATTGCTTTGGTCATCATTGACAGGATCTGGAGCACTCACACCAATCACAATAAATAAAATCACACTGCAAATCACACTACCAATTAGAACGTCTTTTCGAGTCATGACTTTACTTTTACGCAAACTTTGCAATCTTTTAGGACTAATTAGACCTATAAAAGTAAGCACCCACACAGCTATCAAAGTGAGAAAAGCCAACCCGAAAACTACTTCCATATCTATCCCACATTTTTAATATAAATATTTAATTAAAGATTCATCTTATGACACTATGCATTAGCTCAATATGAACTAATGGATAAGGTCATCATGACACAATGCATTAGCTCATTTTGACACTTTCTTCTATATATAAATAGAATAAGTAATAGAATTATAAAAGAATGATATAAATCTTTATAGCAAAATTAGTGAATCGTTTAATTAACAATTAGCCTCTTCCCTCCTACTTTTTATAATTAAATATCGCTTAATCAATTACAGTTTGATAATTAATCATTAACCGAATCAATTAGCTTTTTATTAATCTAATGATTGACAATAAATTAATTTGAATTAATACTAATTAGGCACAGCAAAATCTGTGATCGGGCGTGGAAACCTGATTTATCATCACTAAGCGAAAAACAAAGTCGCTAATGCGACATTTTTTTTGTCTACTGTTTAGCAGTCGTTATGGCAGGCTATGCAGGGCAACCTTCGGGTTGGCCGTAACTTAGTGAGCGGTATTTCCACCCCTGTGTAGTCTGCCACCATTCCGTGGAAAGGATGGTGGTAGGTATTAAAACTTATCACTAAGGAAACGACTATGAACACACGTTCTAATCGTGCATATACACGCACATATAAAAAACAAATCATCGAACACACTCCAATTTACGACCTCATCAATTATGAGCTTCGCCAGAAGCAAATCCAAAAACGCCAAAAATTTCAAGATACGCTGATATTTTTAGCCATCATTCTGTTTGCCATCATTTTATTAAATTTAGGTGGTGCAGCATGAACAAAAAACTTAAAGAACACTTTGAAACCATCCAAATGGAGCTTTCACCAAAACATTTAATCGCATTAAGTGAAATTGAAATTGCCCTAAACTTCTCAAAAAACGTTTTGGATGAGTTAGAAATATCTCACGCAATTATTCACAACTGTTTAAAAAATATGACTCCAGAGCAACGGTTGGCTACAGCCATTGACAATCATATTGATGACCTATCTGCACAATGGGCATTTCGCGAAATTGATCGCGTGGAAATTATTACCAATGGACAGAAAATCCTTGGAGATGCCTAGTCATGAGAATTTATATTCATACTGAACTCGGTAGGGAAAAACGCTGTACGGGTTGCAACGAGTACTTCCCTTTCGATGAAGATTTTTTCTACAAAAATGGACTAAAAAATGGTGTTCAGCAATGGACAGCTCGTTGTAAAGCCTGTTTTGTTGAATGCTACCGCGGAGGATATGACCTATGAAAGTTCTTCTCCAAAGTAATGAATATCCAATTATTGCATCACCTCAGCTCGCCAAAGAGCTGGGCATGCCTGCAGCAACATTCTTGCAGAAACTGTATTTCTTGCTCAACGATACTCGGAAATACAAAAATAAGAAAAATCTGACCCAACACAGTAACCGTAAATGGTGGTTCCATACCTACGAAGAATGGCAAGCCACAATCGGTTTATTTAGTATTTCATCCATCAAACGTGCAGTAGCCAAGTTAAAAGAACTTGGCCTAATTGAAGTCAATAAGTTAGATAAAAATAAATCAATGCGTGTGAATTACTACACCATTAACTATAAAAAGTTGAAGGATCTATTCGGGATTAGGACTGAAGCGAAAGCCCAAGCACCGACTCCAAAAGAACCAGATAGAACTCAGAAAGTTGTTGGTACAGACCTACCGACGCAGCCTGAAGCATCAACTGACGACCTTGCCATACTGCAAAGCCAACATCGAGCACTGTATAGACAATTAAGAGCTTATAAAGTCGACATAACACATGACGACCCTTTGATCTTCCACTGTGCGAATAAGCCTAGAGAAATACTTAGATATGCTGCTTCAGCTTCAAATCGGCTCGATTTAATGAAATGGCAATGGCATACGCCTGAACAAATCCTGCCTAAGCATTTTTTTATATACCAAGAATAAGAAGGAACTGAAAAATGAAAATTGCTAGACTTATTATGAAAGTCCAAAATCCTGCTAATCATAAACGTCAGTATTTTGTGAGCAGTAAAAAACTTTACCGTTTATTAAGTCCTGGAGTTTCTTATAAAACATTTGTTGAAACTAATATCACCTGGTCTCGGCTTAGAGAAAATATTGACTATCATTACAATGAACGCTTTGACACCTACAATTTGAGTATATCTTCTGTACAAGCGATTCTAATTCTTGAGAATAGCGAGATCAGTTGGCAAATATTCAATGAATTATCCGATCTCATTAGTGGTGGCTTTACCGCCATTATTAATTAATAAAGGATAATTCCAATGTTTAAAATCGATGAAGATGAAGTCTACAATATTGAACAAGTCATAAATAAAGTGACATTTATTCGGAAGATATCAGAGCTTGGTGGCGACCAATCTACTTATCTAACTTCTGAACAAATAGCCACTATATTTATAGAACTCGAAGACCAGCTGATAAATATACGGTCAAAAATAGAATTAATCTGATGGGATCATTAATTTAATCATCTGAATAATTCTTTCTTTTTGATTTTTATCAGCACGGTTATATAGCTCGATCAGCTCTGTCTGGTCGGGCTGTATTTTTTTCGGTATACCAAAAATGACATACATCATATCGAACCCATGGTCTTCCAATAACTGAGTAAATTTCAGATCAAAAGGATGCCCATGCTTCTCAAAACGCAACCAGCTTTGTTCTTTTATTCCTGCTATTTCAGCTGCTCCTTTCTGCGTTAAATCAGGAAACTTTTTTCTTTCTGCTTTCAATCGGTTGCCCCGACTCAAGTCAATAAAACTATCTTCCATAGTACCTACCTATTGAAAACTACTATACATAGTAGTAAATTAGCATTGTTGGAAATATAGCAATGCACGATTTCCAACATTTTAGTTTTTTAAGAGATCAATGCAATGAATACATCCCAAAACACCCACAAATCAGATAAACAAATAACTTTCCGTGTCTCTGAAGAAGAACATCAAAAAATTAGAATTGAAGCTGCTATTGAAGGCTCTCTAACACCAAACCAGTACGCAAAAAAATATTTACTGGAAAAGGTTAATAGCAAATCAATTGAACAAAATCTGAATCCACAAGAATCATAAGTCACAGGATTGCGAGTTTTCATGCCAAACGGGGTTAAACAACTACAAGTTCAAATAAAAAATGATTTTTTTTGCTGTCCAGTATGCAAACAGCCATTAAATATTTTGGGGACCGTTGTTTTTAAAGAAGAGCCACGAGGTTATGTAGGTGAGTGTCGGGAGCTGACATGCATGACATTGGTTCATTTTCACATTCAAATTTCAAATGTGATTGCTCCAAGTCGTTTCAAAATGAAAAAGGGGTATTGAACGATGAGTAAATCTATTGGTTTTTATTGTCCGCATTGTAGTACGCGTATGCATGTATCAAGTCGTAAAAAGCCATCTCCTCTGTTACATGAGTTAATTGTGTCTTGTCGCAATGATCAATGTCTTGCCAGTTTTGCGGCAAGTTTGGAGATGGTGAGACCCGTACAAAACAGTATTAACCCAAACCCAGAAGTTCAAACAGGATTACCACAGCATAAACGTCAGTGGGAAACAGAACTGGAACATCAATTAGCAAGTTTGGAAGTACAAACCGAAATTGACGAGCATCAAAAAAACTATGTTGAAGGTTTCATTTCTGCCCTATTTCATTCGTCGACTATTGACCTGACTAGAGCATCAACATATCGCCATCGTTTACAACAAATTAAACTTTTATAGGTTTTTAAATGGATCTTCAACGTCGTATTGATGACAAACTGAATCAACTTTTTAACTTTAAAAAAGTCGGGGAATGGTATCGCGAAGGTCGCTGCCCAGAGTGTAATGAAAAAGAGTTATACACGCATGCAGAGACACCGCGTATTGTGAAATGTGGTCGCATGAATAAATGCGGTTATGAAGAACATGTAAAAGAGATATGCGAAGATCTATTTAAAGATTGGTCAAAGGACTTTCCTAAGACATCTACAAATCCCAATGCGAGTGCTGATGCATACTTAATTCAGAATCGTGGGTTCGATATTTCGAAACTTTCAGGTCGCTATACTCAAGAAACTTATGTTAATGAATATCTATTTCCTGGGATTTATAGTGCAACTGTAAGATTTCAAATTGAAGAAAATGTATTTTGGGAACGGCTCATAGATCGGCCTGAACGCTTTGGTAAACGTAAAGCAAATATTTCTGGAAAGGTTACTGGCTTATATTGGACGTATCATCAAAAATTTGATGATCTTTGTATTTCTAAAGAAATATGGCTAACTGAAGGTATTTTTAATAGCATTGCCCTCAGCTTTAGCAATATCACCAGTGCAGCGACATTATCTTCAAATAATTATCCAAGCAAATTATTGGAGAAAATAAAAGAACGTTGTGAACAGCTTAAACTTAAAAAGTTACCCACTCTTGTCTGGGCATTCGACAATGACACAGCTGGACGTAAAGCTACTCTAAAGTATCACCAGCAAGCTGTAGAGGAAGGATGGAATTCTACTGCTGCTTTGCCAGTTTCAAAGAATGAATCAGACTTAGACTGGAATGATCTTTATGAACGAAGAATTTTAGATCATGCCGATCAATTAAAACGTTTTCGTCATTATGGTCAATTGCATATCACCCAGACTGCCCAAGAGGCAGCACAGTTAATCTATAATTTTTATGATCAAAAATTAAATAACTTTTCTTTTACTCATCATTTCAAAACCTATTGGTTCAGCCTCAATCGTGATAAATACGAAGAAGAGTACAAAGTTCAATATGAAAATATTGGTGATTCCAATAAGGCCGAACAAGAGGCACTTAAACGTGCAGCTAAAGTTGAAATGATCTGTAATGCAGTCCTCAAAGGATTGTATTTTCAAAGAAATATCATTACGGATGAGTCCTGGTACTACTTTAAAATTCAAAATGATGAAAGGAATCAAGTTAAGTCTACTTTTTCACCTGAACAAATTACATCTAAGCCGAATTTTACTAATCGATTACTCGGGATATTACCTGGTGTTTGGTGGACAGGATCTGAAAAGCAACTTCAATCTATTGCTCAGAGAGAAACAGATCCTGCCCATTTAAAAGAAGTTAAAACTATCGATTTTATTGGTTACAGCAAAGAGCATCGAACATACATTTTTAATAAACATGCTGTGCATAAAGGCAAAGTTATCCACATTAATTCCCATGATTTTTTTAAAGCAGGCAGATTAGATTTGAAAAGTCTTTCAAGTAGTCCAGTAATTCAACTTAATGACAAACCTTTTACACCAGTTTGGTGGCAAGACTTTTATAAAATCAACCATGAAAAAGGCTTAATTTTATTAGCATGGTGGACTGGTTCATTTTTCGCAGAGCAGATTCGCGAAAAACATTCTTCTTATCCTTTTATGGAATTTGTCGGACAAGCAGGGTCTGGTAAATCCTCTTTAATTGACTTCATGTGGAAATTATCTGGAAGGGTCGGTGCAAAAGAAGGTATCAATCCAAATAGCTCTTCAGTTCCAGCCGTTCACCGTTCTATGGCCCAGGTATCAAATCTACCTGTGGTATTCATTGAAGGAGACAGAAAATCAGACCAGAAACAAGTAAAACAGAAGTTTGATTGGGATGAATTAAAGGATGCTTATAACGGACAGAATATTCGTTCTCGTGGCTTAAAAACTACCGGCAATGACACCTATGAGCCTCCATTTCGCGGAGCCATTATGATTAGTCAGAATGATCCCATTAATGCTTCTGAAGCAGTTTTAAGCCGTACCCTTCACATCTATGTTGATATGCAAGGCCATACTTATGAAAAGAAATTAATTGCTAACCGTTTATATGGGATCACTTTAGATGAGGCTTCAAAATATATGACAGTCTGCCTCCAACAAGAAGAAAAAATACTTGATACTTTCTTTCAAAAATTCGAAGAAATAGAAAAGGAATATCACCTGAGCGGTGTTACACATACTCGTATTGCCCTTTGCCATGCACAAGTTTCAGCCATGATTGATGCAATTGCGGAGCACGTCCTCAAAGGCGTTATAGATCTTGAAGAAATATGCGATGCAAAAGCCTTTATGGAAAAAATGGCATTAAAACGAATGGAAGATCTATCTGACGATCACATTCTCGTAAAACAATTTTGGGAGGTATTTGAGTACATCAATAATTCAACTGCTAACAGTAACTTCTCTTTAAATCACCATCGTCATAACGATGCTACCGTGGCCATAAATTTAAATGAAGTCTACAAAGCTGCAGCTCGTAATTATCAATCACTTCACGACATCAATGAGATGCGGACATTGCTTAGATCAAGCAAGAAATACCGCTTTATAGAAATGAACAAACAAGTTCGTACTAACAGTTTCCCTGTGGACGAATTCAAACAGGTGAAAACGGATGTAGCTGTGGAACGTAATGTCAAATGTTGGATTTTTAGTAATCCTTATCAATTCAAAAACTAACAATTAAATAAATGCACATACAAAAGCTGCCACTTCTGTATGTGCTACACCACCAAGTCAGGAGACTAAACAATGCAACAAGATTCTAACGTAAATTATATTTTACCTGAGAGCAATTTTATAAAAGAATTTGACTTAAAAAAGGCAAAGGATGTTATCAGAAACTCTCCAGATGGTGCTAAATATTGGGTTAAGACAAGTGGGTATCATAATGATATACCTGATTTTTCACAGTACAAATTTCAGCGTCTTTACGACTTATCAAAATTAAAAACCGCAATTGAGGAATATGAGACTACTCATGGCGTTAATTTTGGTATCCCTGAATATTTACTGTGTGAACCACGTACTTTTAAAGTGAAGTTAGATAACTGGCATGAAGATACATGTGATTTGGAATTTACCGTTGTTATCAAATGTACTGATGTAGAACTGCATGAGCACAATAACTTTTGGTCGAATAATCAAAATCGACTTGAAGATAACAATGGAAATATTGTTGCTGTCATATTGAAAATGATAGGGCGTAAGGTTTTTTGGTGGTGCTATGAACATAACAGTACTTTGCTTCATCCAAAATATGGCGTTAATTCTATTTTTACCAATGAAGGATGGAATTCTAATTGTTTCGAAATTACAAACCTCAATTTTTGTAATCATGTTAACGATGATGCGTTTGAATTTGAACCAGTAAACCCAAGCACTGCTGTTTTAGGAGCGTAGTCGATGAATACTAAGGTAGATATAAATTTACAGTTTGAAGAAGCAATGCGCCTAGATCTAAATGATTTCACTTGGGATGATGAACTAGAACTTTATGAAGACGAAAAAACTCAACTTTGTTGGTTGACTTGGGTAACTCGTGATTCCCAGCCTCAGGTTTTAGAAAATGACTGCATGATTGATCAAACTTGGTTTATGAAAGGTACACCTGTAGCAAACCTTATAAAACATGCTGAAGGTATTTATCAAACTGAAGTAGCAGCCCAGAATTCTAAAATTAAATTCGGTACTGATGATAATGAACATTGGTTTGCTCATGATGTTCCGTTTTTTGGAAGAGTTCAAATAGACCGTATTGAAGAACATGGCCTAGTTGAGTGGGATATCTATTTCAATGAATGTTGGCAAGGCCCTTTCAATTCCAAAGCCAAATGTATTCAGCATCTTGAGGAATGTATTCAAGAGAAAGTCGAGGAAAAAGCAAGAAAAAAACAAGGATTGGAGAATATATAATGGGAGTCAAAAAATTAGTAAAACTAACTGTTGAGGTTGAGATTGAAATCGAACTTCCAGAAAATTTAGCCAATCCTACACCTGAAGATATTGAAGGCATTAATTATTGTGGTTTTGATGTCAAGAGTTCTAATGATGTCTACAAAGAAGCAGGTCGTTTAATTCTTTGGGGTTATACCAATTGCAACAATGATGTATTTGGTGTCTTTCATCATCCCTGGAGAAAAAGCGATTTAAAGAATGCTGAAAGGGAGTGTTTTTATGACATTCAAGATATATATGTCGATGAGTTTTCAGTTGAAAATATAGAGCAAAAAAAAGATGAAACGTAATATTTTTAAGATAGTACGTGGCGGTTGGTGGCCATGTGAAGAACGTGTCTTAATATCTCTACTTCAAGACAAATATCCATTGAACTTTATTGCAGAAGTACTAGGTCGAGACTGTAGAGCTGTATATGCAAAAATTGCAGTGATGCAACGCCAAGAAACAAAAAGGATGGAGCAAGCCGCATGAATGAGGCTATTTTAGAAAAATATTTATTAAAGATGACCAAAATTTTAGATGCGAAACCAATTATTCCAATTGAACATCAGCTTTGGGATGAACATGATATAGCAGGATATTTTAAGTACTCATTGGAATATGCAAAACGCCACATCATATCCAATGGAAATTTCCCACCGAGTCGAGATTTACCCACTTCTGCAGATAGCAACAGAACAGTACCACGATGGAAAGCAACTGATGTCATCAAGTTCGCAATGGCCTTTGATAAATCCACTATAAATTACCATTAAATTAAAGCCACCTTCAGGTGGCTTTTTTCATACCATCAATTTACTTAAACCATTGGACTGATCAAGTTCATCGACAATTTCTTCATTGGTTGGATTGTAATAAACCAAAGCAAATTTAGGGTCTTTCCACCCGAAAACCTTACATAAAGTTAAAGCATTTTTTAAACGTTTAGCCATCAAACTAGCAGCTTCATGCCTCGAATCATGAAATGTTAAATCACTATCTTCAAGCCCAGCAGA
Organism: Acinetobacter sp. ANC 4779; assembly: GCF_004331055.1. Lineage (NCBI taxonomy): Bacteria > Pseudomonadati > Pseudomonadota > Gammaproteobacteria > Moraxellales > Moraxellaceae > Acinetobacter > Acinetobacter sp. ANC 4779. Next base: position 92,909 of record NZ_SJNU01000008.1, read on the forward strand.
TTTTCTCGCTTTCCTAAAAAGTGCATCTCTAGAAGAATCACTCACAGTAAAAACTTTAGGCGAATTTTTACGGTCAATTTTCATAGCCAGTGACCATAAATGTGCAGCAAAAGCATCCAATGGAACTTTTCTACTCGTTCCATTTTTAGTATCAGGTAAAATAACTTGACGTTTTGAAAGCAATATTTGTTTCGGTAAACGATTTACTATCTCCCCCGATCGCATACCCGTGGCCAAAGCAATTAACCAAATGAGAGCTACTTCTTGCATTTTTGTTTGTGGTACAGAACCAGGAACATATTTTAAAGCAGCCAATATTTTTTCTACTTCAATTAATTCTATACGTCTTTCTCTATGTGCAGGTTTTGAAGGTTTTTTTACACTATGGGTAGGATTATTTGTTATCCATTTTTTTTCAATACACCATTCAAAAATTGCAGACAGTGTAGAAAAATCACGCAAAACTGTACTCGCCTTTAATGGTCGAATAGATCTATTCATAACAGAATCACGATATTCAGCCAAAAATTCAGACTTATATTTTTGAAGTGGCCAATCTACATTAGGTAAAGTATTTTTAAAATATTCAATTCGCTGTTTTTCTTTTTTACCAGTCTTCTTAAAATTTGAAACTTCAATTGCATAACGATTAAGTGCTTCAGATAAAGTGATAATAATATCGGATCTTAACGCTGCTAAAGTCTGGTTATTTAAAATAAGATTTCTTTCTGTTTCTTTTGCCCAATTTTTTGCAGCCGTTTCATTTTCACAAACTTTTGTTTTTCTAACATCATCAACTTTGACCTCTACTCGCCATTTACCATTCCTAGTTTGATAAATAGATCTATACATTTCTTCGTCCAAATCCGTGTGGGTTATGTGTGGGTACTTATAACTAAAAATAGCTAAAAATACTTAAAAAAAACACAAATGCCAGAAACGACAAAGCCCCGAAGCCTTGTATATAAAGGCTTCGGGGCTTTGGAGAATATTACTATTCTATATCTGGTCCCGAGGGTCGGACTCGAACCGACACGTCATCTCTGACAGCGGATTTTGAGTCCGCCGCGTCTACCAATTTCACCACCTCGGGAAAGGGGCTACAAGCGCATTAGCTTGTGGTGGCTATATTACTATCAAACTCTGAATTGTCAATTATCTAATTCATTCAATTGATCACTTTTATAGCAAAAACAAAAACTTTGTCTTAAAAAGCATCAGATATCATCTCGTTTGCCCTTTTCAGGACTATAATGCGGACGTTTTTCTTATTTTTATACATTGAAGATGCAACTTTCCGACTTTAAATTTGATCTCCCTGACCAACTCATTGCGCGCTACCCTTTAAATACCCGTAGTGCTTCACGCCTTTTGCACCTGGATCATCAAGGGCAATACCACGATTGTCATTTTACTGACATTCTTGATTTACTCGATGCCGGTGACTTACTAATTTTAAATGACACCAAAGTAATGAAAGCACGCTTAAAAGGTAAACGTGCCTCTGGTGGTGCTGTTGAAGTTTTAGTGGAACGGATGCAGGACAAATTTATTGCCCATTGCCACATTAAAGCCAGCAACTCACCTAAAGCAGGTGCTGAACTTTTTATGGGTGAAGATGCGGTAAAAGTAACAGTGCAAGGTCGTCACGAAAACTTGTTTATTGTCGAGTTTTCACAACCAATTCTAGAAGTTCTGGATCAGTACGGTGCTTTGCCGATTCCGCCTTATTTCAACCGTGAAGCAGAAGCCATTGATACCGAGCGCTATCAAACGGTATTTAATGATCCGACCAAACTGGCAAGTGTCGCAGCACCCACGGCTAGCCTGCACTTCGACCAAGACTTGTTAGAAAAACTTGAAGCTAAAGGTATTCAAAAAGCCTTTGTCACCCTTCATGTCGGGGCAGGCACCTTCTTACCCGTACGTACGGATGATATTCAAAATCACATCATGCATAGCGAATGGTGTGATGTTCCACAACATACGGTTGAACTGATTCGTCAAACCAAGGCCCGTGGCAATAAAGTCATTTCGGTCGGAACCACAGCAACCCGTGCCATTGAAAGTGCAGCTCAAGCGCATGGTGGCACATTAAATGCGTGGACAGGTGATACCCAAATTTTCATCTATCCAGGTTATGACTTTAAAGTGGTGGACCGTTTAATTACCAACTTCCATTTACCTGAATCCACCTTATTGATGCTGGTTTCGGCATTATCCAATCGTGATAATATTTTGAATGCCTATCATCATGCTGTGGAAGAAAAATACCGCTTCTTTAGTTATGGCGATGCCATGCTGATTGATAAAATTACGCCTTAATATTTACCGATAAAAGAAGCACACCATGCCGTTCGATACTGTTCAACATTCGATTCATATTCGACGTAAAAAAAATGAACGGGTTTTTCAGAATATTGCGCGGCTTTGGGAAATTGGTCGTCAGGCCCAAACCCAGCAAGATATTTTAGATCGTTTGCATCCGTGGAATGCACCGATTGTGCTTAAATTTGAAAATGTCCTGCCGCTGTTGTTAGCTGCGCTAGGACTTTTTTTTATGCTGCTGATTTTTATTGGCCCGACCAATATCTGGCTCCAGCTTTGTCTGGTGAGCGGACTATTGATGATGTTCTGGGCTTATATCAGTTATGAAGATAAAAAACCGATTGATGATGTGATTGAATATTTAGAACAACAGACCATTGCTAAAAAATACCAGCTCGCCTTCCGGCAGCAACCGCAACATATTTCTGTTCCGCTGCAACCGCTATTATTCATTGCACATTTAAAACAGCTATTTCCGGTGTTTAATCAGGGCACCCTCGCTAACGAGATTCCCTATTATGCCAGCACAGTCTGGACAGATGAGGAAGGCAAACAACATCAGGTCATGGTCTTTCAATACCATTATGTTAATGAAGTTCGCGTCCGTGATAAAGATGGCAGTGATGTCAAAGTTAAAGAAGTACACAAGGATTTATGGGGCGTCTTTGTTTTTGATGTAGAAATCCAGGGACTTGCAATTACCACGGCAGGCAAGAACTTTTATTATCCTTATAGCTTTCCCTGGCACACCAGTGATATTCAGACCAATCAAAAATTAAATATTTTTGGCAGCAATGAAATGCAAACTGCAAAATTACTTTCACCGGCATTTGTACTGAAACTGGCTGATTTTTTTGCCCAGCGTCACGGTGATTTAATGTTCCATCCGACTAGTCATACCTTATGCTTTTTAGGCCCTGCCGATTTATTTAAAATATCAACACAAGCCAAAAATATTCAAGATATTTCTGTATTACGTGGACACTTACGTACTTTTAAATTACCTTATTTAGAGAACTTACAGCGTGATTTAACGCACTTTTTAAAATAGCAATAATGAATGTTTTGGGGACATATACATGGGGTTGTTAATTTTTTTGCTATTGATTATTGCCGTAGTCGTCGCATGTATCATGATCCGCAATAATATCGTTCGTCATCACAATGCGTCTATCCGCGCCTGGTCAGATGTGGCCAGCTATGAACGTCAGAAAATTAAAATTCTGGATGGTCTGCAACCCTTGGTTGAGCAATATTCAAGTTTTGAACAAGGCACTTTAGAAAAAGTGACTGAATTGCGTCAGAATATTTTAAATTTGAATGTCAATAATACCGATGTCTCGCAATTACAACGCATCGAAAGCTTGAATAAAGAATTGATGCGTAGTCTAAATGTAGTAGTTGAGAACTATCCCGAACTGAAAGCCAATGAAATTTATCTAAAAATGATGAATGAAATTGAGGAACAAAATGAAAATGTCGGTGCAGCGATTAGCATTTTCAACCGTAATGTAGAGCTGTTTAATAACCATATTCAGATTTTCCCCAATAACATCGTCAATACCATGACCCTGGGTAAAAAAGCCATTCGTCCCTTTCGGGATCAAGCGGTTACCCAAAATTTTGACTATCGTCCTAATTTTTAATCCATCAGGACTTCTTGCATTCACCATCTAGCAATAACGGCAAGAAGTCCAAATCTATAACTAAAAAAACATTCATTAAAAAATACGAGCTTCACATAAAAAATAATCATCATGTTAGAACATAGGTTCTTCTCAAATATGCATTGCTTGAAGCGCTTTACCTTAAAAAATGAAAGATTAGAACGGATTGAAAATTTTTATCATGCCAGCCCCACCTAGACTTTGCTGGAGCAGCCTCACTCTTCCAATATTGCTTTATAAGTAAAGTATCAAGTTAAAATTCGACAACACTGGCGTTTATGTGCGTAATCTAGGAAAATAGCCAACTTTTAGCGGCGAACTGTTTATTCGCTCTTGCACTGCACGCAGTGCTTTGCTCTTGTTCAGGATATTTTATGAAGTTTGAAAAACTAGGTCAGTCGGGTCGTGCCCGTCGTGGTCGGTTAACACTTGAACACGGCGTGATTGAAACGCCTGTGTTTATGCCTGTCGGTACTTACGGTACCGTAAAAGGCATGCTGCCACGCGATATTGAAGAGATTAAAGCGCAAATTATTTTGGGTAATACCTTCCACCTGTATTTACGTCCAGGTTTAGATGTGATTCGTGAACATGGTGGTTTACACGAGTTCATGAAATGGAATAAACCGATTTTAACCGATTCAGGTGGCTTCCAGGTGTTTAGTCTGGGTGCAATGCGCAAGATCAAAGAAGATGGTGTAACTTTCCGCTCGCCGATTGATGGCTCTAAAGTCTTTTTATCACCTGAAATTTCAATGGATATTCAACATACCTTGAATTCTGATATCGTGATGATTTTTGACGAATGCACGCCTTATCCTGCAACCCATGAAGAAGCGCAAAAATCATTGCAGCTATCCTTACGTTGGGCAAAACGTTGTAAAACGCAACATCATGATGTGCTTAAAAATAAAAATGCCCTGTTCGGTATTATTCAGGGTGGCATGTATGAAGACCTTCGTGATGAATCCCTGAATGGTTTAAAAGAAATTGATTTTGACGGTTTTGCCATTGGCGGCCTTTCGGTCGGCGAACCGAAAGAAGAAATGATCAAGGTACTGGATTATCTTCCGGTGAAAATGCCGGAAGACAAGCCACGTTACTTAATGGGCGTGGGTAAACCGGAAGATATCGTAGAAGCGATCCGTCGCGGTGTCGACATGTTTGACTGCGTGATGCCCACCCGTAATGCACGTAACGGTCATTATTTTGTGACAGATGGTTTGGTGCGTATTCGTAATGCCAAATATCGTCATGACCAAAGTCCGCTTGATCCACAATGCGACTGTTATACCTGCCAGAATTTCACTCGCTCGTATTTATTCCATTTGGAAAAATGCGGTGAAATGCTCGGTTCTATGCTGGGTACCATTCATAACCTGCGTTATTACCAAAGATTTACACAAGACATTCGCGATGCGTTGGATAATGGTACTTTTGATCAATATGTCCAAGAATTTTATGCCTGTCGCGGTTTAGAAGTTCCTCCTTGCCCTGAAGATTAATCTTTCAGTATTTGCGCTGAAGAAAAAGACAGGGTAAATTGCTGAACAAGTTATTTTATTTATCATCATATTTGTTGATATACAGTTTTTTTATTTTAGGAAAATGAAATGAGCCTTTTTATTTCTACTGCTCACGCAGCGGGTGAAGCTGCAACCCAGCCAAGTTTGGTCACCAACCTTTTGATGATTGCAGTATTTGTCGCAATTTTCTATTTCCTTATTTGGCGCCCTCAAGCAAAACGTGCTAAAGAACACCGTACGCTGGTTGAAAGCCTAGGTGTAGGCAGTGAAGTGGTTTTTGCCGGTGGTTTAATGGGCAAAATCACTAAACTTGAAGGTGATTTTGCAGTGGTTGAATTAAGTCGTGGTGTAGAAGTAAAAATTCAGCGTGCAAGTGTGATTTCAGTTCTTCCTGAAGGCACATTAAATAATCTCTAATCAAAAATAGTCGTGCTCTCGCACGACTTTTTCATTTTAAGAAGAAAATAAATGCGTTACCCAGCATGGAAATATCTGCTGATCGTCGTGGTTTTGATGATCAGTACATTATATGCCCTGCCTAGTTTGTATCCCGATGAACCTGCTGTTCAAATTTCGGGTGCCAAAGCCGGTACCCAAATTGACCAAAGCATCGTACAAAAAGCAGAGCAATTATTAGAAAGTGAAAAAATTCCAAGCCATGACAACAGCTTTAGCAATAATGCTGCCCTTTTGCGTCTCGATTCTTCAGAAGCCCAATTAAAAGCCAAAGAAGTATTGCGTCGTGGACTGGGTGACAATTATGTTGTTGCATTAAACCTGGCTCCAACCACTCCTGAATGGCTGCAAAAAATTGGTGCTAAACCAATGAAGTTGGGTCTGGATTTACGTGGTGGTGTGCACTTCTTATTAGAAGTGGATATGGACAAAGCCATAAGTCAACGTATGGAAACATCTGCGACTGATTTGCGTCGTCAACTGCGTGACAACAAACTGAAATTCAATAGCCTGGCTTTGAATAACAACACCATTACTGTGCAGTTTGCCAATAACAGTGATCGTGATGCGGTCATGGACTTCTTGCGTCGCAATGGCAATGAGTATACTCAGCAGGCGATTGCATCAAGCTCGGGTTCAACTTTACGCCTGAACTATACCGATGTACGCAAGCAAGAAATTCAGTCGTATGCGGTGAATCAAAACTTAACCACCTTACGTAACCGTATTAACGAGTTAGGTGTAGCGGAAGCATTGGTTCAAACCCAAGGTAGCAACCGCATTGTGGTTGAACTTCCGGGTGTTCAGGATACTGCTGAAGCAAAACGTGTCCTGGGTCGTACAGCGAACTTGGAATTCCGTCTGGTTTCTGATTTGAATGACCAATATATCGATCCGTATACCGGTAAATCGACAGGTCAGGCATTACCTCCGGGTACAGAACTTTTTGCTTATGAATCACTGGATAGTGGTCGCGAATTACTGCTTAACCGCAACCGTATACTGACCGGTGAACGTGTACAAAATGCATCAAGTGGCTTTAGCCAAGATGGCGGTGGTGCTGAAGTAAATATTACTTTAGACAGCGCTGGCGGCAAGCTAATGTCAGATGCAACACGCACTGCGGTTGGTAAACGCATGGCAGTATTGTTTATCGAGAACAAGCAGAAAATCAGCTATGTACCCGATCCTGTAACCGGTGCACAAACTGAAGTACGGACGCCTTATGCAGAATCTGTCGTGATTAATGCGGCAACCATTCAAGCCGTACTGGGTTCACAATTCCGTATTACCGGTCTGGATTCGCCACAAGAAGCGGCTGAACTTGCGCTGATGCTTCGTGCAGGCGCTTTGGCTGCACCGATGTACTTTGTTGAAGAACGTGTAGTCGGTCCGAGCCTGGGTCAAGAAAATATTGACAAGGGTGTGTTATCGACTCAAATCGGTTTCCTTCTGGTTGCAATCTGGATGGTGGTGTTCTTCCGCCTGTTCGGTGTAATCGCCAACTTTGCCCTGATTGCCAACTTAGCGATGATCCTGACTGTCATGTCGTGGATTGGTGCTTCGCTGACCCTTCCAGGTATTGCCGGTATCGTGATCACCATTGGTATGGCGGTCGATGCCAACGTACTGATCTGTGAGCGAATAAGGGAAGAGATGAAATGGGGAGCCTCGCCCAAACAGGCAATTGTCGCGGGTTATGATCGAGCCTATAACACCATTTTTGACTCCAACTTAACCACGTTCCTGGTTGCGTTTATTCTTTTTGCCATCGGTACAGGTCCAATCAAAGGCTTTGCCGTAACCTTAATGATCGGTATTATTTGCTCGATGTTTACTGCAATTACAGTAACCCGTGCAATCGTACAGCTCATTTATGGCAAAAAACGTAACTTGAAGAAGTTGAGCATTTAAGGAGATCTATGATGACTGATATGACTCAACTGGATTCAAAAAAATACGGTCGTCCTGATGATGAACGCATAATTCCGTTTATGAAAATTGCCAAACCAGCGGCAATTTTCTCCATCATCCTGACGATTGCAAGCCTGTTTTTTATTGTGACCAAAGGTCTGAACTTGGGTTTAGACTTTACCGGTGGTGTCTCTGCAGAATTAAACTATGCACAGCCTGCCAACCAGTCTGAAGTGGTTAAAGCTTTAGAGCAAGCCGGTTTTAAAGATGCCGTGGTACAAACCCTCGGCAGCAACAAAGATCTTTTGGTGCGTATGCCTCCGCAAGATCTTGAAGTGGAAGACTTGAGTAACGCAATTACCAAAGCCGCGCAATTACCGAACAATACTGCTGAAGTACATAAAGTAGATTCAGTCGGTGGTCAAGTCGGAAATGAGCTGTATGTGCGCTCTGCAGGTGCTGTGGCACTGGCATTACTTTTAATGCTGGTATACGTCACGATTCGTTTTGAATTCAAGCTGGCTGTAGGTGCGGTGCTTTCGTTATTCCATGACGTGCTGGTAACAGTGGGTGTTTTTGCCATGATGCAATGGCCGTTTGACTTAACCGTCTTGGCGGCAATTCTGGCACTTTTAGGCTTCTCGTTAAACGATAATATTGTGGTATCGGATCGTATTCGTGAAAATTTCCGCAAGATCCGTGGCGCAAGCCCGCGGGAAGTTATCGATATTTCTTTGACAGAAACGCTACGTCGTACCATTCATACCTCAATGACCTTATTGCTGGTTGTTGTGGCAATGATGTTCCTCGGTGGTGATGGTTTACATTGGTTCTCTGTCGCGATGTTTATTGGGGTATTTGTCGGAACCTATTCTTCAATTTATATCGGTACCGCCTACGCCCTTTGGCGTGGTCTGAACCGTCAAGACTTCATTGTTCAGATTAAACCTGAATTTGATGAAGAAGAAGATATTCCTAAATAGTCCTGCTATGACAGCTGATCAGCTTTAACTTGCCATAAAAAAGCCCATCTTCGGATGGGTTTTTTTTATTATTGAAGTAAAAATGGTATCGAAAATAAATTCATCTTTACCATCCAAGATACCATCTGCAACAGCACGCTCAACTGCACTTTTAAAATCCAGATTATGCGCAGTATCTGCAGCCTGAGCTGAAACGATCCCACTCACACACAACGCAGTGGTAAGTGTTCATTTTTTCATTAGCATGATTTTTACGCTCATGTGATTAAACCCGTTTAAAAATAAGAGAGGTATTAATTCCTCCAAAAGCAAAATTATTGCTCATGATGATCTCGGTATGCATGTTTCTAGATTGATTTACGATGTAATCCAGATCGCCACATGCTGCATCTAGGTCTTCTAAATTCAAGGTCGCAATAAACTGGCTACGTTGCATCATTTCAATACTCAGCCACGCTTCTATCGCGCCACACGCTCCTAGAGTATGCCCAAAATAACTTTTTAAAGAGCTAATCGGTTTCTTGCCCAAAATTCTGGCAGTAGCCTGACTTTCTGCTATATCCCCCTGATCGGTCGATGTACCGTGCGCATTGACATAGTCAATTTGGTCTGCCGGAATTTGCGCATCAGATAATGCCAGTTGCATGCAGCGTCCCATCATGTCTGAATCTGGACGTGTGACATGCTGACCATCGGTATTGCTGCCATAACCGATAATTTCTGCATAGATATGCGCACCACGAGCTTTGGCATGTTGATATTCTTCTAAAATTAAACAGCCTGCACCCTCACCCACCACCAGGCCATCACGTTTGGCATCAAATGGACGTGGGGTTTTTTCCGGATGTTCATTTTGACCGCTGGTGGCCAGCAATACATCAAACACCGCAGAACCTGCAGCACTGAGTTCTTCTGCTCCCCCTGCCAGCATCACGGTTTGCTTACCGTATTTAATTGCTTCATAGGCCTGACCAATGGCCATAGAACCCGAAGTACAGGCACTCGACGTCGGTAGCGTCAAGCCTTTCAAGCCAAAATACACGGTCATGTTCACCGCACTGGTATGCGACATCATCCGGATATAGGTGGTGGCATTCATTCTGTTCATGTTGTTATCAAGCAACATGCTGCCAAACTCGCCAATTGCATCGATGCTACCGGCCGATGAGCCGAATGCTACACCGGCTTGACCACTGCTTAAGATTGGATCATTTAATAGGCCTGCATCTTCAAGGGCTTTTTCAGCACACACCGTCGACATTAAGGCAACTCGACCCATGCCACGTGTCACTTTACGGTTAAAATGTTTGGGGATGGTAAAGGATTTGACTGGGCCGCCCAGTTTGCTGCGCAGGTCAGTGTGGATTTCCCATTCCGGCATATAGCGAATGCCACTTTTGCCCTGTTCAAACTGAGTGAAAATCTGATCTGCCGTTTCACCTAAAGAAGTAATGCCTGACATGCCCGTGACCACAACACGCTTCATCAAATCAATCCCCCATTGACTGAAATCACCTGCCGAGTGATATAACTGGCATCATCGCTGCATAAAAATTTCACCACTTTGGCCACTTCATCGACCTGTCCCATGCGTTGCAAGGGAATCATCTTCAATGCATGCTCTTTTACTTCTTCAGTCACCATTTCGGTTTCAATCAAGCCCGGTGCTACACAGTTCACGGTAATTTTTCGTTTTGCCAGTTCCAGCGCCAGAGCTTTGGTCGCGCCAATTAAACCAGCTTTTGCCGCGCTGTAATTGACCTGACCGCGGTTGCCCATCAACCCTGAAACAGAAGACATGGTCACAATACGTCCACCCTGTTTCAAGCGAATCATCGGCATTACCAGTGGTTTCAATACATTATAAAAACCATCCAGAGATGTAGAGATGACTTCATCCCAATCCTGGTCGGTTAAAGCCGGAAAGGCTGCATCACGGGTTAAACCGGCATTTAATACCACCCCATAAAATGCACCGTGTTCCGCCACATCTTGCTCAAGCAATTGCATGACATTTTCACGGTCATTCACATCAAATAAAAGCGCATGGCTGGATTGTCCCAAGGCCTGAATTTCCTGTACCACCTGTTCGGCTTCTTGCTGTCTGGATCGTGCATGTACGGTGACATCAAAGCCGGATTGCGCCAATTGCAAGGCAATGGCTTTACCAATGCCACGGCTTGAACCGGTTACTAAAATTCTTTTACTCACTGTGACTTCCCAATATTTTCTTCAATTTCCGGCGGCTCAAACACACTCAACATGGCACTAAAACGATGCTCTCGGTATTCGATTTCACAGTTAAACTGCCCCAACCCCTCATGCAAATAGCTTTGTTCCGCTTTAATCCGCACGGTTTCCCCCAAAGCAAAATAAGGCACAGGCAACTGCATTTTACGGGTACCCAATAAAAACCCAATTTTTGGTGTCAAGCCAAGCATCTGACCTTTATGTCCTGCATAGGTACTGATGGTCTGCGCCATCAGTTCAATACTGGTCCAGGTTGGCAAACCTTCAGCTTCACAAAATATCAGTTCAGGTCGAATCACCAGTTGCGCGATGGCGAAATGTTCATTGGCTTCAATGAGATGATCAACAAACACCATCGGCTTTTGATGCGGGATAAATTGTATTGCATCCATCATTTCAGTTTTGTTCCAAAAATTAGACTGATATTACTACCACCAAAAGCGAATGAATTACTCATCACATACTGGATCGGCTGTTCTAACTGTGCATTCAGCACATAATTTTGCTCATCCAGTTCGGCATCGATGCTACCGCAGTGATGCAAGGGCAACCATGACTGATCTGCTAAAACTTGCTGACAAATTACTGCTTCAATAGCGCCTGCTGCACCCAGACAATGCCCTGTTTTATGTTTGGTACTGCTGACTGGAACATCATAGGATTGAAATACGGTCTGAACGGCTTTAATTTCCATGGCATCATTTTGCTGTGTTGCCGTACCGTGCATATTCAAGTAACCAATCTCCTGTGCTGTAACACCGGCCATATCCAGCGCTTTTTGCATGGCCTCGGCAGCGCCTTTGCCTTCCGGATGTGGTGCAGAAATATGCCAGGCATCCATCGATTCACCCGCTGCCATTAACATCACCGGTGCGGTCTCTTTGGACAATAAAAATAGCCCGGCCGCTTCACCAATATTAATCCCGTCACGCTTTGCACCACAGGGCTGACATAGACCGCTGGACAGGCTTTCCAGACTATTAAATCCATTAAGAGTCAGCTGACACAAGGTATCTACACCACCGACCAAAACAGCATCGGCGAGGTCAGCATTAATCAAACGCTGTCCTGCCGCCATGGCTTTGGCACTGGAAGAACAGGCGGTGGAAATGCTATAAGCTGGCCCTTCCCAGCCCAGATACATTTGCAAGGCTTTGGCCAGACTGCCCATTTCCTGTGTGTAATGCTGAACTTCAACCTCAGCCTGATTGACAAAATATTGTTTCAGAACTTGTTCATTGTCTGCAATACCCGAGGTCGATGTGCCCAAAATAATCGCCAGACGTTTGCGATCAAACTGCGCAGTATATGCTTTCACAGCAGCTTCAATTGACTTTAAAGCCGTTAAAGCAAAACGTAAATTACGCGAATCTACATCCTGTAAAAAGTCTGGAATATTGTCGATTAAGGCGTGTTGATATGCACCGACCCAGACCTGTTTTTCTGGGATAAATCCTGAAACTAGACTCAAAGTATTTTGTGCAGTGGTCAGCGCCTGTTTGATCTGTTCAGCGCTATTGCCGAGTGCAGATAAACCCACACTGAACTGAATCCCGACTGCAGAATGTTGTGTCGTAATTTTATCGCCCATGATCATGCCTTTTATTCAGTGCTGTCCAGATCTGTATTTTCCAAGCTTTCGTTGATACTACTGATGACCATTTGATAAGGCACTTGCAGATTATCCAATTCGATTACATCATTTTCATGCTGGAGGTTTAATACATGCTGCTGGTTGATAAAAACCGACTGTGTCTGAGCAGAATTCTCAATCCGGACATTCTGTTGCTGTAACTGGGCAAAATGCGGATAAGTGGCGTATAAAATATCACGTACCACGAACTCAAATGGCAACAGCTTCATTTGCTCAATACGCTGTTCAACATGGACTTTCTGACCATCAAAACTGAGCTTGAACAATTGCTGTCCAGTCAGGGTCAACGCCAGCATTTCCAGCTTTTGACCTTGCTGTTGCTGATACAGCAAAAAGCTAAAACTCTGCTCTTTCCATTGGATTTCTAACTGATCCTGACGCTGGTAGTTTTGTGCAATCCAAGTGGTAGTGCTTAAACCCTGTGCTTTGGGTAGCAGGGATTGACAGCCACTACACAGCAGCACTGCACTAATAAATATTGCTGACCATTTTAGCTGCATATTAGACACCATTACTGAGGGTTTCAGTTTGCTGCGGATCACGGCAATACTCCGCCAACGTACTTAACCGTTTTTTGGCATTTTTATGAATCGGATTGCTGGTATCCCAGGCATAACCGGCAAGCAACGAAGATACCATGCGACGAATATTTTCATCTTGCTGGGTCGAGAACACCACATCCTGAAATTCACCGCTATACCAAGATTCCACATAGGCACGGAACACCTGAATGCCTTCACGCAGCGGTTTCTCATACTGTTCCATCCAGTTGACCGTCTGACCTTGCAGAACTTGATCCACCAACGGAATTGCCAGGCTTGAGGATTTCAAGGCAATGGTGACGCCGGATGAAAATACTGGATCGAGAAATTCACCTGCATTGCCCAGTAGAGCATAATTACGATCCGCCAGATGTTTTACATTGGCAGAATAGCCCACCAGTGTTCGCACCGATGTATCAAACTTGGCATTGCGTAATACCTGCGACAGGCTTTCATCATCGGCCAGAATGCGTTTCAACAAGGCCTTAACATCATAATCAGCACTGCCATCAAAGCCATATTGCTCAAAGAAGTCCTGCTCTGCCACCACACCAAAAGATGAACGTCCATCGGCAAACGGAATTAGCCAGTACCAGGCGCGATGATCTTTGGCATGTACCGTAATCAGGATTTTTTCCCGATCAAAGTTGGGATCATCTAAAATGCCATCTTCAATATGGGTAAACACGGCACGACGTACCGGAAAGTTGGATGGGCTTTCCAAGTCTAAGAACTTCGGCAGGATCCGGCCAAAACCGCTGGCATCCAGTAAAAATCGACCTTGTATTTGATAAACATTTTGCTGCTCATCTTTTACCGTCAAAATTGGCTGATCTGAGGCAACATCAACATCAATCACTTCATGTCCAAAACGGATTTCTGTACCGTATTTTTCAGCTTGCTGTGCCAGCAAATGGTCAAAGTGGGCACGGCGAACTTGCCAGGTGGTTCCCGGGCCTTGGCTAAACTTTTGGGTAAAGTCATAAAAACTGCGCTGCTTGCCCCTTAAGAATGCCGCACCATTTTTAAACTGAAAGGCAAACTCGCCAACATGCTCACGTACTGTATCTAGCAGCCCGGCTTCTTCGAGAAAAACCATGCATTGCGGCAACAATGATTCACCAATGGAAAATCGGGGGAAATGCTGTTTTTCAATAATCGTGACCTGATAGCCTTTCTGGCGCAGTAATGCGGCTGCCGAACTCCCCGATGGTCCTGCGCCGATAATCAATACATCTGTGTGTTGCATGGGGCTCATTGCACTGTACCTTAGTCTCTCAGTTCTTTGACTGATATTGATGAAGCACCCCATGTTTGACATCGGAAGATGTAAACAAGGTTGCATAAATAAATGAAAAAATAACCCCAAGCAACACCGTCAAACCAAAGCAATGAATGGCATAAGTCTGGCTAAAGGATAATAAACCGAAACCTAATAAAGTAGACATCATACAAAGGAATAGAGCCATGCCCACGACTTGCGGATGATCATGTCCGTGGCGGTAGAAAATGGCATAGTCCACCCCAATCCCGATAATCAGGAAAGTCCCCATAATGCTGAATAAATTAATTTCTACACCCAGCCAGGCCTGAATCGCAAAAGTGCTCATCAAGGCCAGCGTCACCGGCAAGACCAAAGCTAAAATCGACTTCAAGCCATAAATGAGGCCTAGTCCAATCATTAAACAGATTAAAGCCGAAACCAGCAACCACTGTGCCTGAATACGGTGCTGCTGGAACAACTCAGACAGTTGATTGACTGGACGTAATAGCTGTACCTGCGGAGTATTGAGCTGTTCTAAAGCGGCAACATCATGCACATTTTGCAACAGCACCAGTCGCTCGGTTGGACTCATGTGTAGAAAAGCCAAAGGATGCTGACTCATTTCAGCAGGACTGAGTAAAGGCTGCTGGGCCAGTTGTTCTTGCCAGCCCAACACCTCTGCCGGATTCAGCTGCAATACTGCGGCATAGTCCAGCAAGGTACCAGTTGGAATCGCTTGTAATAACTGAATATTGTGTTGCTGCTGCGCTTTGGATGGCAGCCATTGACCTAAAGCCTGAAAACCATCCAGCTTGTTTTGTACCTGTAGAACTTGCAATTTTTCTAACAGTTTCTGTTCGTTTTGTTCCAGTTGCTGAGCTGTGCTGCCATGTACCACAAAGTATTCACTGCTTTGCTGCTGCATAAAGCGTTCACGGACGTACTGATCTTCCTGCTTCAGTTTTTGATCCATACTTTGTAAGTTACGAATATCATCATTGCTTTGCAGAAACATTAGGCTACTACCCGTGACCACAGCAATTAAGCCGATCAGGCCATAACGCAGACCATTTCTAGCCTGCACCCAAGAGCGTGCTTTACCAATAAAGCCTAAACGGCGAATGGCCGGCTCGGCATTTAACGGCGCTAATCTTGGTAACAGTAAAACGCTGGTGATCCATGCTGCAGCCAGACCCACCATAGAGAATACTGCAATCTGTTTAAAGCCCGGAAATGGGGTAAAACTGAGGAAAATATATGCGACCAGAGTGGTCATCAACCCCATAAACAGGCTGGGTAATAACGGCTTTAATACTGCAAAACCGTTGATATGTCGATGCTGCGATTGCATGGCCATAAAGTAAAAAGAAAAATCGACACATACCCCGACCAGACTGGCACCAAAGACCAGAGTCATCAGGTGAATTTCACCAAACACCCAATGGGTAAGGGCAAATGCCACCAGACATCCGGTTCCTACAGCAATCATTTCAGTCAGCATCGGACGAACCGAGCGGAAGCCAAACAGTACCAAAAGAAAAATACCGAGGGTAGAACCGACCCCAATAGTAGAAATTTCTTTTTCCGCCGAGGTGGTACCGAATTGGGCAAACAGCAAAGTACCGGTCCAATGCGGTTCAACCTGCATCTGTTTTAGCTTTGCATTGAGCTGCTCAATCCATGCGGATGTTTTTTCCTGATAATCAATATTGTAAGGACTATTTTTTAGCTCTAACACCAATAAACGGGAAATACCTTGCTCATCTCGAATCGTGGCAAAACCATCTTCCAGCGTTATATCTGGATTCGCCTGTAAACTGGATAAGCCCATGGCATAACGCGGAAACAATAACAGCGGGTCTTGTTGTAACAGCTCTGTAGTCACAGGCATGCCCGGACTCATGATCTGCAATAAGCCTTGGTCGGTCAAAGAGGCATAATTTTTTTCTTCAAGCAGCTTTTGATCATCGGGAGTCAGCAAGCCGGCACGATGTTGATATAACACTTGGGCAAACTTTTCACTGTCCAGCTGTGCATGTAGCGGTTGCCATAAATCCGTTGTTGCCACGCTTTGTTTAAAGGTACGGGTAGCTTTTGTTAGAGCTGCATCATCCTTGGCATTGAGCACCACAAACACCTTGTCATTAAGCTGCTGACTGACATATTGCTGCGCCCGTTCCAGCCGCGGATCCTGGTGGGCTTCCGGCAATAAGGCAAAGATATTGGTTTGAATGTGAATCTCTTTTTTCAGCCAAGCCGTACCCAGCGCGATGGCGATCACGCTGAGCACAATCAGCCATAACGCCGTAAATTTATTTTGCCAGTTGGAAAAGTGCATTTTCCTCAGCCGTTAAAATTTGGGGTTGAGTCGTTTGCTGGCTAAAGCGAATGGTGCTGCTGTTATTGCCTTTTTCCTGCAGCACAATACGATCGACATAACGCTGTCCTTGGGCATCGACACGGACAAATAATTTTTTAAATAAACTGCTTTTCGGGGTTAAAGTCACACTCCACTGCGCCGGGGTATAACTGGCCGAAACAATATTGAAGTTCTTGGCTAAAGCCATTTCATTGCCCGACATCAGCTGCAAGAACATGGTCGCAACCGAGCCATAAGGTGATTTATCAATTTCAATCTGACTATAGGTGCGCTGGGTTTTTTGCACCAGTTTACGCGGGGTCACAATCAGGTCGGCTTTGACTGGGGTTTGAATTTTCCAGATCACCCCTTCTGATTTGGAAAATAGTACCGTGCCTTTGGAAACAAAGGTTTTATTCATTGAAGTCAATTTTTTTTGCTGTTCAAAATTGGCACGCACGGTAGGCGTCGCGGCAAGCTGTGCAAAGATTTGTTTGAGCTGCGGATTTTGTGCATGCACCGGTTGCCACAGCAACATGATAAGAGCTAGCATGGCTGCGAATAACCGCCATGCTGCACGTGGTAGATTGATCAATGTCATCTGCTTTACTCCGCTTTAAACTCAGACCAGGCGTTTAAGCGCTGCAATAAAATTTGCGGTGACTGGAAACACATTTCACGGTTTTCAATCTGCACCGCCACTTGGGTGGTATAGCCTTTGGTCAGTCTTTTTCCAGTTTCCGCATCAAAAATCTGATATTCAATTTTCAGACGGTTTTCCCATTCTTTTAAAATTGCACGTACCCGAATTTTCTGTTGAAACAGGATGCCATACGCATAACGCACATGACTTTCTATCACAGGCCATGCATAACCGGAGTCACGCATCTGGATATAGTTGTAATCAAACTTATCGAGCAATTTACAACGCGCAATTTCAAAATACTTTAAATAATGTCCATGCCAGACCACGTTCATGGCATCTACATCATGAAAGGGTACTTCAATGATTACATCGGCATGCATAGTCTGTATCCCATCAGCTTTAGCGAACAAGTTCACTGCTTAATAATTCTAAATTTTCCAAACGATCCACCAGTTGCTGCAACTCGTGTTGCAATGGCCGGTCTTCCACCACGTAGTCAAAGCTCTGCAACACCCAGGCCCTAAATGCAGCCAAGACTTCGGCCAGCTTGCCATCCAAACCTTTTAAGTGAATGGCTTGAACACTGGCACAGCACAGCGCGGCAATCACCTGTTCGGTCAACACTATCACCCGGCTGGCATCGCGTGCGGCAATGGTGCCCATACTGACCTTGTCCTGGTTATGACATTCGGTCGAACGAGAGAAAATGGATGCTGAAAGCGTTTGTTTCAAGGCTTCCGCTGTCCATGCCGACACGCCAATCTGTACGGCTTTAAAACCGTGATTCAGCGGTAAACGTACTGCGGTGGCGCCGGTCAAATTACGCGGCAAACCATTATTCATTTTATAGTCCACCAGTTGCGCAAATTGACGGTCCATTAAATCGGCAATATTGGCGATCATGATTTTCAGGCTGTCCATGGCTTGGGCAATATGTCCGCCATAGAAATGACCGCCATGCAACACGCGTAAATTTACCGGATCAATTAATGGATTATCATTACTGGAATTCAGTTCATTTTCAATAAACTGGCGTAACCAGGGTTTAGAATCTTCAAATACCCCAATAATATGCGGTGCGCAGCGCAAGGAATATCGGTCTTGCAAACGTGAACTCTGATGTTCGGTTTGTACTTCACTGTTTAACCAATTGCGCAATTGTTCGGCAATATGTTGCTGGCCCGGATGCGGTTTTTGTGCAAACAGTACTTCATCGAAATGACTCGGATTGCCTTCCAAAGCCAAAACATTCAGTGCGGTAATGCAGGTACTGGCCAAACTAATCTGTTCAGCTTTTTTATAGTTTAAACAGGCGATTGCAGTCATGACAGCAGTACCATTCATCAGCGCCAGTCCTTCTTTAGGACGTAACACCAAGGGCTGCATGTTTTTTTCTGCATAGACGTGACTGATCGGAACAATCTGCCCCTGATGGTAAACATCACGCTCACCGACCAAAGCCCCTGCAATATAGGACAATGGTGTTAAATCGCCACTGGCACCAACTGAACCTTCTGACGGAATCACCGGAATCACATTTTCATTCAGCATCCATACCAGACGTTGCAGCAAGGCATGCGAAACACCGGAATAGCCACGTGCCAGCGAACATAAACGTGTCACCACTACAGCTCGCGCCGTGATTAAATCCAGATTCTGACCGAGACCACAGCCATGAAAACGCGATAAATGCAAAGGCAGTTCATTGACCTGATGCGCGGGAATTTCCACCAGACAGGAATCGCCATAGCCGGTGGTGACACCATAAATCACGCCTTCATCCTGCAACAGCTGATCCAGAAAATCGGCACCGCGCTGAATCAATTCACGCCATTCAGCACTGGCAGGCAAAGCCACTGATTTTTCCTGACGTGCAACAGCCACCACATCTTCAATCGAAAGTGGTGTTTCCCCAACTATTAACACTTGCATTAATCTTTGTTCCAGAAATTATAGAAATTAAACCATTGATATGGCGCACGAATACAGTGCTGTTCAAGTAAGCTGACATATTGGCGTGTAGTATTTTGCATCGCTTGCATGCGGTTTTTACGCGGAAAATCCAGTTGCTCTGCAATCGAATGAATATGCACTTCAAAGCAGTTTTCAATGCGATAACAAAACACAGCCAGTACAGGCACTTTTAGCAAACTGGCTAAAATCCATGCCCCTTGCGGCCAGTTGGCCTCTTCACCTAAAAATGAAACTGGCTGTACCCGATCCGATTGCACCGGAACGCGATCCGCCGCAACAATAATCCACTCCCCCTGATCAAGTTTTTCTTGCAAAATCAGCGCAGTTTCCATACCCAGTTCATCTACCGAAATCAGATTGACATCGGCATGATCATTCAGTTTTTTGAGAAACCGGTTAAATTTGGTCGCATGTTTTTGATAGACCAAGACATTAATTTTTTGTGGATGATCCGATTTGATTGCCCGCAGCAATTCAATATTGCCAAAATGCGACACCACAATCACCGCACCTTTTTGATAATGCGCGCGGAGATACTCATGTCCGTGTAAAACCAGTTGTTGCTCCGATATTTTTCCGAGCCAACCTTCAATTTTATCCAGAATACATTCGCCAAACTGCATTAAATGCAGATAGCTATGGCCCAAACCAGGTGTGCTTTTAAAGGGTGAATTCGGTCCTGCAAAATGATGCAACTTGGTTAAATAGAGCTGTGAGGCCTGACGAGCAGTGACTGAAAAAATCCAGAACCACATAATAATAAAATACATCAAGATACGGCACAGCCAGCGACCACCTAAACGATAGAAAGCCAACACCAAATTCAGTGAAAACATTCCACCCCGTTCTTTAATGTCATTCCATTGCGTTGTGTTCAGCTCAGCCACTGGATTAACCTTTTATTTTCTGTGACAGCAATTTAGGCAAACGCAGCAGCATGCCGCCAAACAAGTGCAAATGTGCCTGGCTTATACCAATATTGTCACGCCATAGCTTGAAATGCGAAATGCCATCTTCAGGGTAGACCACTTTGGTGGGCACATTCATAAAAGGCACCTCTGCCCATTTTAAACGCACCAAAATTTCACTATCAAAACCCATACGTGGCTGAAATTTTGCAGAATCCAGCACCTGAATGGTACTAAGCAGCGGATAAACCCGAAAACCGCACATACTGTCTTTAATATCAAAAGACAGGCTATTAATCCACACCCAGATATGAGTCGCATAGCGACCATAAAGGCGTTTTTTCGGCACCGATTCATCGAAAATGGGCTGACCGATGACCATTGCTTGCGGGTTTTGTTGGGAAATTTGCAGAAATTTTGCCACATCCTGCCAGTCGTGCTGAGCGTCGGAATCGAGCTGTAAGGCATGACTAAAACCCAGAGCATGTGCATGGCGTAAACCGCTGCTCACTGCCTTGCCTTTGCCCTGATTATGACTATGCTCCACCAATTCAACCCAGGAATGCTTTGCCTGAATGTCATGTAAAATTGCTGTACATAAGGCATCACTGCCATCATTGACCAAAATAATCGGCATTTGAAACTGGTTCAAATGAGTTACCAAAGCCTGAATATGATGAGGATGGTTATAAACTGGAATCACAAAACAATGCTGCATATACATCCCCTTTTTAAGTCTGTTCAGTTTGTGTTTTAAACAACAAACGGCCAGATGCCAATGGCTGCTCTGCATGACTTAATACAAAACTGACTTTGTGCAGTTTTCTCGACAATTTCAGTTGTAATACCCTATAAGGCTGGATCAGATCCTGAAACTTGAGCTGTTCAAAACCATTACACCATTCAAGCTCTGCCCAGGTCTGACGGGCAAAATGCTGAATAAACCCAATCTGTCCTACACCCGGAAAAATTGGATAGCCTGGAAAGTGCCCTTTAAAGCATTCCAGTTCGGGAGAAAACTCGAGGCGATAGAGCGCCTGATCTGGCTCATTTTGTTGCTCCAACACAATAGGCAATAACATAGGCTGAAATAAGGATTTCATGTATTGTTTATTCAGCTTAGATTGGGCATTTTGCGGTAATTGTGTCAAAAATCGCCACTGTCTTGGAATGGCGATGCTTTCCAGCTTTGAATTTAACTGCGCTTTGATTGCTGCCACACATTGCGCTTTGTTGCTGCTTTGTAGCTGTTGTCTGGCCTGCTCGGACAAGACCGCCACACAGGCTAAAATTTGACGATGTTCCCGTTCCACAATCAACACATGACACTGGATAATTTCATCCAGCTCGACAATTTTCTGCTCGATGGCATCCAGACTGAGGCGTTTCTCTTCCAGTTTTACAATCCGGTCTAGTCGTCCCAGCAAACGGAATGGACTTTTGGAATTTACCGCATCCATCACTTCAACTTTATCACCGGTGAAAATCCAGTCTTCACTAAAAGCATGATTGGTTCTGACTTGCAGTTCCTGTTGCTCCCCGGCCTGAATATCGACATTGGCAAACGGTGTCCACAAGGCATCATCTTGCTTTCGATGTGCAATTCCGCCCGTTTCGGAGCTGCCAAACACTTCGGTAATCGGTCGGTTTACATGAGGACGTACACCGGACTCAAGTTTTCCACCCGATGAATATACGGTGAGGCAGTCTTGCAATAACACATCGCTGGTCCAGCGTTTTAACAAGGCAGGACTGGAAATCACATAATTATTCATCTTAAAAGCAGCTATTTTTTTTTGGATATCCGCGACATCTTCAGGGAAAGCCAGCTGCGTCTGATAAAAACAGTGACCACTTGCCAATGGCCAGAGCAATTTAAACAGCAAACCATAAATATGCTGATGACTGACGGTTGCAATGGCAATCGCCTGTTCAGGCAATTGAAAACTGGCATCTAATCCCTGTACTTCATTGAGCAATTGACGCAAGGTACGCGGGATTTTCTTTGGCTGTCCGGTAGAACCAGAAGTGTAAAAATAGATTTTCGCCTGATGCAAAAAAGCATCATCCAGATTCAGTTCAATATTTTGATTTTGTGCTAATGATACTGACTGACGTTGCAAGAAATAAATGTTCTGTTCTGCGAGTTCTTTTTCTAAATCACTGACCCGATTAGGTGGCAAAAGCACCTGTTTTTTGGCCAACAGTGCGGCAAACAGCAGCACTAGAAACTGATAACTGTCAGGTTCCCACAAAGCCCAACTTTGCTGTGAAAGTGACTCAATTGCATGGCTTTGTTGTATCACATCCTGCCAGAAATCCTGAAAAGAGACTGGGCTTAAATCAGGCTGAATACACAGCACGTTCAATGAATGGAGATGATTCTGAAAATGACACAACATAATAATCTGTTTTTATTCCTAAAGTTGATTTAAGCGCTGCTGTCGCTTACGCAAGATAAATTCGCCCAGCAGCAACATTCCCATCAGTACATAGGAAATAAAACCGTTATATAGCACCCAGATGTGCATGGGCGTAAACCATACCGTTGCCAAGGAAATCAGGGCATTCAGCACGAAAAAACCACACCAGACAATGGTGATTTTGCGCGTCCAGATGATGCCTGCTTCGGGTAAATTGGGCTCTGCTAAACGTGCAAAACGCTCAATCATAGAAGGCGGTTTAATTAAAGTCGAGGCAAAAATGAGAAGTGCACCAACACTCATAAATACCGGATACAGTTTCAGCCAGGCATTATCTTTTAAAATCAAACTCAAACTGCCACATAAAATCGCAAATCCGGTCAGTGGCCACAACAAGGCATTGCCCTTGCTGAACAAGCGTAATAGACCCAAAACAATCAGCAGGCTGCTGACCCAGATATATTGCCCATGCGACAAACTATAACCCACTAAAAAGGGATAGAGAATCAAGCCGATTGCCACTATCCCTTTGAAGAGCAGGTTCATGCAGCAGACATATTCTGAATCACAGTCACCACGTCTTGAACCGTACGGACATTTTTAAAATCTTCCGGATTGACCTGTTTACCGGTCAATTCTTTAATTTTGACCACTAGATCAATCGCATCAATACTGTCCACATCCAGATCATTGGCTAAATTTGCATCCAGCTGAACATCTTCAGGACTAATTTCGAACAGATCTTCCATCCATGCTCTTAATTTTTCAAGTACTTGTTCCTGAGTTAACATCACAACCTCTTACGCCTTTTGCTGTGCTTCCACCAAAGCCACCAGACTTTGAATGGATTTAAAATGTTGCTTGGTTTCTGCCGATTCAGCATTCAAGTGAATGTTGTAACGTTTTTTCAGCGCCAAACCAAGTTCCAAGGCATCAATGGAATCTAGACCCAAGCCATCACCAAATAAAGGTGCTTCGGTTTCAATATCATCTATGCTGATGTCCTCAAGGGCCAGAACATCAATAATCATTTGCTTTAATTCATCAGCAAGATTGCTCATTTTTCAGATAACTCTTGGTTAAAAAACTGGTGTAATTGATGATTCAGCTGACGCACATTTTTCGGGCTGACCGTGGCATCATCTAAAAGATCTTCGACGTAAATGGCATCCAACACCTTCACCTGAATATGAAATGGTCGTGAAGGAATGTGATACCACTTTTCATTCTTGGTTAAGGTTGAAGGCGTACAGGTGATCAGAACGGGACGAATCGGCACATTGGCTCGAATCGCAATATTCGCCGCACCACGCTGAAACTCATTCAATAATTCGCCTTTAGCCGTACGTGTTCCTTCAGGAAAAATCAGCAAAGATGCCGCTTGATCAGTGTTTAATTTTGCAACGCAGTCCTCAATAAACTGTTTAGACGCTGCATTTAAAATATAACCGGCATTTTGCACCGGACCTTTGGTAAATGGATTTGACCACAGGGCTTGCTTCACCACACAGTTGGCCTGTTCCATCAGGCCAATCAGCAGCACCACATCCACCAGAGTGGGATGGTTGGCAATCACCAGTTCTTGCCTACTGTGCTGTAATTTTTCCAGACCTTCAATGTCATAGCGCATAATTCCAAGCTTGACCATCATTTCAGTAAAGCCCTTGAAACTATACTTGATTACTTTTTGCGTGCGTTGCTGTCTTAAACTCGGATTCTGGGTCGACAGATTCACCAACGGTGCAACCAAGCCCCCAATCGCCATTCCACCCATCCCGAAACTGGCAAAACTAAAACCGGTTGCACCCATACGCCATAGATAATTGGCTTTTTGTTTAATTCGAGCTGCTTTTAACATTTTTGCCATGCCTGAGTCTGACGATCATCTTGTTTTTGATCGAATTCATACCAAAAATCATAAAATTTTTGCGCATCCAGATATTTATGGCGATGATGGGTTAATGCGTTGATATCCAGTTGCAAATTTGGTGTTGCAAGGCTAATGACTGCCGACATGGCAAAACCACTAAAAGGCTGAAATTCCTGATAGATTTCAGGTAAAGCTTCATCATAATACACCACCAAAACTCGTGCATCATGAGGTTGTGGCATGGTTTTTAACCAGGCATAAGCTTCAATCAGTGCTTCACTCCAAGTCGCGGCCAAACTGGTGGACGGCGTGGCATCCTGACATAAAATGGAATACAAGCCAGCAATCGCATTATGCACCGAAGTTGAAAACTGCGTCGGAGATGGAGTCTGATCTTGCAGCACATCGGCCAGAATTTTCAAGGTTTTATGCTCATCACCATATTGCGATGCCCAGACAATGTAGTCCACTGGTTCTGAATTCAGCGATTGAATTGCACTATTTAAAGCCAGTTTTGCAATTCCAGATAAGCGTCTACGCTGCATGGCAGGAATCTGTTCTAGGGTAGGCGCGGTTTCGTCGGCACGACTCATATATAGGGGTGATACATTTAGTTGGATCATTGCCGAATTATTCCATACCCTAAAAATTGTTTAGCTCGAGGCTATTTTATGCGCCGGATTATAGCATTTGTCACAAAAATTACATAAAAAAAAATCCTGTAGATTTTCAATAACATAAATCCATTCCATTGATTTATTTATACATTTTAGATCTAAGTGAAGTAATCTTTTGTTTCTGGCATAAAAAAACCAGCAACACAAGTTGCTGGTTTTCCGGTAATAATTTAAAGCTTTAGCTTAATTGCCTTGCACCAGACGACGTGCACTGATAATCCCCGGTTGTTGCTCTAAACGTGCCAACAAACGTGATAACTGTGCCAAGCCTTTCACTTCAATCAGCAGCTTCATGTTAGCAATACCATCTGATTCAGAAATGGTATTCACCTGACGAATATTGATTTGATCGGAAAAAATCACTTGGGTTAAGTCTTTTAACAGACCACGCCGGTCGTAGGCTTCCACCACGATCTGTACGCTTTGACCCCGGGTTGGCTGCATTTCCCAATCGGCTTCAACTGCACGCTCAGGTTCTTGAGAAATCATCCGAATATAATCCGAACACACCACCTTGTGAATACTCACCCCGCGATTCAACGTGATATATCCACCAATTGATTCTCCATGTACCGGCTGGCAGCATTGCGCAATATGCAGTTCCACATTGTCCAAACCGTCAATTAAAATGCCATGCGCAGACAAGGTATGACTGGCACGCGGATTTAATGTCGGCTTGAGCACCAGCTCTGGCTCATCCTGACCGATGTGCATATGGCGGTTGACCTGATTGATCAAGGCATGCAGGCTAATATCGCCATTGACCAAACCAATCAAAATATCTTCACCCAGCTTGACATTAAAGTGATTGCAATAATCACTTAGATCAATACTTTTTGGGTGAATCGCTAGACGTACAAGTTCCTTATTCAGAATTTCACGGCCAACTTCCAGGTTTTTACTGCGGTCCTGCTGTCTAAACCAATGGCGCAATTTATCTCGCGCACGAGAGGTCTTGATATAACCCAGCGAGTTCACTAACCAGTCACGATTCGGCTCACGATCTTTCTTGGTTAAGATTTCAACCTGTTCACCAGTTTTCAAGGTATAGGTTAAAGGTACATAGCGCTGGTTTACTCGTGCTGCATAACACTTGTTCCCGACCTCGGTGTGCACATGATAGGCAAAATCCAATACGGTTGAACCGCGCGGTAACTCTTTAATGTCCCCATCACGGCTAAATACATAAATCTTTTCAAAACCTTCGAAATCTTGAACCTGTTCAAAACTCTCGGAATCATCTTCTGATTTATGTGCGCTGGCATCATTACGTTCTTGATAATGCTCCAGTACTGCACGCAAGGAATGTAAACGATGGTTGAAAGAGTGATCGGTATTTTTTGCGCCTTCTTTATAATTGAAGTGCGAACAAACCCCAAGCTCTGCCTCGTTATGCATATCTTTGGTACGGATTTGCACTTCAAGCGACTTGTTCTCTGCAATGACTGCAGTGTGTAACGAACGATAGCCATTGGCTTTAGGGTTGGTAATGTAATCATCAAACTGGTGCGGAATATGACGCCAGATTTGATGCACAATCCCCAGTGAGTGATAACACTCGGGTACGTTTTTTACCAATACCCGAACTGCTCGAATATCATAAAGCTGATCGAAACTGAGGCTTTTACTTTTCATTTTTCGATAAATCGAATAAATGTGTTTCACCCGGCCGGTAATATCCGCTTCGATATCATAGCTTGCCAGTTCATTTTTCAGTTTATCAATGACAAACTGAATATATTGTTCGCGCTCTAAACGTTTTTCATTCAGTAAGGTCGCAATTTCCTTATAGCGTTCCGGGGCCAAATAACGAAAGGCTAAATCTTCAAGTTCCCATTTAAGTTGCGCAATCCCCAAACGGTGCGCCAAGGGTGAGTAGATGGTCAGAATTTCTCGCGCAACACGTTCTTGACGCTCGCGTGATGCTTGGGTCAGTTCCCGCAAGGCATAAGTACGCTCTGCAAGTTTGATCAAGACCACCCGAACATCTTCGGTCACAGAAATCAGCATTTTATAAATGCCGCTTAAATGCTCTCTTTGATTATTATTAAAATGGTCTTCCAGGCGTTTGTTCTTTTCAATCAGTTCAGAAAGCTTACCCATTGCCAAGGTCCCTTGGACCAGACTATGCACTTGCTCGCCAAAATGTTCCCGAACCTCTTCAAGCGTCATGACGCCTTCACGCACACTTCGGTACAGCATTGCTGCGGACAAAGTGTCTTCATCCACATGTAAATGCGCCAAAATATCCGCCATCTCAATACCGGTATAAAAGGTATTGGAGCGATGATTAACCGTAGTTTGTAACTCTTTATTTAAAGTTAGCTGGGCAACTTCTTCGAGTTGTTTAAGCTCTGCGTCATCTAATATGCTACGTACCCGATCTAGCCATTCCGCCAGATCCTGTCGAGCTTGTTCGGCATGCTCTACAGTCGCTTCCTCGGACAACTCATTGAGACGTCCAGGAAGTTGTTCACGTACTGTGACCATACCCTTCTCCTACTTCTTTACTTATCATATTATAAATCGTTTATTTCTTTATCTTTTTCGAATAAGGCAATAGATTCGACATGTCCCGTGTGGGTAAACATATCCATCACCCCCGCCTTTTTTAATCGATAGCCATGTTTCACCAACACACCGGCATCACGTGCCAATGTTGCAGGATTGCATGATACATAAACGATTCTTTTTGCACCAAATTTGGGCACATAATACATTATTTCCTCGGCACCGGAGCGTGGAGGATCTATCAATAATGCATCAAATCCCTGTTTTGCCCAAGAATGATGCGAAAAATCTTTTGTTAAATCTTGTGAATAAAAATGTACGTGACTCATCGCATTATTTTTAGCATTTTCTGTACCACGTTGAACCATTTCTTCACTTCCTTCCACAGCCACGACTTGCCCTGTTTCACCGACACAGCGAGCCAGCGGTAAAGAAAAGTTTCCTAAACCACAGAACAGGTCGAGTACTCGTTCACCCTGCTGCAACTGAAGCAAATCACATGCCAGCTTCAGCATTTGTGGGTTAATCGTTGAGTTCACCTGAGTAAAATCCAGCGGATTAAAGCCAAATTTCACCTCAAATTCATCCAGCGCATAATGCAAACGCATATCAGCGCTAGGGTCATCGACACGATGTAAACTTTCGCTGCCTGTAGGTTGCAAATACAATTGCCACTGCTTGTTTAACGTAAACTGTTTTAATTGGTTGACATCATCGGCTGATAATTTTTCAGTATGGCGAACCACCAAGGCAATATCTTCATCACCCATGGCCAATTCTATATGACCAATAGCGGCTTTGGCCTTTAGACTTTCGAGTAACTCCCTTAAGGCGCTAATAGAACCAAACTCACGATCCAGCACCAGACAGCGATCAATCGAAATCAGTTTATTACTTTGACGTTCCCGAAAACCCACCACCAGTTTGTCTTTACTTGGAATATAGCGTACTCCAATCCGGGCTTTACGACGGTAGTCTTCACGTTGCGAACGTAATGGTTCCAACCACTGTTCAGGTTGAATGCCGGCAAAATGTTCTAAATGCGATTTTAAAACCTCTTGTTTTAAGCGAATTTGTTCATCTTGCTGAATGTGCTGCATATTACAACCGCCACACACGGTAAAGTGTGGACATTTCGGCTCAACACGGGTTGCAGCAGGCGCGCTTAACAGCTCAATGCTGTCCGCTTCTTCCAAACGTTTCGCCACATGAGTGATTTGTGCTTTTACGGTCTCACCAGGCAAGGCATAACTGATAAATACTTTTTTGCCTTGCTTGTCATCTGGGTGATCTGGATGTGTTCCATAGTGCGCTATCCCCCGTCCTTCGTGTGAAAGTGACTCAACCTGAAAAGTATAAATCGGCTGTTGAGCTGGACGTGGCTTGGGTCTATGTTTCATGAATACCTAGAGTGTGGGAGATAAAAAGTCTGCAGCGGTAAATTCAGTACGTTGTGAGGTTTCACGCCATACTGTTAAAAAATCTGCATGTTGCGGTTGAGTTGATAAAAATTGAATAGTGCCCTGAACTGCCTCACGATAATCATTGAGTAAAAGCTGACCTTTTAACAATGACCAGCGCAGGTAAATCAGCCAGGTATTCAGCACATCACCTTCGCAATAACGGGTGAGTTTTTGCCATTCCTGCTGACGCACATATTCAGGCACATGATAGGCACCATCACCACGCTTGCCCGGATAACCGAGTAAATGGGCAACATCATCCAACTTCTGAAATTGGCGACCATTGAACATTGCAATCACATCCATTAAGTCGACATGACGATGGTGATAACGATTTTGGTAGTTATTATAACGCTTTTGCTGATTAATTTCGCCCTGATCGAATAAAGCTGGTGCAGACAAGCCATGATACATGGCCCGGAACAGAATCACCGGCAAATCAAATTGCGAGCCATTCCAGCTGACCAAAGTCGGATGACGCTTGTCAAAAATCGAGAGAAATTTCTTTAAAATTTCAGCTTCAGTATTCTGTTCCCGGCTAAACGAGAACATTTTCATGCCGCCTTGCTCATCCAGCCATAAACCGGAAATACAGACAATTTCATGCAAGGCCATGCGCTGAAAGTCCATACCGGACTCTTGACGACGCAATTTAATCAACGCCTGTTCCAGATCTGCTTCAGGCAAATCCAGACCATACAAATGCGCTCCCGATTTTAAATCGGTCAGGGTTTCTATATCGAAAACTAAAACAGGTAAGCGCATCTTAACTCACAAAATTGCAGATTTATTCAGGATCCTGTACAGAGAACAACCCTGTAGAAAGATAACGGTCACCACGGTCACAGATGATACAGACAATCACGGCATCCGGGTTTTCTTGCGCCAGCTGTATTGAAGCCCAAACTGCACCACCGGAAGACGTTCCGGCACTGATGCCTTCTTTTCGCGCCAACTGACGGGCCATTTTTTCCGCCTCAATTTGCGGAATATCCATAATGCGATCAACGCGCTTAGGGTCAAAAATAGTCGGCAAATATTGTTCAGGCCAACGGCGAATACCGGCAATATTTGAACCTTCAGCAGGTTGTAAACCAACAATTTGAATATCAGGATTCTGTTCTTTCAGGTATCTGGAAATTCCCATAATGGTACCCGTCGTTCCCATAGAACTGACGAAATGGGTAATTTTACCGCCTGTTTGTTGCCAGATTTCAGGACCGGTGGTCAGGTAATGTGCTTCAACATTATCCGGGTTACCGAATTGGTTAAGGACTAGACCTTTACCGTCTTTTTCCATTTGCAGCGCCATATCACGCGCTTCTTCCATGCTTGAACATTCAATCAGTTCAGCCCCGTAAGCACGCATCGCATCTTTACGTTCCTGACTGGAAGCTGCAGGCATAATGAGTTTTATTTTGTAGCCACGCATCGCAGCAACCATGGCCAAGGCAATCCCTGTATTTCCGCTTGTCGCTTCAATTAACGTATCGCCTGGTTTGATCTGACCACGTTTTTCAGCCTGCATAATCATGTTATACGCTGGACGGTCTTTTACCGAACCTGCAGGATTATTTCCTTCAAGTTTAGCCAATACTGTTGCTTGAGTATGACTTGCTAGACGTTGCAAACGCACCAGAGGCGTTTTACCTACGTAGTGGTCTAACAAAAATTCGTCTGCTTGAAAATCAGGGGTGGAGTTACTCATTATTTGCACCTATATCGAGGTATCTCTATTGTATGAAAAAATGCTCCTCGCTGCACCCATTTAGCAGGCTTTTTATTGAAAGTGTTTAAAGCGCAGTCAGTTTTAAATAAAGCGTGCTAATATTCCGTGCATAGAAAATAAACTGCTTTAATCATGTCAAATATCAATAAAAAGTTATTTAAACGTCTACACTTAAATCATGCTTATGGGCAACTCATTGCCCTGATTTTTGTGCCGATTATGATTTTGGCATGTGTCGGGGCCTTGCTGGTTTTATCTGAAACTTCCAATGCATCACGTGCACAGCAACGCCAAATGGCGATTGCGATTGTGACCCGCTATCAACTGACGTCTGAAGCAGCAATCGACTTATTGAGCAGTTATCCCTGGCAGTATGACCAAGCACGCAATGCCATGCAGGTCATGCTGAATGAGAAATATTTAATTCGCGCAGCGATCATTGATGATAAAGGCAGAAACCGTTTAAGTATCGGCTTTCAGGATCAAGAACCTTGGCCAAAAATTGACTCTCAAGCCTCTTTTGTCGGCCCTATTCTGTATCAAAATAATAATATTTATGCACTAAAAATTAATGACCATACTGGAACGCCTGCACGCCTGGTCATTGAACTGGATAACCAACCGCTGGAAATTGCGCGTTATCGGGTCATGGTGGTGCTGATTGCAACCGGCTTACTGACTTTATTGCTGCTTTTATTGTGCCTGAATTTCTATTCGCGTCGCTGGATTGCACCGATGTACGAAATTCGCATGCAATTGCAACGCCTCACTGTCGATACGCTTGATCAGCACATGGTGATTAACAGTACCGGCGAATTGCG
This sequence comes from Acinetobacter sp. ANC 4779, assembly GCF_004331055.1. Lineage (NCBI taxonomy): Bacteria > Pseudomonadati > Pseudomonadota > Gammaproteobacteria > Moraxellales > Moraxellaceae > Acinetobacter > Acinetobacter sp. ANC 4779. Next base: position 124,874 of record NZ_SJNU01000008.1, read on the forward strand.
TTTACTGCAGCGCGACATTGCCAATGTAGTCAAACGCCTGCACTTTAGTTTTTTAGAACTCAAAGAACATACCGAACAAACTGAAGATGATTTACGTCGCACCTTAGATACCTTAGAAGTTCAAAACATTACCTATCGCCAAGCGCGTGACCAGGCGATTTCAGCCAACCAGTCCAAATCGGTATTTTTGGCCAATATCAGCCATGAACTGCGTACTCCACTGAATAGTATTGATGGCTTTATTCATTTATTGCTGCGTCAGGGCAACTTGAGCAATGAGCAAAACCTGTATCTGCAAACCATTCGTAAATCATCTGCCCATCTTCTGGCTTTAATTAATGATGTACTGGATTTCTCGAAAATTGATGCCGGCAAACTGGAACTGGAAACCGCACCGTTTGACCTAGAAGAAGCCATTTTCGATGTGATGGACATGCTCTCCCCGCTCGCGGCTCAAAAGCATATTGATATGGCGTTTTATTATGCCGACAATATTCCAACGCAAGTAATTGGCGATGCGCTACGCTTCAAGCAAATTCTGACCAACCTGATTTCAAACGCGATTAAATTCACCCCGGATGGTGAAATTATTGTCCGTGCCCGTATGGAACACGATGATATTGGGCAATGCATCTTGCACTTTAGCGTGCAAGACAGCGGTATCGGTTTAAGCGGTACAGACCGTAAAAAATTGTTTGAATCCTTCTCACAAGGTGATGCTTCGGTGACGCGTCAATTTGGCGGTACAGGTCTGGGGCTGGCGATTTCCAAACAGCTGGTGCATTTAATGCAAGGTCAAATTGGCTTTGAAGACAACCAGGAACGTGCACCGACTGAAAAAGGTTCTACGTTCTGGTTTAGCGCCATGTTTAAGGTGAACGACGAGATTGAGATTGTTCATCCGCACTTCAATAACATGCAGATAGTCTCTTATTTAGCCCATCCTGCGACTGCCAATATTTTGCGTCATTATCTGGAAAATTATGATGTACATCATGTGGAAACCAGCTCGATTCTGGATTTATTCAGTCAGCTGAATCAGTTCTCGGAAAGTGATGAAAACACCTGGCTCATTGTGGATCATAGTGGCGATGGCGAAGCCTTGCTGAAAGAAATCCGTAACCGTTATCACGGCAATATCGCAGTGTACGGCTATCAGATGTCGCTCGATCCAAACATGCTGAATGAATATCGTGCCCGTCCGCTGTATCAACCGTTGAGTCGCAGTGCTTTAATTCAACTGTTAAGTAATCAGCCTATTTTTGATCACGATGTACATGAAGAATTTAATGGCCAGGGGTTGCATGTGCTCGCTGTCGATGATCACTTACCCAATTTAATTGTTTTGGAAGCCCTTTTGGGTGAACTCAATGTCAAGACCACCAAGGCTTTAAGCGGTCAAGAAGCATTAGAAATCATTCAACATCGTATACAACAAGATCTGCCCGCATTTGATGTGGTGTTTATGGATATCCAGATGCCGGTGATGTCAGGAGTAGATACCACGCGTGCTATTCGTTCCCTAGAATCCACTTTAGAGAACCATAAACGCTTGCCAATTATTGCCTTGACAGCGCATGCACTCGCCGATGAAAAACAAAAATTGTTACAGGTTGGCATGGATGATTATGTGACCAAACCAATTCAAATGGATCAGATTATTCAAATTTTGACCCAGTTGACCTCAGAAAACTTTAAAAAAGCCAAAACGATGGATAAAGCCATCCTGATTGAGGCACTTGATCCGAATATTTTAGATTGGCAACAAAGCTTGCAACTGGCAGCCAATAAAGAAGATCTGGCAATTGATCTACTTCAAATGCTGGTCGACAGTTTCCCTACAGAACTGAGTGAAATGCAGCTGTTGATTGAAATGGAAGATTTCCCACAACTGGAACATGTGCTGCATCGTTTACATGGTGCAACCCGCTATGTCGGTGCACCGACCTTGCAAGAAGCAACCGGTGGATTTGAGCAGTTTGTTTCCTCCTTACGTAAAGAACGCCGTAAGGCCGATGAAACATTTATTCAAGAAACCCTAAAACGTTTTGACGAATTGCAGTCTGTAGTTCAGCAAGTTGAACAGGCATCACAGCAAATTTTAAACAAACAAAATACTTAAATGTTCTTATGTGACTTTTGATCGTAGCGTCCATCTTTAGATGTGACTCTGCTGTCATGGATCGTGGCATGTATCAGAGAAATGCCCGTGTTATGCTCAAAACAATGAAAAAAAATTACAGGTCTATACCCATGGCATTACTTCGCATCGAAAAAAATAATGGCATCGCAACCGTTTCTTTAAACCGTCCAGAAAAACGCAATGCCATGAGCTTTGCTTTATTACGCGAACTGGTCAATGCAGCCAATCAAATTAAAAAAGACCGCTCGATTCGTTGTGTGATTTTAACCGGTGAAGCCCATGTTTTTAGCGCGGGGATTGACCTTGCCGATTTAAATTCACCGAAGAATACCGCTTATGCCGCTTGGGAGCTGATTAAACCGGGACAAAGCTTATTCCAAAAAGCTTTTCTGATTTGGCAGGAACTGCCTGTTCCTGTGATTGCTGCGATTGAAGGTTATTGCCTAGGTGCCGGGATGCAATTGGCACTGGCTGCAGATATTCGCATTGCACATCCTGAGACCAAAATGTCGATTATGGAAAGCCGCTGGGGACTGGTGCCTGACATGGGGCTGAGCCGATCCATTAAAGGCATTATCAATGTCGATCTTGCCAAAGAGTTGACCTTGACTGGACGTATTTTCGATGCAAATTATGCCAAAGAAATTGGTTTGGTGACGCATCTGGATGAATCGCCAATCCACAAAGCCCAAACCCTTGCAGAAGAAATGCTGCAGCGCTCTCCTGATGCACTCACTGCAGCCAAACGCGTACTCGATGCGATGGAACATGCACCAACAAAATCTTTACGTCTAGAGAAAATCTGGCAACTGAAATTACTGTTGGGTAAAAACAGTAAACTGGCGCGTAAAAAAGACAAGAACCCGGAAGTTCAGTTTTTACCACGCCAATATAAGTAAAATATCCAGATAACAGGATCGTGCAGAGACAAACACATGAGCTTTGATCGTAATACAAAAATTGCATTTTTAGGCATGGGACTGATGGGCAGCCGTATGGCCGCCCGACTGATTCAAGCCGGTTTTGAAGTCGCAGTCTGGAATAGAACCGCCTCGGCCTGTGATGTGCTGATTGATATGGGTGCGAGTGCCCTAGACTTGCAAGACATTGGGCAATATCCTGTTATTTTGACCTGTTTAGCCGATGATGCTGCAGTGCAAGCAGTCTATGATCAGATTCAGAACCATTTACAAGCCGGACAAGTGCTGGTGGATTTCTCCAGTTTATCTATGGATAAAACCAAGACTTTGGCAGAGCAGGCCCAAACTCGCCAAGTGCAGTGGATTGATTCCCCTGTCTCGGGTGGAACTGCGGGCGCTGAACAGGGAACTTTGGTGATTTTTGCCGGGGGGGATCTGCAAACCATCCAGAATTTATCGCTGATTTATAATGTGCTTTCCCAACGCGTCACCCGTATGGGTGAAACCGGAACTGGGCAAGCCACCAAAATTTGTAATCAACTGATTGTTGCAGCGAATAGTACTTTAATTGCTGAAGCGGTGGCTTTAGCGGCGAAAGCCGGTGTAGATACCACGTTACTTGCCCCTGCGCTGGCCGGTGGTTTTGCCGACTCGAAACCTTTTCAGATTTTAACCCCGCGTATGGCGACGCATACTTTTGAACCGGTGCAATGGAAAGTGCAAACCTTGTCCAAAGACTTAAATAATGCTGTGCAGCTTGCTGAACAATTCAATTTAAATATTCCTGTTGCAAAACAAGCATTATCACAATTGAAAACCCATCAAAATAAAGGCTATGCTGAAGCGGATCTTGCTACTGTGATTCAACAGGTTGAATCTTAGGCATCCCATTTTCTAAAGTGCAAGGAATAAAGGCATGATTAAGCTGGCTGTAAATTTATCGATGATTTTTACTGAAGTGCCTTTGATTGAGCGCTTTGCTCTGGCTCACGCCCAAGGTTTTCAGCATGTGGAAATTCAGTTTCCCTATGAACTCAGCATTGAACAAATTCAAACCCAGCTGACCATTCATGACTTAACTCTTTGCCTGATCAATGTGCCTGCAGGTGATTTAATACAAGGTGGCAATGGTCTTGCCGGTGTACCGGGAATGGAACTTGAATTTCATCGCGGTTTAGAACAAGCCATTCAATATGCCACAGCACTGAATGTGCCGAGTGTGAACATTTTGGCAGGTAAACAACCCCTCGATGCAGATCTACTGCCTTGCTTAAATACTTTGGCAAAAAATTTGAAACTTGCCTGCTCTATGCTGGGCGAACATCGGATTCAGCCGGTATTAGAAATGGTTAACGGCACAGATATGCCGCGCTTTCTGGTTCAGAACATTGCTCAAGCACAAGAAATGCTTGAAGCGGTGCAACACCCTGCGCTAAAAATGCAATTTGACTGCTATCACATGGCGATGATGGGAGAAAATATTTTTGAAGCCTTAAAAGAAAATATTCACGATATTGGTCATATTCAATTTGCCGACTGCCCGGGACGTCATGAACCCGATACCGCTCAAATTAATTTTACAGAAATATTTCAATGGCTTAATCAAAGTACTTATACAGGCTACACAGCGGCAGAATATCGCCCTCAGGTGCACTCAAACCATTCTTTTGCATGGAAAGATAAATATTTTGTAAAACATCCGCAAAGTTAAATTATGAACAGAATTGAAATTCGGCATTAAAACCGCTATATTACACGATGAGTTATTGTCCGGAAATAAAACCCTTTATGAATTTAGAACCATCGCCCAGCGCTTCTAATTCTCTCGATTACACAATGAATTCTCAAGCTAAAGATGTACAAGCTTGCTTAAAAGTTGTACATGAAGCCCTATTAGATGTAAAAGCAAAAGATATTCTTGAACTTAATGTTGGCGCTATTAGCAATGTAGCAGACTATATGGTCATTGCTAGCGGCACATCATCCCGTCACATTAAAGCCCTCGCAGACAACGTTGCTGAAGAAGCACGTAAAGCGGGTTTCCGCCCAATCGGCGTTGAAGGTGAACGTGATGCGGAATGGATCTTAATCGATCTCGGTTTTGTGGTTGTCCACGTGATGCTTCCAACCGCGCGTAAATTTTACGACCTTGAAAGCTTATGGCGTGCTACTCCAGAATCTGCTTAAAGTAAGAAAAAGCGACCATAAGGTCGCTTTTTTCATTTTAGACCTTCTGTTTTTGCTTCAGCGCCTATATAAAACTCAAGCTTTACCTTTTAAGTTCAATCACTACGTCCAACAACATTTATAATAATTGATGTAGATCCACATCAGGATATTTCGCCTTAATGTTGGTTTTCACACGTGCATAGACCTGATCTGCTTTCACTGGTCCGTAAAACTCGCAATAACATTCATAAATCACCGTAATGACTTGAGCATAACGGTTCAGTGGTAAAAAACCCACAAAGGCAGTCCCATTGATTTTTGCAGAAGTCACTATGGCTAAGCCCATCGCCTGCATTTGTTTTTTAACTTCATCATTAAAGTCATTAAGCTCAGCCTCTACAACTGTCAGCAGCACCCCATTAATCAAGTCAGAGAAAGCATCCGAAAGATGAGTTGAAATCAATTCTCCCGATTTTGTTTGAGGCTTTATCGCTAATAAAACGTGTTTTTCAACAACCGACATTTCACCTAAAACTTGCTTCAGCATCTCCTTGCGATAAAAGCGCAATTCCTCGGTATTACAAATTTCACTCAAGAAGCGATTGAGTACAAAAGAAGGCTTATCCCCATATTCTTGTTCCCAATAATGTAATACACGTTCCAGTACTGCACCTTGCATATAAGGACTTAAGCCACGTTCAATCGCTTGTTTCTTTTGCTTCACACTGAGTAACTCATTCGGCATGGCTAAACTCCTTAGTGACGTTTGGTAATATCATCTGTGTCAAAAGTCACATCACGCTGAAACTCCGGATAAGACAGTTCTGCATGTTCGGTATAATCCAGACCACGTTGCTCATGCTGTGTACTCACACGTAAGCCACCTAACAGTTTGTCCAGCAGGTTAAATACAATGAAGGCTATTCCAAAACCCCATACGAATGCAGCACCTACCCCTAAAAGCTGAATCGAAATAATGTGTGAATTAAACAGATCGGTTTCAAAAAATAGTCCTGCAGCAACCGTTCCCCATGCGCCACAAAAACCATGCACAGTAACCGCATCGACCACATCATCAAGTTTTAATTTTTCCATTAAGGTCGGCAAGGTACTCACCAGCAAACCTGCAATTGCACCGGTCACGACTGCAAAGATCGGAGACATGGTTGCACAACCTGCAGTAATTCCGACCAGACCACCCAATGAAGCATTAATAGTCGTCTTCATGAGGATCGCCTTACCCCGAATGAAGGCATACAACATATAAGCCACCGCACCCGTACAGGCTGCCAAATGGGTATTCAAGGCAATGCGACCTATACTGACACTGGCATTTACGGTTGATGCCGCATTAAAACCAAACCATGCCAGCCACAGGATAAAACCACCTAAAGCAACCAAAGGTAAATTATGCCCTGCCAAATGGTGACTTTGCCCATGACGTCCGAAACGTCCCAAGCGAGGCCCCAATACAATAATGCCTGCCAATGCCACCCAACCACCGATTGAATGCACCACGGTTGAACCGGCAAAGTCGATAAAGCCCAAAGCTTTCAACCAGCCCGAACCCTCAAAGATACTGCCCCATGCCCAGCTGCCGAAAACTGGATAAATCAAGCCACTCACCACTGCTGCACTAACCACATATGCTACAAAGTGAATACGTTCAGCCATGGCCCCACTGGCAATGGTCGTCGCTGTGGCAGCAAACATCATTTGGAAAAACAATAAATTCCAATGCCAGTCATCCATGACATTGGGAGCAAAATGACTGGTGCCGATCCACCCCGAAGCATTGACTCCAAACATCAAACCAAAACCGATTAACCAGAATACTAATCCCCCCAGACAAGCATCCATATAATTTTTCATAAGTACATTGACAGTATTTTTACTGCGCACAGAGCCACTTTCCACCATTGCAAAACCGGCCTGCATAAAGAACACCAAGATTCCGCCCATCACTACCCAGACACTGTCGAGCGACAAACGTATTTCTTGAAGATGAGCCGTGTTTGTCGCAGATTCACTGGCAAATACAGGCAATGAAAATACCGATAATAGCCACACTAGATACTTTATTGTTTTCATGAATAGTCCCCCAAAACCTATTGATGAAATAGCAAAAGAAATGCCAAACTTAAGGGATATATTTTTTATTTTAAAATATTCAGAAACATGTATGTCCTAAAGCTGTTTGGGTTTCTTCGTAATAAGCCAATTAGCCATTCATATATAAATCAGCAATAAAGATAGAGATTTAACTGCCATCTTATGATGCATTTCAATCACCTTTTTCTGTAATACTGCACCAAATAAGAGGAAAACCTCACCGATTTCCAGGAAGGCATCTCACCCGTTCTCATTTACTTTATATCTTTAAAAATTATCTATTTTAAAAATAAAAAACCACCTTCGGGTGGTTTTTTATTTTAATCCTCTTGCGCAACAGGGTTGCTCACCTACTTTTTAAAGGAGGGCTTAGAGGAGATGTATAGATGAAGCTTAGTGACCGCCACCGTTAATCGCCTTGGTCATATCTTCTACCACTTTCTTGGCATCGCCGAAGATCATCATGGTTTTCTCGTTATAGAACAAGTCATTGTCCAGACCTGCATAACCGGTGGCCATAGAACGCTTGATCACCATAATGGTACGTGCTTTATGCGCTTCCAGAATTGGCATACCATAAATGGGTGAAGTCGGATCATCTTTTGCCGCAGGATTCACTACGTCATTTGCACCAATCACCAGAACCACATCAGTTGCAGGGAAATCGGTATTGATTTCGTCCATTTCCAAGATGTCTTCATAGGCAACATCAGCTTCAGCAAGCAATACGTTCATGTGACCCGGCATACGACCTGCCACTGGGTGAATCGCAAAACGGACTTTTACACCTTGTTCTTTTAAGATGTGCGCCAACTCTTTAACTGCATTTTGTGCCCGACCTTGCGCCATACCATAACCCGGTACAATCACCACGCTGTCGGCATTTGACATCAAGAAGCCTGCATCATCCGCTGAACCTGAACGGTGGTTACGTTGAACTTTTTCACCATTGTCTGCTGCTGCAACTGCTGTACCGCCCATTGCACCACCAAACAAAACGTTGATGATCGAACGGTTCATTGCTTTACACATAATGTAAGACAGAATCGCACCTGATGAACCCACCAGTGAACCTGCAACGATCAGCATGTTGTTTTCTAAAGTGAAGCCAATACCTGCAGCTGCCCAACCCGAAAACGAGTTCAACAGTGATACCACAACCGGCATATCACCGCCACCGACCGGTGCAATCCATACCCAACCGAACGCAAGCGCCAGAGCTGTCATTGCCCAGAAAGCTTGCATATTGCCTGTTGAGAAGAATACGAAGCCAGATGCTAACATGGCAAGAAAAATGATCGCTTGTACAGGTTTAACCCATGCACCTGAAATCGTTTTTGCCCATTTCTTCGCAGCCAACTTGCCATAGGCAAATACAGAGGCTGTAAAGGTAATCGCACCGACAAAACAGCCGACAAACAATTCAAATAAATGAACTTTGCTCATGTGTACATGCTGAACACCAGCCGCCTCTAAAGCAGTCTGATTTTGAGCCAACAAGGCTGTCATTTGGTTATTATGCAGAATGGCAGCAATCGCAATTAAAACTGCAGCTAAGCCGACCAATGAGTGCATCAGCGCAACAGTTTCAGGCATCTGCGTCATCGGAACAGTACGTGCACGTGCAATACCGACCACACCACCCAGGATCATCGCACCGACAATCATCCAGACCACAGGATGCTCGGCCACAAAGAATGTCGTGATCACAGCAATCGCCATCGCGATCATGCCGTAACGGTTACCTTGAATAGCGGTCTTAGGACCAGACAAACCACGAAGCGTTAAGATAAAAAGAACGGCACCTACCAAGTAGAACCAATCCGCATAGTCTCGAATAAATTCCATTTATGAACCCTCTTTTTTCTTTTGCTTCGGCTTAAACATCTCAAGCATGCGTGCAGTCACTGCAAAGCCACCGAAAATATTGATACTTGCCAAGAACACAGCGATCGCACCCAAAATACTCACAATGTTAATGCTTTGGAAAGCCACATTGGCATCTACCCCAATCACCGGCAAGCCCACAGTTTGAATCATTGCACCGACCACAATAATGGAAGACAGTGCATTGGTAACAGCCATAAGCGGTGTGTGTAAAGCGGGTGTTACGCCCCAAACCACGTAGTAACCTACGAAGATGGCAAGGACGAAAATTGTAATCGTTTCAACCATGATCTATCTCCTTAACCACGCTTTAACAGCACTTGGCCGCCATGAGCGACGAGTAGCGCTTTTTGAATTTCTTCTTCTGGATTAATAACAAAGTTCTTGTCTTGATCAAAAAGAGTTTCCAGGAAATTAAAGACATTACGTGCATAAAGTGCCGAGGCTTCAGTGGCTACTGTTGCCGGGATATTTGGAATGCCCAAAATAGTCACGCCATTATCGGTCATGACATTTTCACCGCACTTAGAACCTTCAACGTTACCGCCTGATTCAACCGCCATATCAAGGATGATGGAACCCGGTTTCATTTTGGCCACGGTTTCAGATTTGATTAAACGTGGTGCATCACGGCCAGGTAACAGTGCCGTAGTAATCACAATATCTGCATTGGAAACGGCTTTGTCGACAATCGCTGCTTGGTCTTTGATGTATTGCTCACCCGGCATCCAGCCATAACCGTTTTTAGCAGCATCGGCAGCTTTCTGCTTTTCTTCGTCCGACATTGGCACGTCTAGCCATTTACCGCCTAAAGACTCAACCTGATCACGAGCAGTTGGACGTAAATCGGTTGCCTCAACTACAGCACCCAAACGTTTCGCAGTCGCAATTGCTTGTAGACCGGCCACACCGACACCCATGATGACTACACGGGCAGGTTTAATTGTACCGGCAGCAGTCATGAGCATTGGGAACATGCGCTGATATTCTGCCGCAGCCAATAGCACCGATTTATAACCGGCCAAGTTGGCTTGCGAAGACAGCACGTCCATGTTCTGTGCGCGAGACAGCGTACGGGGTAAAAGCTCTAAAGCAAATGCAGACACTTGCGCGGATGCAAATTGGTCAAGTTCAGTATTGCGGTACGGATCAAACATCGCAATAACGGCGCTATTTGGAGCAAGCTTCTGAATTTCGTCAGCTTTAGGCGCACGAACTTTCAAAATAATCTGACTGCCGGTATAGGCATCATCGGTAATTTTGGCACCGACTTGTTCATATGCACTGTCAATATAAGCGGCTTTCACACCTGCTCTACGTTCAATGACCACTGTATGACCAGCACTGATCAACTTCTTTACTGTTTCTGGCGTTGCTGCCACGCGATTTTCACCGACAACAGTTTCGGTTGGGATTCCGATCTGCATGAGCCTTCCTCAAGCTAATTTTTCTTAAGTAAACATTGCGTTTAGCAATGTTTCCCCCTGGATGCATTTTTGTTTAATTTCTGGATTCTAATTGAACTTTACTAAATTACCACCCAATATTTATTTAATAAATACCCACATACTGAACTGATGATTCATAAAAATAATCATACGATATTGCATTTATTGGTTTCGATTTAAATAAACTTGTTTTTATCTGCTTAAATATCATTGCGACACTTTTTAGTTTTTTGCATTAAATTGCTGATGGTGATTTTTCAAGCAAATTTCAAAAAATTTTGAATTGATCATTCTGACAAGTCGAGCTTTTAGCATAAATAAAAACACGAACTTAAAGATGCCCTCATTTAGGGCTAGAACAGCCTATTTAGGCGCTACTTTTAAACAGATTGGCTCAAGTGACATTCTAAAGAAAATAATTTGGCTGAAAATTAACGGCTTTTTAAAGATAATTTCTAAAAATGAGCAGGCCATTAAATCTCGGCTACTCTCATACGTTTACAAGTTGAATTGTGATTTTTGTCAATCTGGCTTTATTCCACCTCAGTCTGATGAAGCCAAAAAAATAATTGAATTTTTTTTCTGACCATTTCGCTTGATGATGTTTTATCCATATTTTTACCTAACCGGGTGTCTTTTGCACCACATGAGTGCAAAATTTCAACATTTCTTTGAGTATCCTTATTTTTATTGATCAAAAATATTAATTTTTAGCGTTATTTTTTTATTTCAACTACAAATCCAGCGCATTTATTCGATATTGGTCAATTAATTTTCCATCCACCTCATCGAGACTTGGTTTTATCACTGGTTTGCTGAAATAAAATAAAGTCATAAAAATAATTCATTCCCAAATGGAATCGTTAGCATCATATTTTTGTATTTCACCTCGACCGCTAAAAACTTTACAATTCACATGTCTGCACTCCACCTTCATCGTTAAAAATAAGTCTCAAGCAGGTAAAATGAAACTAAGTCTAACAACAACACAATTAGGTTCATTATTCGCCATTTGTGCCGCTTTTTTGTTTAGTACGAAAGCTATTTTTATTAAACAAACCTATGCGCTATCCCCACTGGTGGATGGCACGGTTCTGATGGCTTTAAGAATGGTCAGTGCATTGCCCTTTTTTTTGCTGCTTTGCTGGTTTAACCGTCATCACAATAAAGATATTAGGGCTAAAGACTGGTACATACTGATTATTGCAGGCCTGATTGGTTACTATTTTTCAAGCTGGCTGGATTTTGTCGGTTTGATGTATATCAGTGCATCTCTGGAACGGATTATTTTATTTTTATATCCTACCCTGACCGTTCTGGCTTCCAGCATCATCTATAAACAACGTTTAAGCTTTAAAAGTCTGTTTGCGATTGCTTTAAGTTATGGCGGCACGGTTATTGTGATGTTGCAGGAACAAAGCAATGTAGCGCATGAAGGTGATTTCTGGTTGGGTGCAAGTCTGGTGTTTGCCAGTGCGATTAGTTTTGCCACGTATTTATTACTTACTCCTCGCCTGATTGAAAAATTTGGTTCCTGGAATTTTACCGGTTTAACCCTGTCTATTGCGTGCATAGGTACATTAACCCATTATTTCATTGCCACTCCTGCCCCTCTGCATTTATTAACACAGCTTCCGGTCAGTGTGATCTGGTATGGAGTTGCCTTAGGTTTTATGGTTACCGTTTTACCCACGATCCTGATGGCACAAAGTATTGCCCGACTTGGCGCTTCTCAATCTGCCATGATTGCCTCGATTGGCCCGATCCTGACTATTATCTTGGCTACAGTTTTTCTGGGTGAACATTTAAATGCCATCCAATGGATCGGGTGTATCTTGAATATTATCGGGGTGATGATGATTACCCTGTCCAAGAATAAATTCTCGCATTAATATTTTTATTGCTCTGATTCCCGCTGTTTTAAAACTTTTAAAAGGGCAGCTAAATCCGGGCAATAAATAAATCCAAAAACTGCTTTTTACCGATCGTCATGCCTGCACCCTGACGCTCTTGTTATAATCCCCCCTGCACAAATTGAAATGCAGCAACCGCTGATTGCCGCTAAGACATCAAGCAAGGACTTTTATGAACACTTCTCCCGACATTAGCCAAGATAAATCTTTACTGTGGCTAATGGCTATTGCTTGTGGTTTATGTGCGGGGGCAAACTATTATAGCCAGCCTTTGATTTCATCGATCCAGCAGTATTATCAGGTTCCTGAGTCTCAAGTGGCACTGACCGTCACCTTTGCCCAGATCTCTTATGCATTGGGCTTACTGTTTATTGTGCCTTTGGGCGACATGCTGAATAAAAGCAAACTCATTCCTTATCTTATGCTGGGTGCAGCCGTAGGCTTATTTATTTGTGCCAGGGCGGTGAATCTGCCGATGCTCTGGATTGGAACCATCATTGCGGGACTTTTTTCTGTGGCTGCGCAGATCCTGATTCCATTGGCCACTATGGCAGTCAAACCGGAAAAAACCGGAGAAGTAGTCGGCTTTCTGATGAGTGGTTTACTGGTCGGTATTCTGCTCTCAACCAGTATGGCCGGATTACTTTCCGACCTGTTTCACTGGAAAATGATTTATGTGGTCAGCGGTATTGCTATGCTGGGCTTAAGTTTCTATCTGAAAAGTAAATTACCAAGTCTGCCACGTCTGAAAATAAGCTATGCAGCAATTTTTAAATCCATGGCAATATTATTAAAACAGGAACCACGTCTGGTGTTGCGCTCGCTTACCGGGGCCTGTGCTTTTGCCGCCATGAGTATGCTGTTCTCGACCATTGCCCTACTGCTGACCCAAAAACCCTTTCAGCTTTCTGATGTCATGGTCGGTCTGGTCACACTGGTCGGGGTATTTGGCGCGCTTTCGACTCAGGTGATTGGCAAGTGGGCAGATCGTGGCCATATCAAGACACTAAGCTGGATCGGCTGTTCTATACTGATCGGTAGCTGGCTGTTTCTCTATTTTGGTGCGTTATCTTTGCTCAGTTATATTCTGGGCTATGGACTGATTAATCTCGGCTTGGCAATCACGCATAGCTGTAATCAGAACGTGATTTTCCGTTTACGTCCCGATGCCAAATCCCGGGTCAATTCACTTTATATGACCGTGTATTTTATTGGCGGGGCCTGTGGTTCTGCACTCGGTGTTTATACATGGCACCATGGTGGATGGAGCATGACCTGTCTCGCAGGATTGGGTCTGGTGATCTGTTCCGCCTTGTTTGCTTTACTGGATATACGTTATCACGCGAAAGTCCAGACTCTCTGAATAAAAAAAGTCTCTTCTTGAAAAGAATTTTTTATTCATGGTGAATTAAACTTTTCATTGTTTTAAATCGGTCATTAAGAAACTTGCACCATAGGATAAAACGGTTTGCCTAAATCTAGCGTTTGGGCATTTTCCAGCAAGACTAATATAAACACCGGTAAAAATGCCGCTAAAATATTACAGGCATCTTGAAGTTGTTTACGATTCACAGAACTATTATAAGTGACACCGCCATGGATCATTTGATTGCGCAAGGTGTAAAGACGATTAAAAATCACGAATAATATATCCACCGACGCTTTTTCTTGTAAAGCTCTATGCACCTTCTTCTTTTCCTGCTCAAAATCTTCTTTCCAGGTGACCTGACTGATTTTTTGATTTTGAAAATCCCAGAATCCTTGGTACACATAAGGATTTTCTAATAGCAGCCGAATGGGTTGGCTAAACTTATTCCAAAGAATATTATAAATTTTAGATTCCTGATCTTTTTGGCAGATTAAATATAAGAACTTTCGTAATGATTGTTTGTCCTGCGTGATGGCAACATCTTGCGCATAAATGGCATTGAACGCGATCCAAAGACTCATATATTTAAGATCAAGATCACTATCGAGTTCGACTGATTTTTTTAACCAACTTAGCCCACGATGAATCCTTAGATTAAAGTAATCTGAATGTTCTGCTTTTTTACTTTTAAAGATTTCTTCCAAAAGCATCATGTATTGTTCTCATACTTTATTATTCTCGTAATTAAACATACTCAATTTTGTAAAATTTACAAGATGATAAATTGGATAATTTATTGTTTTATATTGAATAATCCATATACGAAAATATAGCGTATGTCCTATCCTTTATCCTGTGTTGTTGCTTTGATCAGAAAGCACGTATAATCCGCGCTTCGGTTTTTCATCATTTCAGGTTTACGCCATGACTGCTCTGCAATCTTTACAGCCTCGCATTTCCGTCGCGCCGATGATGGATTGGACAACTCGTGACTATCGTTTTTTTGCCCGTCTGTTTAATCCGAATATCATTATGTATACTGAAATGGTGACGACGGGTGCCATCATTCATGGTGATGCTAAACGTCATTTGGACTTTAATCATGAAGAACAGCCAATTGTGTTGCAGCTTGGTGGTTCTAATCCAAAAGACTTGGCGACCTGTAGCAAGATGGCGCAAGACTGGGGCTATGATGAAGTCAACCTGAATGTTGGCTGCCCAAGTGACCGCGTGCAAAACAATAAAATTGGCGCCTGCTTAATGGCAGAGCCTGACTTGGTTGCGGAATGCATTGCTGAGATGCGTAATGCAGTAAATATTCCGGTTACGGTGAAGCATCGTATTGGCATTGACGACATGCACTCTTATGAAGAAATGCTGCATTTTGTCGACACGGTGGCTAAAACCGGTTGTGACAACTTTATTGTGCATGCCCGTATTGCCTTGCTTCAGGGTTTATCACCTAAAGAAAACCGCGATGTTCCCCCTTTGCGCTATGAAGATGTCTACCGTTTAAAACAAGATCGTCCCAACCTGCTGATTGAAATCAACGGTGGAATCAAAACTTTAGCTGAAACCCAAGCACATTTAAAATATGTTGATGGCGTGATGATTGGTCGTGAGGCTTATCACAATCCTTATCTATTGGCTGAACTTGGGCAACTGTGGAATTTAGAAGCTCCGGATCGTTTTGACATTATGGCGCAAATGATGCCGTATATTGCCAAACGCATGGAACAAGGTGCTCCACTTTCGATTATTACCCGTCATATTTTAGGCTTATTCCAAAACCTACCGGGTGCGCGTAAATGGCGTCAGGCCTTAAGTGGCGGCAATGCCAAGACCCTAAAAGATGTTGAAACGGCGTTAATCAATATTCAGGAAGCGATGCAGCGTACTGAAGATTATTTGAAAGAAAACCAGAGTGATCTGGCTTCAAATTAATTTCATCTCCCATCACGATCTGCAATGCAAGTCCACTTAAAATGGACTGGCATTTTTTTGAATTTGACTTGTCCGCTCTCTTTATATTCTGCTGACTAATAAAGAAATCTGACACAGCTTGCTATGCCAAGCAGTGAAAAAAACTGCGGGCTTAATTTATGTTTCCACCATTCTTCAGGCTGAGATAGGATCGGATATAAAATCAGTGCTGATTATAAACAGCATGCCCACGATCTTTAACTGCAGCAATTTTTTTACCTGCCACTTTGGCCTGATCTAATTGTCCTGCTTGAACCAATGTTCTGGTTTTATCAATTTCTGCGAGCAGTTGCCCATATAAAGCATCTGAGCTCGGTGCGTTTGCATCATGGTTTTTTAATTTTAATTGTTTTGCATCTAAGGCTGCAGCTTGCATATGATCCAGCGCTTTTAGCGCATCGCTCTGATTCTCTGCCTTGTTGAATATTTTAAAGTTTTTTGCAAGTGTATCCATATTCTGTTCAAGCTTGCCGGCAAAACTTAAGCTGCTGAATGACAAAGCGAATGCAAGCATTACTCGGGTTAAGATTTTTTTAATCATTAGATGTCCTTTGAAAGTTCCATTTAAAAACTGTGATTATTCTTTTCGCTATTTAATGGGTGTTGAAATCTGAATTTTAAGCCTTAAACATAGTTTAATGTGCATAAAAAATGCAACGGATTCGTTGCATTTTAATCTATCAACTCAGCTTTTTTAAACCGGTGCTATTTCATGGTGTAGCGCGTCATGGATGGCTTCCACCAGCTGCTGCGCAATTTCCTGTTTTGAAGCTTTTTCCAGATCACGCTTCTGCATGTGATACTGCTCGGCAAAAAACACGATCATGGCATTTTCATCAGAGGCAAAACCAATATCAGGCCGTGATACATCATTACAGGCAATCATGTCGAGTTTTTTCGCCACCAGTTTACCGGCTGCATATTCTTCAACATTACGCGTTTCAGCTGCAAACCCGACCATAAATGGACGCTTTTGTTGCTGGGCAATGGTCGCCACAATATCCGGGTTTTTAATTAACGAGATATTTAGCTCATCACCGGTTTTTTTAATTTTATGCTCGGCAACTTCTGCAACGCGGTAGTCCGCAACCGCTGCTGTGGCAATAAAAATATCGCAACCTTCATCCAGCATTTGCATGCTGATCTCAAGCATTTTAACCGCAGATGTGACATTAATACGATGTACACCATTTGGCGTATCCAGACTTACCGGACCAGCAATCAGAGTGACTTTGGCACCGGCTGCATAACAGGCAGCAGCCAAGGCAAAGCCCATTTTTCCGGTACTGTGGTTGGAAATATAACGTACCGGATCCATCGCTTCACGGGTCGGACCTGCAGTAATCACCACATGTTTACCAGCCAACATGCCAAATTTTTCTGCAATGGCACGTTGTGCTCTATGGAAATACTGAGTCACTTGTCGTGCCAGATCTTCCGGCTCCGGCATACGGCCCAAGCCAACGTCACCACAAGCTTGTGAACCGGCATCCGGCATAATCACATGCACACCATCTTCAACCAGCGTATTTAAATTACGCTGCGTGGCTTTTGCCGCCCACATTTGTTGATTCATCGCGGGTGCCACCCAAACCTGAGACTTGGTTGCCAAATATAAAGTACTGAGTAAATCATCCGCTAGACCGGCAGCAAATTTCGCTAAAGTATCGCAACTTGCCGGTGCAACCAATAATAAATCGGCCCAGCGTGCCAGTTCAATATGTCCCATTCCAGCTTCCGCTTCAGGGTTGAGTAATTCAGTATGGACTGGATTCCCAGACAAAGCCTGAAAAGTTAGCGGAGTGATAAATGCTTGCGCACCGTGGGTCATGACTACCCGGACATTAAAGCCGGCATCTTTTAATCGACGAACCAAAATGGCACTTTTATAGGCCGCAATGCCGCCAGTTACCGCTAAAACAATATTTTTATTGGGAATTACACTTAGGTCGAAGCTCACAAACAGGCTACCTTTGCTGTTGCAGTGGCGCTCACAATAGCATTAAATAAACTCAGACCCAAGGTAGCCCTTTGTTCTAATTACACTCACTAAGAATAAAAAAGTCTAAAAAATGAATTCATCGATTAAACATTGGCCAGAACAAGAACGTCCACGTGAACGCCTGATTCAACAGGGCTCTTCCAGTTTGTCAGATGCCGAACTACTTGCCATCTTTTTACGTTCCGGTTCCAAACAGCATTCAGCAGTTGAACTTTCCCGGCTGCTATTACAGCATTTCGGCGGACTTAATCCGATTTTTGATGCCACACTTCAGGATTTAAGCCAGTTTCATGGTATTGGCGACAGCAAATATGCTCAACTGATGGCGGTAAAAGAATTGGGACGGCGTTATATCGGCCAACATTTAAAACAGGAAAAAATTGAATTAAGTAACTCAAAGACACTTTTGGATTTTTTGAAATTTGAATTGCTCGGTGAAACTCAAGAGGTTTTTGCAGTGCTTTGCCTCGATGGACATTTAAGAAAAATAAGCTTTAAAAAAATGTTCTATGGATCAATAAACTCATGTGAAATTTCGATTAATCAATTACTGCGCCATGCCATTCATCAACATGCCAGTAGTCTCGTGATTGCGCATAACCATCCCTTTGGTCGGCCCCATGCATCGAAGACTGATATTGAACTCACCCAACGCATTTTAACGGCCTGTGATTTATTAGAAATCAAACTGATTGACCATTGTATTGTTTCTCCAGAAGGGAGTTATTCTTTTGCTGAACATGGGCTTATCCAGCCCCAATAATAAATGTAACAAATGTTGACAAAAGCCGCGCTAACATTGAAGATTCATAAAAATATTGACGATACTAATAACATGATTGTGCGTGACCAACCTAGTATATTTAGGCTGCTATTTTCTTGGCGTGGAACCATTTTGCCCAAGGTTTTGCCGCCTTTAGGTGTGGTCATGCTGATCTCTGCTGTCATCGGTGGATTATCTCATATCGGGTATTTTAATTTTCCAGAGTTACCGTTGGTGGGCTTTACCCTTATTGGGGTGGTGCTGTCCATTTTTCTAGGATTTAAAAATACCGCCTGTTATGACCGGTGGTGGGAAGCACGTAAACTGTGGGGCATGCTGATTGCCAATGCGCGGCATTTTGACCGTGACTGCCGTATGCTGAGTCAGGGACGCCGTGAACGGGTGATCCAGCACGTGATTGTATTTGCCAATGTACTGCGTGACCGTTTACGTCATCAAACGGCGAACCCACTGGCATTGGTTGAAACCAGCGGCATGAGTCAGCAGGCAGTAACCCAGCTTTATCAACAAGCCAATGCGCCACAATACACTTTAAGTTTGATGCAATGGGAATTGATGCAAGCCCTTAAAGAAGGGGAAATTTCCGATATTATTTATACCCAGATGAACCAGCATGTGGCTGAACTAAGTTTGGTGCAAACCGGTTGTGACCGGATTGCCACCACCCCTTTACCGTTTGCTTATTCGGTTTTGCTGAACCGTACCGTGTTTTTCTTCTGTTTTATGTTGCCGTTTAGCTTGGGTTCGACCCTAGGTTTGGCAACTCCCTTAATGGTCGGTATTCTGGCTTATACTTTTTTAGGCTTAGATGCCTTAAGTTCCGAAATTGAAGAACCGTTTGGTACGCAAAGTAATGACTTACCACTAGATGCCATGGTTCGTACCATCGAGATTGAATTACTGGGAACGCTGGGTAAACCGACTCCTCCACCCATTCAGGCGCAGGATCACAATTTGCTTTAATTTATTACCTCTCCCTAGCCCTCTCCTATAAGGAGAGGGAACTCCTTCTCCCTCTGGGAGAAGGTTGGGATGAGGGAATAACTAAACAAAACTTTCCCAGATCCCCACTTGCCCTTCTTTGAGGCGCGGAATATTACCCAATCGAATCCAAGGCATATGATCGCCATGAAAATCACTCCCCACAGAAACCCTTAAATCAAATTCCGCAATCATACGATCGACCATCTGACGTGTAGAAGCCGGTTCAATTGCAGGAGGAAGCTCCACGGCGTCTCCACCGAATTTGACAAATATCTCAATCAAATAACGGATATTGGTAGCGGATAAATCATATTTGGTTGGATGTGCCAATACGGCATAGCCTTGGCTGGCATGAATAACTTTGATGGTTTCTTCCAAACCCAGCCCGTCAAATTTCACATAGGCTTTTTTGCCTTCTTTAATATATTTATCAAAAGCTTGTTGCGGACGACTCACCATCTTTTTTTCGACTAAGGTTTTGGCAATATGGGTACGGGTAATACGGTCTGCAATGCCATCTACTTTGGCAATGACATCGGCATAAATATCCTGACCTATCAAGGGAATCAGCAAATCGCAAATTTGTTTGGCCCGAATGGCGCGAATCTTTTTTTGTTGTTCGAGCAAAATCTGCAAAGGTTCCGGATTTTGCATATTCAAGGCAACAATATGTACCCCATAACTTTTTTGAGTTGCCGGTCGTGACCATTGACTAGAAATTTCCACACCAGAAATAATCGTCAAGGGTAAATCTAATGCAACTTTTTCAGCTAATCTTAAGCCATCCATAGTATCGTGGTCAGTCAGCGCAAGGGTATGAATACCTTTTTCAATGGCTGCATGCACAAGTTGTTCTGGAGACAAAGTTCCATCAGAAATATTACTGTGTGTATGTAAATCTACGCCTTGCATCACTTATACTACGTCATTTATTTGATCAGATTTAGATACTCTAACATGAAAGCACTTTTAGACTTTGTGCCACTCATTATTTTCTTTTATTTATATAAAACCGTTGATCCTAAAGATACTGAGCATCCCCTGCTTCAATTGATTGGTTCTGCAGGAGGTATAGATAATAATAATATTTTGGTTGCAACCTCTGGCCTGATTATTTCCATGCTGGTGGTATATGGGGCTTTGTTTATTATACAAAAATTCCGTTTAGACAAACAACAATGGATTGTGTTGTTTATGACGGTGATTTTTGGTGGCGTCACCTTAATGCTCAGCGATGATTTTTATATCCGTTTGAAAGCGGTGCTGTTAAATATTATCTTCGCAGGCGCATTCTTACTTTCGCCATATTTTATGAAAGACAAGAAACCGCTGATTCAGCGTTTATTTGGTCCAATTTTCGAGTTAAGCGAAAAAGGCTGGAAAAATTTAAACTTTGCTTGGGCAGCCATGTTCATATTCATGTCTTGCTTACATATTTTCTTCGCTTTTTTATTTGCAAACGGAAAATATTGGGGTGAATTCACTGCATTTGGTGACATGATTGTAATGTTTTCCTTTATCATTATTCAGTTTATTGTTTTGCGCAAATATTTTAAGTCGCCTGAAGAATAATTCAGGTCAACTGATCGAGAAAGAATATGCCTTTATTCGTCGTAAGCTGTACAGATAACGAAGGTACAGTAGAAAAACGTCTAGCTATCCGCCCGCAGCATCTTGAACGTCTGCAAAAATTAAATGATGAAGGCCGCTTAATTGTTGCCGGTGCCATGCCAAAAGATCCGAGCAATCCCCAAGCAGGTTTCTATGGCAGTACCATTATTGTTGACTTTGAATCACGTGAAGCGCTTGATGCATGGCTACAAGAAGAGCCTTTCTTAAAAGCAGGCGTATACGGCCATATTGATGTGAAACCTTTTAATAAAGCTTTCCCTCAAGGATAAAATCATGCGCGTTGTTGTTTCAAGCTTATTGGGTTTGTCTCTCATCTGTTCTACTGCATGGGCGGTTGAAACCGCTCCTGCTGCACCTGCACCTGCTATAGCTCCTGCTGCTCAAGCAACGACTGTAACACAACCGCCACAGACCCAAAAACCACAAACATTGCCTGCAAATAAACCCGGTACTGTTCCTACTGCTGGGAACGTAGAAGTAGATGCCTATGGTCTACCTCTACAAACGAAACCTTTAACGGCAGAACAACTTGCGAAAAATAAAGTCTTGCAAGAAGCAAAAGTTAAAGCCTTGGTTAAGGATCAGGCCACTCGTTTACAACAATTGGAAAAAGCCAATTTGGATGCCTTATCGCAAAACCAAGAGTTGCAATTGAAAAATGATAGCCTGGGCGTGCAAGTTCAAGTTTTACAAAGTGAACGTAGTGCGCAAATGTTTTTATACGGCGCTGCGACCATTGCTGTCGGTGTCTTGCTCGGTTTCTTGATTGCAAGTTATGTCTACACCAAACGTCGTCGTCAGTGGTAAAACATCTTATTCTATTTTTGTTTTAAAGGTTGCTTAGCTTTTGTCGAGTGCAATTCAAACTGCTGATCTTGATTGGCAATCTGTGAATGGAATTGAGATTCCTGTCTCCAAACAGTTTGGGGACATCTACTTTTCTAGAGACAATGGTTTACTCGAAGCCCGACATGTCTTTTTAAATGGCAATAACCTTGCGACACGTTTGGCAGAGCTGCAAGACTTTGAATATTTTTGTGTCGGCGAAACCGGCTTTGGTACAGCGTTAAACGCTTTAGCGTTATGGCAAATGTGGCAACAACTGCGCCCGAATAATCGAAGCCGTCTGCACTTGATGAGTGTGGAAAAATTTCCACTTAGGAAAGCCGATTTTATTCGTGCACTAAAGGTCTGGCCCGAACTGCAACCTTTGGCCGAGCAACTCATCAAGCAATATCCACTGCCCATTGCCGGCTGTCACAGACTGAACTTCCCTGAAGATCGGTTTTCCATTGATTTATGGCTCGGTGATGCCAATGATGTCTTGCCGGTTATGGTCAAAACCAAAGCTGTAGATGCATGGTTTCTAGATGGTTTTGCACCTGCTTGCAATCCTGATCTGTGGCAAGAACATGTTTTAAGCCATATGGTTCGACTTTCTGACTATGCAACGACTTTTGCCTCTTTTAGTGTTGCGGGTGTTTTAAAACGGGGCTTAAGTGAGCACGAAATTACGGTTGCTCTGCCACCCGGTTTTAAGCATAAACGTCAAATGCTCACCGCAATCTGGAATCCTCCAAAAGTTCAAGATCAAGAAACTCCTCATTCAACCATCACAAAGACCGAACAATCCGAATTAATAAATTCAGCTTCAGCTTTTAAACAACGTGAAATTGCCATTATTGGCGCAGGAATAGCCGGTTTAAGTTGCGCCTATGCCTTTGCTAGTCGTGGTCATCAAATCACGATTTACGACCAATCAGCGCCTCTTTCGGGAGCATCTGGCAATCCACTGGCCTTACTCAATCCAAGATTAGGTCGTATTGAGCAAAGTGCTGCGCATCTGGTGACATTGGCATGGCAATATGCGATTCCGCATTATCAAAAATTCAAAGCTTTTCGTCCGATTCAGGTCAGTCAATTGGCACTGAAACAGGACGATGATTTACTTGAACTGGCAGAACAATATCCTCAAGGGGTATTTGCCGCAGAAGTAAATCAAAGTGAGCTTGAAACCGAATTTCCAAACTTAAAATTATTACAAGCGGGCACCATTTCACCGCATCAATTACGCGATCAAATTTTAGCGCATCCTGCCATTCATTTTCAGCAAGCGGAAATTGCGGAGTTAAATACAGCAACTAAAGTTCAAGTGATCGACAGCAAGCAACAATGTTTGGGTGAATTTGATCATGTGATTGTTTGTGCAGCGCTAAATAGCAAAAACTTTGCGCAACAATTTCCAAAACTGACCCCAAACCGTGGGCAAGTGAGTTGGGTGAATAATGCGAATCAGCCGTTACCAACTGAACAGGCATATAGTTATGGTGGTTATTGCATGCAACTGGATCAGCAGCATCTGATCTTAGGCGCATCATTTCATCCAGATCGGGATGACAATGAAGTCTTGCTTGAAGATCACGTGCATAACTATACGCTGATCCACAGTGTCTTTCCGGATTATGCACAATCTTTGCCGCCGGTTGAAACTTGGCAGGGTCGTGCATCTGTGCGGACGCAAAGCCCGGACTATTTCCCCTTACTTGGAAAAATTCAGCCCGATGCGGAAATCTATACCTTTACCGCTTTAGGCTCGAAAGGCTTTTTATTTGCACCGCTGTGTAGTGAGGTCTTGACTGCTCAGGTTTTAGGCGAAGCTTGCCCGCTGACTTCCTATTGGGTCAACAAACTCAATCCGCGACGCTTTATTAAAAAAGTAAAACCGAAGAAGCCTTATTATCAAAAGCCACTTCCAAGCTCACTCTAAAAAACCAGTCAAAGAAAAATCCCCCTTTAGATAAAGAGGGATTCATTGAATTCATTTTTGAGCCATTAAAAAAGCACCTTACGGTGCTTTTTTTTAAGCGCCCTGTTCTAAAGGCAATCCTGCATCACGTGCAGCACGAGTGCCACCCATCAATACAACATACTCACGTGAGCCATCTAAGCTATCTAACTTTTCAGCAGCACGTGGTGCTTTACTACCGCCACCACATAAAATGTAAATGGGCTGATCCGACTCCACCTGAGTTAAGCAGTCTGCACTCAAGTCATCTATGGGCTGATTTACAGCACCTTTCACATGACCTTCAGCAAAGGCTTTTGTATCACGAACATCCCAGATAACTGCATTTTCTGGGAACTCAAATGTTGTAATTTCTTGTTTACGGATCATTGTGCACTCCTTTGATGTAAACAACACTTGGCAAATGAAGAAAACACCCCTAGCATCTCAGATATTCTTTCCCTTTGTAAAGGTCTAAACCATGCCTTCTTTCGATATTGTCTCTGAATTAGAAATTTTTGAAGTAAATCATGCCGTTCAAAACACGCAAAAAGAGATTGCGACCCGTTTTGACTTCCGTGGCCAAGACGTTTCTATTGAAGTAAGCGAAAAAAATAAAGAAATCAAAATTACCGCAGAAAGTGATTTCCAATGCGAACAAGTGTACAGCATGCTGGAAAATCATTTCTTTAAACGTAAAGTAGATATTCAAGCGCTTGATCCACAAAAAATGACCGCTTCAGGTAAAAATGTCATTCAAGTGATTAAGCTTAAAGACGGTCTTGACTCTGATACTGCAAAAAAAATTAATAAAGCCATTAAAGAAAGCGGCATTAAAGCGCAATCTTCTATTCAAGGCGACAAAATTCGTGTGACTGATAAAAAACGCGATACTTTGCAACAAATTATGGCGTTTTTAAAAGAACAACAATTTGGTGTGCCTTTGCAGTTTAATAACTTTAAAGACTAATGCAGTGATGCAATAAAACCTCGAGGAATTTCATGACTCCAACCAATCGCCTATCAAAACTGGTTAAAGCAAGCTCTAAATTACCCAAAGGTATTCGCAGTACCCTATGGAGCAAAGCGTTTGGTCGGGTCGTGCCGATGGTGGGTAGCGCCAATATTCGCTACCTCGAAGTTAGCCCCCCAAAAGTGGTGGTGAAAATTGAAAACCATCGAGCCATGCAAAACCACATTGGTCAGGTGCATGCCTGCGCAATGGCATTAATTGCTGAAACAGCTACCGGTTTTGTTACCGGCATGAATGTTCCTGACTCATCTATTGTACTTATCAAAAGTTTCAAACTTGATTTTAAACGCCCTTCTAAAGGTACGATGACTGCCACTGCAACCCTCACTGATGAGCAGCAAAAGTTGATGCAAAGCACTGAAAAAGGTGAAACCCTGGTTACGGTAAAGGTGACAGATGAATCCGGTGAAGAGCCGATTCAATGCGAAATGCTGTGGGCGTGGGTTTCAAAGTCACACTTAAAGAAATGATTACATCTTGAATTTGCTTGGCTTAAAGCTCAATCGAATGATGTTTTTTTCTTTTGTAAAAACAGCTGAGCTTAAAATAGAGCAGACGTTGTTTTAAAAATTCAGCACATAAAAAAAGCCCAATCATGTTGGGCTTTTTTTATTATTCATTATTGCGCGGGCTGCGCTGCTAAATATTTTTGTTTTACATCCTCTGGAATTTGACGCTTTCCACCTTTCACATCGACCGCAACAAAGGTAAACACGCCTTCTGTCACACGGATGGGTTCACGTGAACTGTCATGACTATCCCAGACTTCAATCTGCATTTGAATAGAGGTATTACCTACTTTTAAGATTTTGGTATAACAACTAATCACATCACCGACTTTTACCGGAACCAAAAAAGTCATCTGATTAATCGAAATCGTGGCACAACGTCCTTTACTAAAACGTTCTGCATGAATTGCACCTGCCAAATCCATTTGTGAAACAATCCATCCACCAAAAACATCACCACTCCAGTTGGTATCTGCCGGCATTGCAATGGTTTGAAGGGAAAGGGTTCCTTCAGGTTTTACATGAGTATCTGACACATTAGCTCCCAGTATTGGCATTTAATTGTTGATCCAGCCACTGTTGCAGCTCTGTAGATCGTAAAGCACCACTTATTCTAGCAATTTCGTTGGCTTTATTCATCAAAACCAAGGTGGGAATACTACGCACATTAAAAGCCCCGCTGAGTCGAGGCGATTGTTCGGTATTAATTTTTGCAAAAACCACTCCCGGATTCTGTTTTGCCACCTGTTCAAAATGAGGTGCCATCATCTTGCAAGGACCACACCATTCAGCCCACAAGTCAATCAGTACAGGCAATTCACTATGGGTGACAAAGTTACTAAAATTGTGTTCATTCAATTCAATTGGAGCCAGAGGAATAAGCGCATGTTGACACTGGCCACAGTTTGGATTTGCCTCTAGTTTATCTTCAGGTACTCGATTTCTCGCACCGCACGCAGGACATACAATAATCATTTAGCTTACTCCAATATGTTGATGTAAAAATTCTAATTGGGTAGATATCGCTTTTTCAAACCATTGACCATGATAAATATCAAAATGTTGCATATCCCATTCATGATATTGCACATAAGGTGCAATATTGGTTGCCGTTTCACGACTCGACTCAAGTGGAACCAGGCTATCTTGTTTGGCAGCAATAAATAAAACAGGAACACTAATTTTACGCACATCCTGAATAGGACGATAACGAATTAAATTGAAAAAGATCCGGGCCGGAATCTCTCCGCTCCAGAAATAATCCGGATTAACAATGGACAGATAGCCGGCATAACTATCGGCTGTCGGCATAAAACTTAAACCCTTTCTGTCTACGACAGGCAAAGTTTTCGGGGCCATGCCGACTTTTGCACCCATATAGTCCTGACTGGATATTTTCAATGCTTTCGGTAGTTGTTGTAAAGGGTAAAGCTTGGCACTTTCTGCTCCATCAACGAAGGGGATTTGAGCGATGACAGCGTGAACATTTTTTAGTTCTGCTGCCAAAGTTAAAACATAGCCGCCGCTTAAAGAAGTACCCCAAAGTACAATACGCCGCGTATCTACTGATTTTCGCTCTAGAATATGTGCAATCATGGTTCGCCAGTCTTCTAATTGAGCTTGAATCAACACCAACTCACGTGGGCGTCCTGTGCTCCCACCCCAATAACGATAATCAAACAATACAACAGCATAACCTGCTTGAGCAAAACGCTTGGCATACTGAACCAGTTTAAATTGACGCAAGGCTGCCAATCCATGAGCCATAATAATGACCGCAGGTTTATGTTCAGTTTTGGGACGGTAAAAATCCGCAGCAATGACATCTTTCCCACTATTTACATACAGTGGTTCAACTGTATAGGAATGCATATGCGCTCCATTGCGTTATTTTATGGTTATAATCG
Source organism: Acinetobacter sp. ANC 4779 (assembly GCF_004331055.1). NCBI lineage: Bacteria > Pseudomonadati > Pseudomonadota > Gammaproteobacteria > Moraxellales > Moraxellaceae > Acinetobacter > Acinetobacter sp. ANC 4779. The sequence goes on from NZ_SJNU01000008.1 coordinate 152,454, forward strand.
CTTATAAAAATCTCAACAGATTAAGCTCCAGTTTCAGCTTAATGCTATCATAAAGCATATATCTATTTAGCAAATTATGGAGTGACAAAATGAGTGAAAATGTCGGCTTTGCAGGTCAAATTACACCGGAACAAGTAGCACAAGTAATTGAAAAAGGCTTTAAATCAATTATTAATAACCGTCCGGATATGGAAGGTGGTGCTGAACAACCTACCAGTGCGCAAATTGAAGAAGCTGCGCGCAATGCGGGTTTAGATTACGTTTTCCAACCTGTTGTTGCGGGTCAAATTACTGAAGTCGATGTACGTGCATTTGCCAATCACTTCAATGAGCTTCCAAAGCCGGTATTGATGTTTTGCCGTACCGGTAACCGCTCAAATAATTTATATCAACTCGCAAAGCAAATGGATTTACTGGATGATTAAGCACGTTACTTATCGTGCTTTACTCAGTTTAAGTTTGACTTGTAGCACAGTTCTTTTTGCAGAAACGACTGATTTAACCCGTAGTTTAAATTCTTCGTTAAGTGTGACAGGTCAAATGACAATTGACAAATTTAAGACCTTGATAGGTCAAGGTTTTAAATCTGTCATCGTAAACCATCTTGACCAGGAGCAAGGGAATCTGGTTTCTGTAAGTCAATTGCGCAATATTGCTGAACAGGCTCATGTGAGTGTTATTTACCAACCTATTACCAGTGATAAAGTTTCTGAAACAGAGATAGTTGAATTTTCAAAATATTATAATGAGCTTCCAAAACCAATTTTAATTATATGTCGAAGTGGCACACGCTCTTCAATACTATTTAATGAAGCGAAAAAACTAGGATTGCTCAATGAATAAAATGATTCTTATACTACTTATTTCATGTGTCTTTGCGGGATGTAGCTCGATGAATGTTCGACCTACGGTCGGGGTGAGTGTTGGGACATCCATCTGAACAACAAATAATTTTTTGGCGCTATATGCGCCATTTTTTATGTATGATATCTTTATGCAATAAAACTTTTTTCATACATTTATAAAATTTTGGGGTAAAGCATGAAATTCACACAAGGAACACTTGCGCTTGCAATAACTGGACTCTTAACTGCTTGTGGCGGTGGTGGCAGCAATGGTTATTATAATAAAAGTGACTCTAATAACTCTAATGAAAATAATAATGGTAGCGTTACCACACCAACAGAAAACGCTCAAGCCGAGCTTGATATTCTGAAACGCGAAGGTCAATTCTTATTTGGTAATTATAATCCAAATGATGCAACTACAGCCAAAGGTTATATTGACCATGCATTAGATACTTTCGCTCAAGGGCCATTACAGTTAGCGATAGATGCAAAAAAAGTTTTTGATAGTCGTAAAGTTTCAAATCAAACGCAAGTTGATGGTTTTGAATACAGAGCGAAGTGTATGGACTCTGGTACATATGCAAATACAGCTTGTTATATTCTCTTTGGCGAATCGGCAATAAAATCAGCATTGGCATCACCTAACAATAATTATTCCAACTGGGATTTTGATGTAAATGATGATGAAATCAGTGGGATGAAATTATCTGAAGAACAGATTGATCATTACACAGGCAAAACAATGATTATTATTTTTGATAATCGGAATGCAGACAAGAAGTTTAATGATGTTTGGGTAACAGGTGTATTTGGTTATCCATATAAGCAGTCTTGGGGGCTTATTCAAGAAGATCAATTACGTATAGTATCTATGAATGAAACTGACAGTAATTATCAAGTTACATTAACCTATAATAATCAGACAACAGAAACTAAAGGTGCTTTAAGTATTTATAAAGACCCAACCTCTACAAATGGGGATTTATATGTACTACAAAACAATTCTGGATTTGATGTATTAATTAATGATAATCCAAATACTCCAGATGTAGAACCTGTTGCTTTTACAATCAACTCTATTCCAGGTGATACAACAGCATTAGCGACTTATCGTATAGCTGCTTCTGGTTTACAAACTTTAAATATCCCAAGTATTAGTTCTATTTCTGGTACAAGAATAGAAAATGAAAGTCCATCATCTAATACAAATAGCTTTACAGGTAGTATCTTACTGAAAGGTTCAGATATTTTTACATTTAAAAATTCATTAAATGGAACTATTTTAGACTTTGAACATAAATTCAATAACATCATTTTTAAAGGCCAATCTGTAAACAACAATGGAACCATCAAAACCACACTGACCCAGCCAAGCGGTGTGACTTATTAATTAAGTGTAAATAATTGCAAGAAAACCCTCAGCCATGAGGGTTTTTTTATATAGTAGGAAAGAGCTTACATTTTCAGATTTCATTTTATGTACGAAATTATTATTATTGGTGCGGGTACTGCAGGAATCTCTGCATATAAAGAAGCAATAAAGCACACACAAAATATTCTGATAATTAATGACGGTCCTTGGGATACAACTTGTGCTCGTGTTGGATGTATGCCAAGTAAAGTAATCATCTCAACAGCCAACAGAATACATGACATTCAACATGCTGAAGAAGTGGCTTTAAAAGTTTCAGCTAAAATAGACACTTCTCAAGTGATGCATCATGTAAGAGAGCTACGTGATTATTTTACCAAGGCCACATTAGAAGAAGTTAATAGCTGGGATGATGCCCATAAAATCTCTGGAAAAGCTCATTTCATTGACTCAAAAACGGTTCAAGTTGATCAAAACCAATATCAAGCCAAGAACTTCATTATTGCTGTTGGGTCAACCCCGACTCTTAATAAAGATTGGAAAAATGAACTGGGTGATAAACTCATTACTTCCGATCAGATTTTCGAACTGGAAACCTTACCAAAATCATTAGCAGTGATCGGTAGTGGGGTTATTGCAATTGAACTTGCACAAGCTATGCAACGTTTAGGAGTGAAAACCACTATCTTTGCCCGGAGTCGTAAAGTTGGATCTTTAACAAGTCCTAAATTACAAAAAATTGCACAAGATATTTTAATTGAAGAATTAAATATTAAGTTTGAAATACTCCCCGAGCAAGTCCGAAAATTTCGCAACAAAGTTAAAATCAGTTACACAGAAAATGGAAATATAAATGAGGTCACTGTTGCTTATGTATTGGTCGCGACAGGACGTAACAGTCATTTAAATAGTTTAAATCTAGAAAATATCGATTCTAAATTTACTGATCTAAAAAAACTGCCTGTGGATATGCATACTAAACAATTGGCTGATTATCCAATCTTCATTATTGGCGATGCCCATACCAATTCTCCAATTCAGCATGAAGCTGCTCACGAAGGGCGAACTACAGTTCATAATTGCCTAAACTTTCCTAAACTTAAAAATATCAAAACCCTTACTCCACTTAGTATTGTCTTTAGTCAACCAGAAATGGCCATTGTGGGACAGAGTTTCAAACAGCTCACTGACTCCAAAATCGAGTTTATCACTGGCTTTGTTTCATATGAAAAACAAGGTCGAGCAATAGTATTAGGTAAAAACAAGGGTGCTATTGAAGTTTATATTGATAAAAAAACACGTAAGTTTTTAGGAAGTGAACTTTTTGTTGAGTCGGCTGAACATATGGCACATTTATTATCGTGGATACTCTCTGAAGCCCTAAGCCTGGATCAGATTCTGGAGAAACCGTTCTACCATCCTACCTTGGAAGAAGGCTTGAGAACGGCCTTTAAACATGCCCGACGGCAGCTCGACTAAAAATCCGGAATGCTTATTTTATTTTTAGCTGCTTGAGGAACTGTCTTTTTTAATTTCTTTTTTTAGCTGCATAAAAACCCCCCCTCAATCTTAAGATTAAGGGGGGTTTTAGGAATAATGAGCTGGCGATGACTTACTCTCACATGGGTAACCCCACACTACCATCAGCGCAAAGAGGTTTCACTTCTGAGTTCGGGAAGGGATCAGGTGGTTCACTCTTGCTATTGTCGCCAGCACAACTGTTTATGGATACTTGCCTCGGTCTTAGCTGCACTTTTTAAGTGTATGCCTAGGCTTTTTCCAA
>NZ_SJNU01000009.1:0-156906 GCF_004331055.1 Acinetobacter sp. ANC 4779
CTTAAAGGGCACCAATCTTGGCTCATCAATTTTCTGACAAATATTTCTCAAATAAACTTCGAGTCATTTCTACCATCAATCAATGAAAATAATTTCGATCGATCAACCAGTAAAAATCCACACAAGTTGTTCTTCATAAGTTCTTAATGATTTATCTTGCTCTTCGTCAGAGACAAGAAACAACAAGATAATCTCAACAACTCAGCGCTTCGCGCTTCGTTCGTCTCAACATATCTCGTTGGTATGCGGCGTATTCTATACAGTTTCAGCATCCGCGCAACCCCTTATTCCACGTATTCGTCATGAGTGTTTATTTTTTCAGCTAATTTGTTAAAAACAGCGTATTTTCGCCTACTTATTAATCGTATTTATAAAAATTATACTTAACTTGAATTTTCAAATTTATTTTTATTATAGTTTTAACCTCTAATCCTATTGTATTTACCCCAATCACTCCCATAGATAATCCCTACTTCAACCTTGCGAAGCGAAATAATTTATCTTGAAGCTACTTTACTCAAAAATGAGAAAACAAAAAATTCATCAACTTTTTAAAAGCTGAAAATTTATTAACCCCAATAAATTTACATATCAAAAAACCACTCTTATGGTAGCTTTATTAAATCTTTAGTTTAATGGGCTATTTGCCCAAGGCCATATATAACAAGTACAAGCATTGTTAAAAAATGAAGTGATAAACATTTCTACTGTCCTCACAGCCTCCCCCTGCTTTAATTGTTCTTTTTTTATATAAATAAGAATAATCAAATATCTAACTGACCAGAAAATAAATTATTTCTTTGTCCACTCAAAGGAAAACTCAGCATCTTGGGCGACCCCAATTTCACACCCTAGAAATTTCATATCCACAATACCTGTATCCATTGGAGTCGTTGTAATAAAATTACTAGATTCCTGAAGTAATGTTTTATAGGCATCGGGACTTATTAATAGATAATTGGGTACTTTATAATTCTGATCTATGTAATCGAAAAATGCTTGTTTCACTTGTTCTGATAGTTTCATTTTTCACCTCCACAAAGATCCTAGAATAAGAAGGAGAAAAGGATCAGGTGGATAATTTTTCAGAGCAACCTTATCTGCCTCATTATTATATACTCAGAATACCGGCATATTTTTCAAACTCAACAGCTGATTTGTTCGTTCAAGTTAAGTTATAAAACTGACTTATACTTCATCAAAACTCACATATGGATATCCGTTTAGCCAGTGGTAGCATTAGGAATAGAAATTTATTAGCAATTTTAAATACCTACACTGTTATCCAAGAAGGAATGTCAGAAAGAACTTTAGTTGATCATTATAGATTGCGAATATTGATCCATTAATACTTTAAAGACTACCCCTGTTCGAGGATGAGTAAATGTCTCGTCATGGCTTAAATCAATTACTTTGTCTGTAAGCGCAATTTTAGGCAAAGGTATCCATGTTTCGTCGTTACTTGCATCACTTAGAACTCTTTCATAAATCCGCTCTACAATAATTTCTGTGCCACAACTACTTTTAGCACTGATCTCTTTTAATTTATGAAGTTTAGGCATTTTTATATCCCTTTGATAATTTCTTAAATATTATAAAAATGTATGTGGTAAAAAATGTAAATTTTATCAATAGATATGTAATGATTTCTTTAGAGTTCGCAATTTATTTTATGTTTTTAAGGCATGTAAAACTAAGTGCTTCTGATCTAATGAATTGCTTCCAGGAAAGCGGGAATATTTTCTCTAGACAAAAAAATATTTCACATATAATAGGAAGGCTAACTGTTGGAGTAGTATAAACATGCTTCACAATACAGCCACAATCAAGATACTACTGGCACGATAATAGTTCATTGATCAAGGTGGATATTTACCTTTTTATTTCAACAATATAAAAACAATTCATAATAAAAAGCCCGCTTAATCGGGGGAATTAAGCGGGCTAATATTGGGTTGAGCATTTTTTACTTTTTGGCTTTTTTTGGTGTAACTAAAATATACCATTTAGTCATTGATAACAAAGTATAAAAAATATAGAGGAACTGTTTCTATCCGTTTACATTGAGTTGTTTTTTCTTTTCAAGCTGGGCTTATTTTATGAGCAAAAAAAACCAATTAAATAAAGCAATCTTACTCATTATTTCATTCACTTACTCCAAGAGTAGATAAAGACGATTCTGCTTCCCTTATCAATAACTTGATTCGCTCTGATTTTTTTCTCTTAAAATCTGCATATACATGCACACATAGTAAAGAGAGAGAGATTAAAAATATTCCACTTAATACAATAACTCTTTTCCTCTCCATGCCTTAACCAGTTCCCAATAGTTCTTATAAGTTCCAGTTTTACCTTCATTCCATAGAAAATGGCAATGGCAGAAAGTTCACAATTTTATTATTAAATTTTAAAACATTAGAAAAACCACCTATCTTGAGTAATCACATCAAAAGAAACTATAGCCATTAAAAAATTACTTCATCGGTGGTTTCATATATTAAAGTTTCTTGAGCCAGACTGAACTCTACAAACCGCAATATATTTCAAACCCAGTTAACTGATTTAAATATGATAAAGTTAACAAAGAATAATAATTTGTTTGCTTTTGTAACAGAGATTAGGTAATGTGTAACACTATGAATATGATAAGTGAATAAATGCGAATATATAATTCTACAACTATTACGTTAACTTTTTTAATTTTTGGGATGATGATTTTTTCCCACCTGCAAAGAAACTTTATCACTATTCACATTTAATCTGACATACAAATCTATAGAAGCGATGGCCACCTTTGGGTGGTTTTTTAACACTTGAAAATTGTCATAATTTTTTACTTATTTCATTAATTTGTTGTTGATACTAACTCTGTGTACATTATATAAACAAAGAACAATAAAGCAGGGAGCGATAGTAATGAATGCAATAGAAATAATTGTAACATCATCCTCAGCTCTAGTGCTTATGCTGGTTATTTATGCCCTCGGTCAAACCTTTAATTGATATTATTTAATAGTAAAACTTCCTTCAGGAAGTTTTTTTAATGAGCAATAGGAAAGGCAAAAACCTGTGTTTCCTATCCACTCCCATGGTGAAATTGCACTTTATTTTAAATTACTAGTTACATAAATGATGATTGTTGTCTATTGAATAACGTTATGGAATGTTTGAGCATAATATCCTCTGGGTTTGATAACTGAAGGACTGCCATGAAAGATGAAGAAAAGCCTTTAAATTTCGAAGATGATGAGGAGCCTCTAGATCTTGAAGACGAAGAATTTATCGATGACAAGAAAGAGGACGAGATGTACAACACTATTACTAAAGATGGTTCAAGTGTCGATCCTGCAGATGATGGAACGCGTCATATTCGTCCAGAGGACGGAAATCCTCTTGAAGCAGAAGAGTAAAAAATAGGCCCAATTCAATATTGGGCTTTTTATTGCCTATCAAAAATAGAAGCACAATAGTCTGCTTCTAAAAAATAATCAAAAAGGAGAATCAAATACTGCTTTATCCTTTTTCTATACGATTTCCATTATGCGACTGAAATTGATTAAATAGTTTATGAGGACTGAATCAAAGTGTGTCTTGATTGCTTAAAAGAAAGAGCGATTAATCAGCTATGTTCTTGCTTGTGAGATGATTAGGTTGTCATCTTTCGATAAATCATTATCCAATAACTCGTTAGCTTTCTTAGGTGAAACTTCATCTGAAATCTCAAGATAGCCATCAAGCTCGAAACATGATCATTTACTATTAGTTTTTTATATCTGAATAATCCAGCCTCATTAATGTAAAAATAAATCACAGGTTATTAAATTCTAAAATCTTAATATTTCATAGCTTAGTGAGTAATATCTGCTATCAACATGCTTATCTTTTCTGAACCAGTGAGCTAACTAATCACTAATTCTTTTAAGATAAACTTATGCATTCTCGTTAAAATAAGTAAGTTTCTTCACCACAGGACAGCATTATGTTTATTCATGCCGACTTTTCACAGCCCGTCATCATCAAGCCAGAGGATTACCATTGGGTGAAATCTCCAGGAGGCGAAGTTGATAGAATGATGCTTGATCGTATTGGTGATGAGAAAGCACGTGCAACGAGTCTTGTACAATATGCACCAGAATCTGCCTTCCCTGAACATCAACATCCTTTAGGTGAAGAAGTCCTCATATTGTCAGGCATTTTTACCGAGAATGTTGCAGATGATTATCCGGCAGGTTGGTATTTACGTAACCCCCATCATTCAACTCATCGGGTTTCCAGTAAAGCAGGTTGTTTAATCTTTGTGAAACTGAGGCAAATGACCGAACATGAGATAGAGTCCACCCGAATTAATACCAATGATCCAGCGAATTGGAAGCTTACTGAACATCGGATGATATGCCCATTATTTCAATCGGAACATGAGCAGACCTATTTAGAAAAGCTAAAATCTGATCAACTTTTCGTAGAGAAATCAGAACTAGGGGTTGAGTTTTTCATTATCAAAGGTCAATTATTTTGTGGCACTGAAATATATCCAGCAGGTTCGTGGGTTCGTCTTCCTATCAATAGTACTGCTAAATTTAAGGCAAGTTCATCAGGTGCAACGCTTTATGTCAAAACTGGTCATCTGCAACATGCCATAGATGTATGGGTGAAATGAACAATAATGTGTCTTCAAAATGAGGCTGCCTCGTGTCTAGAATACTGGGGGCAGTCCACTTACCACTTTATACAATCAATGCAAAATATAATGGTGTGTTATTACATTTCTGACGTTTATTTTTTCATGTCTTATCGACCAAGATAAATTCAGCGATAAGGGAATGTTTGAAATTATTGATGATTTAAAAAATACATTAGATCAATATCGCGCTCTATCCCCTTCAATAATAAAAAATTTACAAGAAGATCTTATTGTACGGTGGACTTATCATTCCAATGCTATTGAAGGGAATACACTTAGTCGTGTTAGAAGGTATAACTGTGGGTGGGAAGGCATTAAAAGATCACTTCGAGGCAATTAACCATTGAAATGCCATTTATTATGTTGAGGATATTATTAGAAAAGAAGAACCATTTTTCTGAATGGCAAATTCGCACTCTCCATCGGCTTATTTTCAAAAATATTGATGATGATAATGCTCTCCGCTATCGTCAAAAAATGTCCTCATTTCCAGTGCAACTAACATGCAGATTACACTTTAATGACCGCCCAATTCTTAGACTAGTATAGACAGCAGATCTGATACGCTCCCTTGAAAAAACTGTAAAAGTAAATGCAAACTAGGCATATATCCTTTTATTGAGAGTAATAGCCGCACCTCTAGCCTGCTCATGAATTTAGAGTGAATGAATTGTCATCCCCCTTTGAAATTCCTTTTGTGAACCGTCTTGCCGACTAGGAAGCTTTTTAGCTATAGAGATGGATTTTGCAAAGGCTGCGTCATTAAACCCCTTGGTTGCTAATGCTGTATTTGAAGTGTTTAAGCCTTATCAGCTTGTCTTAGGGATTTAGTCTTTAATTTTTAATTATATCAATAAAAATTAGATACTAACTTTCATATATCCACTGAGCATTCGGCCATTTTTTCTCATTAATAGATTGCTCAACACAACCAATGATTTCACCTGAAATGATCCGAATGTGCTTGGGAATATTTCTAGTAGAGTGGGTTGCTAAAGTAATCACACGAGAAAATGCGGGATCAACAATTGGAGTAACTTTAATTAATCCTACCTTAAGCTCATTTATGACAGAAACTAAAGGTAAAATTGTATAACCAAAGTTCTGAATCACTAGCTGTTTTTGTATATTCAAATCGTTAGTTTCAGCGTAGATATTTAAGTTAGCTTCATTTTGCTTATAAGCCTGCTCAATCAGAGAACGTAATCGGTGAGGATGAAAAGGTAAAATTAATGGAAATTGCTCTATTTTTTTAAGTTCAAGAACTTCATTTTGCTGAAGTGTGGATTGAGCTGATCCTATTAAAAATAGTGGCTCTCTTACTAATGGCGTCAAATCAATTAACTTCGATGGTGTAGCGTCATACATTAAAGCTAAATCAATATCTCCAGCCTCTAACCATTCTTTTAAATGCCCAGAATATCCCACTGATATTTTTACTTGTACTTCAGGATACTTTTCCTTGATTAAATTCATAATCAAAGTGGAAAGTAATTCACTAATACTCGACAACACACCAATATGAACTTTCCCCCGAATCATCCCTTTATTTGCAGTCAACTCCAATTTGGCACTTTCAATGTCCTCCAAAATCCTTCTTGCATAAGGCTCAAGAACTTTCCCCTCATCCGTCAGCGCCATACCATGACGAGAACGGTTAAATAGTTTTACCCCTAATTCGTCTTCAAGCATTTGAATTTGTCGAGTTACTGCTGGCTGTACAATATTTAGCATTGCAGCTGCTTTAGTTAGGTTCTGAATCTCTAAAATAGTAATAAATGTACGTAATTGCTTAATATCCATTTTGATAATTTTCTAGCATGTCTTCCATCAAAATATACTATTTCAGTTTTAAATCCATAACAATATATGATCAATAATAAGAACAGAGCAATATAAGGATATTCAAGTGAAAAGTACTTTTAATAACTACCCAGAAATTCGTGAAGCTGTACGTGCATTATGTGCCCAATTCCCAGATGAATATCATCGTAAAATTGACGAAAACAAAGCTTATCCTGAAGAATTTGTTAATGCGTTAACCCAGGCCGGCTGGCTCGCGGCCATGATTCCAGAAGAGTTTGGTGGATCAGGTTTAGGGTTAGCAGAAGCATCTGTCGTTATGGAAGAAATTAATCGTAGCGGGGGCAATTCAGGTGCCTGTCATGGTCAAATGTATAACATGAGCACGCTGTTACGTAATGGTTCTCAAGCACAAAAAGAATTTTATTTACCTAAAATTGCTTCTGGTGAATGGCGTCTACAATCTATGGCCGTTACTGAACCGACAACCGGGACAGACACCACAAAAATTCGTACGACTGCAGTCAAAAAAGGCGATCGTTATGTGATTAATGGTCAAAAAGTTTGGATTTCACGTGTACAGCATAGTGACTGGATGATCCTTCTTGCTCGTACAACGCCTTTAGCTGAAGTGAAAAAGAAATCTGAAGGGATGTCTATTTTCATGGTCGATATTAAAGAGGCGATGAAATCTGGCATGGCCGTTCAACCTATTCCTAATATGGTGAATCATGAAACCAACGAACTATTTTTTGAAAATTTAGAAATTCCTGAAGAAAACTTAATTGGCGAAGAAGGTAAAGGCTTTAAATACATTCTCGATGGTCTTAATGCCGAACGTACTCTGATTGCTGCAGAATGTATTGGTGATGGTTATTGGTTTATGGATCGCGCCACAAAGTATGTCAAAGAGCGTGAAGTATTTGGTCGCCCAATTGGTCAAAACCAGGGAGTCCAGTTTCCTCTTGCTGAAGCCTTCATTGAGATTGAAGCTGCCAATTTGATGCGTTTCCGTGCTTGTGAACTTTTCGATAATGGTCAAGCCTGTGGTGCTGAAGCCAACATGGCGAAACTTTTGGCTGCAAAAGCAAGCTGGGAAGCAGCGAACCATTGCCTGCAATTCCATGGTGGTTTTGGTTTTGCCAATGAATATGACATTGAACGTAAATTCCGTGAAACTCGCCTGTATCAAGTTGCACCAATCTCAACCAACTTAATTCTCAGTTATGTTGCCGAACATTTACTTGATTTACCCCGTTCTTTTTAAGCTTTGAGGAAAAATAAAATGCAGACTCCTCGTTCATTTTTATTTGTTCCTGCTAACCGTCCTGAGCGCTATCTAAAAGCGCTCAATAGTGGTAGTGACGCCGTTATTATTGATCTCGAAGACGCGATTCCAACTGAATACAAACTCGAATCACGTGCATTACTCAAGCAGTGGTTATTAGACCATCCCACTGAAAAAGTCATGATTCGAGTGAATGCTTTTCAGACTGAATGGTTTGCAGACGATATTCAACTTGCTCAATTTTCAAATGTTATTGCGATTGTTTTACCTAAAGCAGAAAGACAACAGGAATTTGAATCCATTCAACATATTCGTATCATTGATATTTATCCTATTATTGAAACGCCTTATGGCATGGCCCATGTAGAGGAAATTGCACAATTTCCAGCTGTGCGTGCCTTGATGTTTGGCTCTATAGATTTTCAACTTGAAATGGATATGTCTGGCGACTTTTTAGAGTTGATGTACTTCCGTAATAAAATTGCCTTAGCCTCCAAACTTGCAGGTATTGCGAATCCTATTGATGGGGTGACTGCGGATTTTGGCAACACTGAATTAGTCATGACTGAAACCCTCCAAGCTAAAAAATTAGGCTTCCAAGGCAAATTATGCATTCACCCCAACCAGGTCAAAATCGTCAATCAAATATTTAATTCTAGTCCTGAAGAAATTCAATGGGCACAACAGGTTCTTGATGCGGTGCAAGCTGCTGCTGGCCAAACGATTAGCTTGAATGGAAAAATGATTGATAAACCCATTATTTCAAAAGCTGAGAAAATTCTAAAACAAGTTGGGTAAGTAAAGATAAGGACAAGACTATGCAAAACTTTGCAGAATGGATTGGAAATAAACAAAGTTCAGAAGATCGTTGTGAACAACGATCAGTACAGATGCTCCAGGCATTATTCAATAAAAAAGATTTACCAGTAAAAGAAATACCTCATCTTTTTCATTGGATGAATTTCCCCCATGTCGTCGACCAGTCTGAAATTGCTACAGATGGCCATCCTAAAAAAGGTAATTTTCTCCCCCCTATCCCTTTTCCAAGACGAATGTGGGCTGGTAGCCGCCTAGAGTTTATAAAACCAATTATGGCGGGACAGGCATTACGTCGAGTCTCTGAAATTTCAGATATTCAATTTAAACAGGGAAAGACTACAGATCTTTATTTCGTGACAGTCAATCATGCCATTTATGCCAATGATGAATTGGTCATTAAAGAACAACAGGATATTGTTTACAAACCGGATACCGATACGAATCAGAAGACGAAGGTATCAAAAACTTCAGTCGTAAACCCTCCACTGGATTATAGTTTTAAACAACAATACACCGTAGATACGACTGCATTATTTCGTTATTCGGCCCTCACATTTAATGGCCACAAAATTCACTATGATCGTCCATACGCAATCCAAGTCGAAGGATATCCTGGTCTAGTGGTACATGGACCACTTTTGGCTACCCTTTTGCTGCAAACACTACAAGATAGATATCCAGAAAAAGTTATTAAAAAATTTGAATTTCGCGCCCTAAAACCTGTATTCGATTTTAATGAGTTTTATATCTGCGGCGATGTACAAGAGCAAAATGCAGAATTATGGATTGAACATATTGATGGGCAGATAGCGATGAAAGCAAAAGTAACATTTCAGGAGTAATGAGATGAAACTACTTGAAGGTATTACTGTCATTGCTTTGGAACATGCAATTTCGGCACCATTTTGTACACGTCAGTTAGCTGATCTAGGTGCACGTGTCATCAAGATTGAACGACCTGAAGGTGGGGATTTTGCACGTTATTATGATGAACGGGTCAAAGGAATGTCTTCTCATTTTGTTTGGACAAATCGCTCTAAAGAAAGCTTAGCACTGGATTTGAAATCTCCCGAGGCCCAACCCGTATTAAAAAGCCTGTTAAGTAAAGCTGACATTCTTATCCAAAATTTAGCACCGGGTGCGGCATCTCGTTTAGGCCTTTCTTTCGAGCAACTTCATTCATCTTTTCCACAACTAATTGTCTGTGATATTTCAGGCTATGGTGATGACCCAGAACATCCGGGTCCATATCGTGATAAAAAGGCCTATGACTTACTGATTCAAAGTGAGTCTGGCTTTTTATCGATTACTGGAACAGAGCAGGAAAATGTCAAAGCAGGATGTTCTATTGCTGATATATCAGCAGGCATGTATGCCTATAGCAATATCTTGGCAGCTCTGCTGGAAAGACAAAAAACGGGATTGGGCAAACGTATTGATATCTCTATGCTGGAATGTATGACTGAGTGGATGGGCTTCCCTCTTTATTACGCTTCAGAGGATCAACCTGAACCCCCAAAATCAGGTGCTTCTCATGCCACTATTTTTCCATATGGCCCCTTTGCGACAGGTGATAATAAACAAGTATTATTTGCTGTACAAAATGATCGTGAATGGACATCGTTTTGTGAATTAGTCTTAGTAATGCCTGATTTATCACAATCCGGAGAGTTTAAAACCAACTCCGACCGAATAAAAAACCGAGATTTATTAACGGCCACTATACTTCAAGTATTCTCTCACTATACTCAAAACGAAATCATTTTAAGGCTTGAACAGGCAAAAATTGCCAATGCGAATGTCAATACATTAGCCGATGTCTGGAATCATCCACAATTAAAAGCAAGACAACGTTGGGCTGAGGTTGACACACCAATGGGCAAAATTCCAACACTAAAACCTGTTGGAACAAGTCATTCTGATGATTTTCAGCTTACGAAAGTCCCTGCACTGGGTGAACATACTGAAAAAATTCTCCAAGAGTTAGGTTTTCGAAGCTAAAAGTAAAAATTAATTACAATTCCAAAATCTTTCTTTTCACATAACTATTGTCTAATAGTCTCTCAAGTTTAAAAAAATAGATGATGGCCAGTAAAGTTTAAATTATTTATACATTGTCAGGAGGTATAAATAATTTACCAAGCGGTTTGCTAATCAACCCATGAGAGCCAAAATAAATGACGATGTTTTTTAAATTCAATAGAGCGAGCCTGTGAACTTTGATCTAAATGATTTTCGGTTAATTTTAAATATAGCAGAAACCAAAAATTTGACACGGGCTGCAGAAAAATCTTTCTTATCTACTCCCGCTGCTAGTAATCGAATTAAAAACTTAGAACATGTCTTAGGATTAAAAATTTTAGACCGCTCTTCTCAAGGCGTTGAACTGACTGAAATTGGGATGATCTATTTAAAATATGCCAAATCGATTTATCATGAAATTGAATGTCTTAAAGGCGAACTGGCTCAGTTTAACGATCTGATCCCAGGGAAATTATCTATTGCTGCCAACACAACGGCCATCACTGAATACATCCCAACAGCTCTCTCAGAGTATCTAACGACTCATCCTCATGTGGATGTAAACCTTAAAGAAATGCTTAGTGAAGATATCGTCAATCTTGTCGCAGATAAACGTGCCGATCTTGGAATTATTTCTGGGAATATTGATACGAAGAATTTGCAGACAATACCTTTAATTTCCTCTCAACTGATTTTAATTGCCCCTAAAAATCATCCAATTTTAGACCATAGAACGGTAACATTATTAGATGTAATTCAATATTCAGTGGTCACTTTGCATGAAGGCAGTGCAATTCAAATTTTTTTACATAAGTTATCTCGGCAATTAGATAAAAAAATAAATATTCGAGTACAAGTTTCTAGCTATGACTCTATTTGTCAAATGGTTGCAGCAGGTACAGGGATCGCCATTATTCCTGTAGTTGCTTTTCGCCGCTTACAACATATTCACCCGAATATTGAATATAGAGAAATCAAAGAAGAATGGGCGCATCGAGGCTTTAAAATATGCGCTATTAACTTTAATGAAATCAGTCAATTCACTGAAGATTTTATTGAATGTTTAAAGTCTCATATTCATTAATAATCAAGTCATTTGCACTCGCTATAGCGTTAGCACCAGGTTAACGCCACTTTCAAATTTCAAAATTGTGCAAAACATCAAGCTATGTAACTTTACTACCAGAGAACATGAAAAGAACGAATGTTACAGGATAGTAAAATGATCAATAAAATTTTCAATTCGGCAAAGGATATTGTCAAAGACATTCAAGATGGCTCGATCATTGCAGTTGGTGGTTTTGGTGGTTCAGGCATGCCCAATGAACTTATCGATGCACTCATTGAACAAGGGGCCAAAGATTTAACTATTGTGAGCAATAATGCTGGAAATGGTGATCAAGGTCTTGCAGCATTACTCAAAGCCAAACGTGTCAAAAAACTAATTTGCTCATTCCCCCGTCAAAAAGATGCCTATGTTTTTGAAGAATTGTATCGCAATAATGAAATTGAACTTGAAGTTGTACCTCAAGGTACGCTTGCAGAACGTTTAAGAGCTGCTGGTTGTGGGATTGGTGGTTTTTATACACGTACAGCTTATGGCACCTTACTTTCAGAAAATAAAGAAACCAAAGAAATAGATGGTAAAGGCTACGTCTTTGAGAAAGCTTTAGCCGTAGATTACTGCCTGATTTATGCCAAAACCGGTGATCGTTGGGGCAATCTCATTTACAACAAAACTGCACGTAATTTTGCTCCTGTCATGGCGATGGCTGCAAAAACCACTTTAGTCGCCGTAGATCAAATCTGTGAACTGGGTGATTTAGATCCGGAAATTATTATTACTCCTGGAATTTTTGTCGATCGCGTAACACTAAAAAATGGTCTGGGAGTGTAATTGCTATGGATATCCAACAAAAAAATAATCTTGCTCAGCGTGTGGCTCACGATATTCCTGAAGGTTCATATGTCAATTTAGGCATCGGTTTACCGACACTGGTTGCGGACTATTTCGCTGATAAAGAAGTAATTCTACAAAGTGAAAATGGGGTATTGGGTCAATGGACTCAAGCAGAAGTCGGTGAAGAAAACTGGGATTTGATCAATGCAGGAAAAGAAGCCATTGATTTAAAAAAAGGGGGCGCCTTTTTTCATCATGCAGATTCTTTTGGAATGATGCGCGGTGGACATTTGGATTACTGCATTCTGGGTGCATTCCAAATTTCAGCCAATGGTGATCTAGCCAACTGGCATACAGGACATCCAGATGCCATTCCTGCTGTAGGCGGTGCAATGGATCTTGCCTCAGGTGCACAAAATGTTTACGTCATGATGGAACATTTAACCAAACAAGGTCATAGCAAAATTTTAGAGAAGTGCAGTTATCCATTAACGGGACTGGCTTGTGTAAATCGTGTGTATACAGAGATTGCTACCTTTGACTTTGTGAATGGACAAGTCTTTGTCATAGATATTGTGGCACCTCATACCGCTGAGTATGTTCAACGTATTACCGATATAGCACTCGATTTTTCAAGAATGAAATAAATCATAAATCTATTTTACAAAGGAGATGTAAATGGGAATGTTGAATTGGTACAAGGAATCGGATTCCAATCAGAAAAAGACATTTTGGGCTTGTTATGCAGGTTGGGCACTTGACTCGTATGACATGCAAATTTTTAGTTTTTTATTACCCGTCATTATGGCGACTTGGGCACTTAGTCAAACTCAGGTTGGCCTGATTGGTACGGTTGCCCTTATTGTTACCGCCATTGGTGGATGGATCGCAGGTATTTTGGCTGACCGTTATGGTCGTGTAAAAATCCTGATGTTTACCATTTTATGGTTTACATTTTTTGGCATATTGGCAGGCTTTGCACAGAATTATGAACAACTTTTGGTAGCAAGAACGCTACAAGGCCTCGGTTTTGGTGGGGAATGGGCTGTCGGCGCGGCACTCATGGCCGAAGCTGTTTCTGCAAAACATAAAAATAAAGCTGTCGGCTTTGTCCAGTCAGGAATGGCTTTAGGTTGGGCAGGTTCAGTGATTGTAGCCACAATACTGATTACCATGCTGCCACCCGAATGGTCTTGGCGTGTGGTTTTTTGGACCGGTGTCATTCCTGCTTTAATTGTAATTTACATTCGTCGTAATGTGAAAGAATCGGCCGAATTTGTAAATGATGTGGCTAAAAATAAAGAAAATATTGAGAAAGCATCTTTTAGTTCTATTTTCAAAAAAGAATATTTACGTTCAACCATTTTTGCAAGTTTCCTCGTTATAGGTTTACAAGCAGCCTGCTATGCCATTTTAATTTGGATTCCGACCCTGATGAATGAGCGTGGACTGAGTCCAAGTTCTAAAATTGTCACGATTTTAATTATGGCTGCAGGAGCATTTGCAGGCTTTATGTTCACAGCTTATCTGGCTGATAAATGGGGTCGCAAACAAACTCTGATTGGTATGTCTATTTTGAGCTGGATTGTGACCGTAGTGTATATGTTGATTGCCATGAATCAATACATCACCTTAGCACTGGGTTTCTTTGTTGGTTTCTCTGCAATCGGGATGTTTGCAGCACTCGGACCATTTTTAACAGACTTATTCCCTACCCATATTCGTACCACAGGTATGGGCTTTTCCTACAATGTCGGAAAATCATTTGGTGCTCTCTCCGTGGTGGGGGTAGGTTCACTAGCTGAATCATTAGGTCTTGCTACCTCGATCGGTTTGTTTTGCTTAACCGCCTATGCCTTAGCTACCATTTCAATCTTGTTAATTAAAGTTCATAAAGAAGAGCTTACGCCTGCCCCTTCTCTTTATAAAAAACAGGAAGCTTGATGATGATTCGTATCCTTTACTTACTCAGCAAACCAGAAAACATGAGCAAAGAGCAGTTTGATGCCGAATGTGTACGCCACTTTGAAATGTCACAAGGTATTCCCGGTTTACATAAATATGAAGTGCGTTTAATTGCTTCAGAACCGACAGATCTTCATGTTCCATTCTTTGATGTGCCGGGTGTCGATGCTATTGGAGAATGCTGGTTTGAAAATGAACAACACATGCAAACCTATATGGATTCTGAGATTCGTAAAAACTGGTTTGAACACGGCAAGACTTTCATTGGCAAGTTGAAGCCATTTATCACCAAAGACGTTATATAAAATTTTTAATTCAAATATTAAGGACAATCAAAATGCTTTTTTGTGTAGAAATGACCGTCAAGATTCCCCTAGATAGCGATCCTGCAAAAATGGATGCCATTAAACGTGCTGAAAAAGAGCGTGCTATTGAACTGCAGAATGCAGGTAA
Source organism: Acinetobacter sp. ANC 4779 (assembly GCF_004331055.1). Classification (NCBI taxonomy): domain Bacteria; kingdom Pseudomonadati; phylum Pseudomonadota; class Gammaproteobacteria; order Moraxellales; family Moraxellaceae; genus Acinetobacter; species Acinetobacter sp. ANC 4779. The sequence goes on from NZ_SJNU01000009.1 coordinate 14,932, forward strand.
ATGGCCACATTTATGGCGTGTTACAGGCAAATATTCCAACATCAGTATTTTTGATGTGGAAAGCAATAATGAATTACATGATTTGTTGATGAGCCTGCCTTTATTTCCCTATATGGATATCAAGGTAACCGCACTTTCCCAACATCCTTCGTCAATTCATTAAAAGTACATCATTTAAGATCAAGGACGATCACCATGGAAAAGATATACGATATTTCTCAGCTCGATTTATCCAGCTATGTTCGACATGGTGATCGCGTGGTATGGGGACAGGCTCAAGCTGAACCCCTACCGCTTACTCAAAATTTAATTCAAAATCGTAAAAAAATTGGGAAATTTCAAATCTTTTTAGGCATTAGCCAGTTTGCTACTTGTCTGCCTGAACACGCTGAACATATTGAATATCTCAGCTATTGTGGTGCAGGATATAATCGGGCACTTGCGCAATATCAGGTTTTAGATATTTTGCCTGTGCATTATTCACAACTTCCCCGTTTAATCGAAAACCAACAGCTTAAATTAGATGTGGTGTTGATTCAGGTTTCAGCAGCCAATGCTCAAGGACAATACAGCTATAGTCTGGCGCAAGATTATTTAAAATCTGCCCTTCGACATGCTCGAATTGTGATTGCGGAAGTCAATCAGCAAGCACCGTGGGTCTATTCGGATCACTATTTAACTGAAGCTGATTTTGATGTAATGCTGTATACCGACCGAAAAATAGAAGCACAAAATAGTGCTGCGTATTCAGCAACCACTCAGAAAATAGCTCAAAATGTTGCCTCATGCATCCCAGATCATTCAACTTTACAACTTGGCATCGGCTCTATTCCCGAAGCTATTATGCAGGCTTTAGATCAGCATCGGCATTTAGGTATCCATTCCGGCATCATTGGAGATGGTGTTGCCGAATTGATGCAAAAAGGAGTGATTACCAATCAGAAAAAAAATATTGATCCCGGAAAAACCATCACAGGTTTAATTGTCGGCTCGTCTAAACTCCATCAATTTGTTCATCAAAATTCAGACATTGAACTGCGTTCAACTGAATATACCCATCATGCTGCGACGCTTGCTGCCATTCAACAGTTCATTGCGATCAACTCGGCAATTGAAGTTGATTTAACAGGTCAGGTAAATGCTGAGATTGCCAATAAAACCTATGTGGGCGCTGTAGGTGGAGCTTTGGACTTTATTCGTGCCGCCAATCAGTCTCATGGCGGGGTTTCAATTATTGCCCTGCCGGCTTCGGGAAAAAGTTTTAGTCGCATTGTTTCTCATTTGCAGGGTCCTGTCTCTACTCCTCGCAGTGATGCCGGGCTGATTGTGACCGAATATGGCATTGCCGATTTACGTGGTTTAAGCCTGCCGCAGCGTGTTGAAAAAATGATATCCATTGCAGCCCCTCATTTTCAAGCAGAACTTGAGCAGCAAGCCATCGATCTAAAATTAGTTTAAAAGGAATTGAAATGAAAGATGCTTATATCGTCAGTCCGCTACGTACCCCGATTGGTAAGTTCGGTGGCGCACTTGCCTCTTTAACTGCAGTCGACCTCGCTGTCAAAGTGATTCAATCCATCGTAGAGAAAACTGGCTTAGATACCCACACCTTAGATGAAGTCATTATTGCCCAGTCTTATTCATCCAGTGAGGCACCCTGTATTGGGCGCTATGCGGCTTTAGCGGCAGGACTTCCAGTTGAAGTTCCCGGCTATACCTTAGATCGTCGTTGTGGTTCAGGCTTGCAAGCATTAATCAATGCAGCCATGACCATTCAATGTGGAAATGCTGAAGCGATTATGGTGGTGGGTGTGGAAAGCATGAGTAATATTGAATATTACTCCACCAATATGCGCTGGGGAAGTCGTGCAGGGAATGTGACTTTCTTTGACCGACTGGAACGCGGTCGTGAAAGATCTCAGCCAGTTGAACGTTTTGGGGTAATTTCAGGTATGCCTGAAACCGCAGATAATCTGGCCCGAGACTATAATATTGGTCGTGAAGAATGTGATGCTTTTGCGCTACAAAGTCATCAAAAAGCACAGCAAGCCTGGGATACGGGTAAATTTAAAGATGAAGTAATTCCGCTTGAAGTGAAATCTAAAAAAGAAAGCAAAACCATCGATTTTGATGAAGGTATCCGTGCAAATAGTACTCTTGAAAGTCTAGCCAAACTGAAAAGCTTATTGCCAAATGGTGTTACCACCGCAGGAAACTCAAGTCAGCAAAATGATGCTGCTGCGGGCTGCCTGATTGTAAGTCGTGAGTATTTAGAAAAACATCATTTGCAACCAATAGCCAAAATCACCGGCTGGAGCGCTGCAGGTTGTGATCCAAGTCGAATGGGTTTTGGCCCTGTGCCTGCGGTAAATAAGCTACTTAAAAAACTAGATATGTCCATTGAAGACATTGATCTGATTGAAATTAATGAAGCTTTTGCAGCACAAGCTTTAGCAGTGATCAAAGGTTTAAATATTACCGATACTTCTCATATCAATGTGAACGGCTCAGGAATTTCTTTGGGTCATCCCATTGGTGCAACAGGACTACGCATCATGACGTCTTTAGTACATGAGATGAAACGTCGTAATGCACGTTACGGTTTAGAAACAATGTGTATTGGTGGTGGACAAGGTTTAGCTGCCTTATTTGAACGTGTTTAAGAAAGATTTAATAATATTTGTTAAGGAGTGACTCATGATTGAATCAAGAATGATTGGCGAAGTAAAAGTAACCCGTATCCATGAATATGCTGGTCCGAGCCATGATCCAAAATTTTTATTTCCAACTGCGGATCAAAGCCTATTAGAAGAGCATAAAGATATGCTGGCACCGCATCATTGGATTCCCCAAATGAATCGTCTCATTGTCAGTATTCAATTTTGGGTGGTTCATGCCGGCAATAATATTATTGTGATTGATACCGGTGTTGGTAATTTCAAACAACGTCCAGAAATTCCCCGTATGCATATGCTGAATAATTTGATTACCGAATGGATGACTGCTGCGGGTGCTGCTCCAGAAAAAGTAACCCATGTGGTGATTACCCATTTACATTCTGATCATGTTGGCTGGAATACGATTTGGAAAGATAACCGTTGGACCCCAACTTTCCCGAATGCCAAGTATTATTTACCTAAAGAAGATTTTGATTTCTGTCATCAGGGTAAAAATAAAGAACCTGGCGTAATTGATGTTTTTGGTGACTCCTTCTTTGACAGCGTGATGCCAGTATTTAACGAAGGTTTGGTTGAATTTATTCAGCCTCATACTGAAATTGCCGATTGTTTAGTGGTTGAACCTGCACCTGGTCACAGCCCAGGACAAGTCACTTTCCGGGTCAGCTCTCAAGGAGAAGAAGCGATTTTTTGTGGTGACGTATTCCATAGTCCGCTACAAATTGTTCGCCCGGAAATCAATTCAGGCTATTGCATTTGGCCTGATATTGCCCGAAAAACTCGACTGGAATGTTTAGAGCGCGCCGTGAGCCGAGAAGCTTTACTCTTGCCTGTTCACTTTGGTGACCCGTATTGCGGTTATATTCGCAAACAAGATAATGGATTTATCTTTGAACCTTCAGATACTTGGGATCGCGTTTAGGCTCCCATTTCCTCTATTGGATCATCATTTGTAATACCTAAAAGGATTTTTAAAAAATGAAAAAACCAGTAAATAAAAATTTACTGGTTATGGGGACGCTTTGCCTATCCATAACCACTCTCCACACAGCCCATGCTGATTTTATTGATGACACAAAATTTAATGTGCTCGCAAAAAACTATTATTTCAATCGTGACTTTCGCAAAGGCGAATACAACTCTGCGGGACAGAATGCCCAATTACCTATATCTGAGCGCAAAGGTTACCGCGAAGAATGGGCTCAAGGCTTTATTGCCAATATGGAAACAGGCTGGACAGATACGCCTGTGCAGTTCGGGTTAAACGGTTATGCTCTGATTGCCTTAAAACTCGATAGTGATGGATATCGAACCGGTACAAATAATTTAGAAGTCGACTCGAAAGGCAAACCGAAATCAGCAACGGCTGAATTCGGCGGTGCTCTACGGGCAAAATATAAGAAAACTGAAGCATTGATCGGGAATCAATTTCCGAATAATCCGATTATTGGGACTAACTATTCCCGACTCCTTCCCTCTATGTCGACGGGTTTATCGATAAAGGATAATAGTTTTGAGCATCTTAATTTAGATTTTGGTTATTTCACCCAAATGAGTCCTGTTGATTCAACTGACCGTCTCAACTATTTTAATACTGATTATAACAATGGAATTCAGGCGGATTCTGTCAGCTATTTAGGCGGAACCTATAAACTCAATAATATTGAAACATCAATCTATGTGTCTGAATTAGAAAATGTCTGGATGCAATATTATTTAGGGGCAAAATATAAACATCAAATTGATGCCCAATCAGGTTTCAATCTACAAACCAATAACTACATTAACCGAGATAGCGGTGATGCCACAGGCGGAAATATCAGTACTGGCCTGGTTTCCTTAACAGGAAGCTATAAATTATCCAATCATAATTTCAGTTTAGCGTACCAACAAGTTATAGGTGATGAACCTTTTGACTGGATCGGGTTTAGAAATAATGGCGGGATTGCCACTATTCCCAATAGTGTGCAGTTTGCAACATTTACGGAAGCCAAAGAAAAATCAGCTCAAGTGAAATATGAAATTGACTTCTCACCTTATGGAATCGAAGGTCTGTCTTTTATGACGCGGTATTTATATGGCTGGGATATGGACAATACCGGTAGTGACAACAAGCTGTATACCAAACGTCATATTTACGACCAAGATATTGAGAATAAGCATTGGGAAAGAGATATCGAGTTACGCTACAAAGTTAAGCAGGGCTTTGCAAAAGATCTTGATGTTCGTCTTCGTCAAGCCACTCATAGAACAACCAAAGGCTATAGATATGGAAATATTGATGAATTCCGCTTAATTCTTGAATATCCATTTTCATTCTAATAAAACTTCATATACGAGGAAATTAAAATGCCTTATGTTTTAGAAACTTGGGACAAAATAGATCATCAATCCCTTAGAAAAAAATTAAGACAAGAACATTTAGATTATTTAAATCAGAATCTTGAATTACTTTTAGCCTGTGGTGCAAAGTTAGATGACAAGGGCCAAGACTTAGGTGGTGGAATTTATATCATTGATGTAGCCTCTAGAGAGGCTGCTCAAAAATTTATTGAACAAGATCCTTTTTACATTGGAGGTTTATTTCAAAAAGTTAAAATGGACCGTTGGAGAAAGGCTTATTTAGACGGTAAATTTTGTCTGTGAATAGAGACATATAATGAGGGCAGGCCCTAAGCCTGCCCTCATTCGCTCTGCATGAATACTGACTTTTAAAATTATAATTACTGTAATTTATATCATTAAATTTAAAAAAATTGCCATAAAAACAACCGTACAAATAAATTTTTAAGTGAGATTTACTTAAGCCATAAGGATGTGTTTGGAATTATTGACAACTCAAGAATAAGTTGGCTCAGCATCGCCCGCTATCTCTTTCAATTGCAAAAGACTTATAAAAAGCCCTTATTGTACGATGGCCCTATTATTCCAATGCCATTTAAGGTCATGCACTTACGCTATTAGAAACTACAGTGGTTCTCGAAGGTATTATTCTTGGTGAATTGTTATAACAGTCAAGTAAACAACCCATCCTATTGAACGTATAGTCAAAGTACCTGCTAATTTTATTGGTCGTGAGCCAGTCATTGAGGGGCACAGACATACATTACGCTTATTAATAAATATTGAATTATTAAAAGCTAACTATCCCCTTAGTGTGATTACGATTGAAAATCGCTTGGCTTACTACGAAGCATTTAATTAATCACTGGCTTATGATAAACCCCAGCCTTTCATTCAACTGATCGTTGAATTCATATTAGAAGAGTTTAAGCCATATCCCGTCATCTTGGAGAATGAGCCTTTAAAAAACCACTCATCACAGTCAATCTGTGCCTGATTGAAATCTACTTTTTACTTATATTAATAGCTTGCTTTTTTAAACGATAATCCAAAGCCGCTCGGCTGATCCCTAATACACGGGCTGCTTCAGAAACATTATTATTTGTTTTTTGCATCGCAATAAAAATTAGTTTTTTCTCATGATCTTCCAGACAAAAGCCCTCTTGTATCACTGCATCTAAATCTACTTTTTCAGACCTTGGCTCGATATCTTGCTTAATTTGCGGAAACAAATGATTGAGTTTAATTTCCTGCTGATGATCCGTCAGTAAGGTCGCCCGCTCTAATAAGTTTTCAAGCTCTCGAATATTACCCGGCCATTCATAAGTCATGACAAAATTTGTAGCTTTGTCACTTAAACCTTTTAACGTCTTTCCATACATATTTTCAAAACGCGATAAGAAGTGGGTAATCAATAAGGGAATATCATCACGGCGCTCACGTAGCGGCGGAATAATTACAGGGAAAATATTCAGGCGATAATATAAATCAGCGCGGAATCTTCCCTCTTTCACGGCCTGTTCCAAATCCTCATTGGTGGCTGCAACCAAACGGACATCCGCTTTTCTGGTTTGATGATCCCCCACTCTTTCATATTCTCCTTCTTGTAGCATGCGCAGCAAGGTAGCTTGCGCACGTGGCGAAAGCTCAATCACTTCATCTAAGAAAATAGTTCCTTGATCGGCACGTTCAAACTTTCCACTTCGAGTTTGCGTTGCCCCTGTAAATGCCCCTTTTTCGACACCAAAAAGTTCGGCTTCAATTAGGTCTGGCGGAATACAGGCGCAGTTTACAGCAACAAAGGGTTGCCCTTTACGAGAACTACCTTCATGAATCCCTCTGGCAAAAGCTTCCTTGCCCACCCCTGTTTCACCTTGCAGTAATACAGCAACCTTACTGCCCGCTGCCTTTTTCAACAGGTCACAAACTTTACGATAAGCCACGGATTCACCGATAGAATTAAACATGGTGTAATCGGCTTCTACATCTGTATAGATATTTTTCTTTAACTCATTCAGCTCTGCTTGCAAGGCAATTAATTCATCTGAAACAGGATCAGGTGACATAAATTGAATAAGTTCCTCGGCATTTTCCCATTCTTTTAAAGGCTTGCCGATAATACGACAGCAATCATCACCTTTTGCTACACAATGGGTTTCCTGATAAATAATGGTTTGTCCCATAATAAAGCTGGTATAACCGCAAGCATAGCCCAATAGCATCCAGCAAACTGATTCTTCCGAAGCCCCGAACTCACTTAAATGAACTTCCGCTTCAAAAGAATTACGCCAATTAAAATCTGCATAAAATTGATGCTCATCATGACTTAATTGAAGCTCATTCACTTCAACTTGCACCATGCCGCGTATACCATGCATTTGTGGCCCAGCCATAAAAGCTTCAGCCTCATTTAAATTCGGGCGTAATTTAGAGGTAACTTCTGCATCCCGTACTCCAGCCTGATACCCCTGACGAATAAAAAAACGTTTGGTCCGTTCCCAGCCCAGCATGTTGTACAAATCTTTTCTTAAAAAACCCATGATACTGGTATGAATGAGCAACATCCGGCTTTCTTCAAACCAAATTTTTCCATGCTGACTGTCAAACTGAATTTTATCCAATAAATCTTGAATATCTTTATTCTTTTCCAAAATTTGAGTATAAAACTTGGCATCTTTGGCTTGAGGCATGACTGAATATCCATCCTTGGCTACAGGTCGATTCCCTATCTTACTCAATTCCGACTGAAAAGCCTCACTACCTTATTATCATAACTTTATACCCTTAAAGTATTTTTAAATTAAAACTATAAAATCATATAGATATAAATCATTTTAATTCATTGGACTAATTTAAACAGCACAAAGTATTTTTGAGTTTCCGACCTCACCATTCACGATTTGATGAAATTAGCCATTTATATATTCAGCATTTCATGAATTTTTATTGCTCAAAAAAACTATAAAATGAATAAAAAAACATAAGCAACTGATTAAAAATGATTAATAAAAGTTGGCATGAGTTTTGATATATCTCTATCAATATATGCAAGGTTGCATCACTGAAATGATTTCAGTGCAAAAAGACAAGGATAATCCTCATGACTCAAGCCATACAGCAAGAACAACTCACCAAATACATTCGTGTTACGGGTGACCGCCAGGCCAAGTTTGTTGAATTTGACTTTGCCATCCATGATCCAACACTTTTTGTCGAACTGATTCTACCTCAGCAAGCCTTTCAGCATTTCTGTGAAATTAATCAGGTCATTGAAATGACCGAAGCACAGCAGGCTTGGAATGATGCACAAGAAGATAAATGGCGTTATGGCATTGAACCTACAGTTCTAAGCCAAGTACGTAAAAATTTAGATCAAGAAGATCAATCTTAAGCCCATAAGGAAATCGTGATGACTTTAGAAATTAAAACATCCAACCTCGAACCTATTCGTCAAACTTATGCCTATATTGAACGCCGTTTTGGCAATAAGCCTGCGACTCGCTATCAGGAAGTCAGTTTTGATATACAAGGTGCAGCTAACTTTCATTACCGTCCATTGTGGAAAGCTGACAAAACTTTAAATGATCACACGCATACAGCGTTGCAAATGCAAGACTGGTATGCATTTAAAGATCCACGTCAATTTTACTATGGCACTTATGTACAACATCGTGCACGTCTGCAAGATACTGCCGAAAGCAATTATTCATTTTTTGAAAAACGCCATTTGGTTGAAAATCTAAGCGCTGAAGTTAAGCAAAAAATAATCACTTGCTTATTGCCTTTCCGTTATGTGGAGCAAACCGCCAACCTGCACATGATGTCAGGCAGTGCTTATGGCTATGGCACGGTCATTACCCAAGCCTGTATTTTTGCAGCAATGGATCGTCTGGGTATGGCGCAATACCTCTCCCGTATTGGCCTACTCATTGATGGCAATACCGGTGAATCCTTACAGCAAGCCAAAGAGTCATGGATGAATGATGACTCCTGGCAACCACTGCGCAAGCTGTGTGAACAGAGCTTGACTGAACAAGATTGGTTCAAACTTTATGTCCTGCAAAACTTGCTCATAGACAGCTTAATGCAGGAACTGGTTTATGGCGAACTGGACCAATGGCTGGTTGAACACGGTGCACGTGATGTAGCAATGCTGACCGAATTCATGAAGGACTGTTTAACCGATTTACGCAAATGGTCAGACCCTGTTTTAAAAATTGCCGCCACTGAATCTGAAGAAAATAAAGCCTTAATTCAAGGCTGGATAAATACGCTTTTACCTCAAGTGACAGCAGCCTTTAGGGCATGGGCCCATACCGCACTTGGGCATGCATCTATCGACAATGGCCTAGCCTTAATTGCAGAACGCAGTAAAAAAGCCGGTTTAACCCTTGAACTAGATTCAGTTGCATAAGGAAGCGCAGAGATGAGCTCTAAAGTTTATTTGGCATTACAAGATAATGATACCTCACGCTACATCATTGAAGCGATTGAGCAAGATAACCCCGAAGCCACGATTCAATATCTTCCTGCCATGATTCGTGTGGAAAGCCTGGGGAAATTAGTGGTTCGCGCTGAAACCGTGTCCGAAAAACTGGGCCAGGATTGGGACATTCAAGAACTGCAGCTCAACATGATCACCTTAGGTGGCAACGTTGAAGAAGATGACGATAGCTTCACTTTGCAGTGGAATTAATTCCGCACGGAAGAAATAAAGACAAGAAGCCGACTGCTTCAACAGATTGAAAAGGATCATCAAGATGAATAGCCAAGCAAAAAGTGCGACTAAAACTGCAACCAAAAAACTTAATTCAAAAGACCGTTACCGCATGCTGACACGTGATCTGGATTGGGATTTTTCCTATGCAGACCGTAAAGAAGCATTTCCGTATGAAGAGTTTGAAGGCATTAAAATTACAGACTGGTCAAAATGGGAAGACCCTTTCCGCTTAACCATGGATACTTACTGGAAATATCAGGCAGAAAAAGAGAAAAAGCTGTATGCCATTTTTGATGCTTTCTCTCAAAATAATGGTCAGATGAATGTCAGTAATGAACGCTACTTAAATGCAATAAAACTGTTTTTAACAGCCGTTACGCCACTGGAATATCAGGCATACCAAGGTTATGCGCATGTAGGCCGCCAATTTAGCGGCATCGGTGCACGTATTGCCTCGCAAATGCAATCGATTGATGAGCTGCGTCATGTACAAACGCAAATTCATGCTATGAGCCATTACAACAAATTCTTTGATGGCTTCCAGGATTGGGCACACATGCATGACCGTGTTTGGTACTTGTCTGTCCCAAAATCATTCTTTGAAGATGCACGTTCAGCAGGGCCATTTGAATTCTTACTGGCGATTAGTTTCTCCTTTGAGTATGTACTTACCAACTTACTGTTCGTCCCATTCATGTCTGGTGCGGCATATAACGGAGATATGGCAACCGTGACCTTTGGTTTTAGTGCTCAGTCGGATGAAGCACGCCACATGACTTTAGGTTTGGAAATCGTAAAATTCTTACTGGAACAGCATGAAGATAACGTTCCGATTGTTCAGGAATGGATTGATAAATGGTTCTGGCGCGGTACTCGCTTGCTCTCGATTGTCGGCATGATGATGGACTACATGCTGCCAAATAAAGTGATGTCATGGAAAGAAGCATGGGAAACCTACTTCGAAGAAGCTGGCGGTGCTTTATTTAAAGACTTGAGTCGTTACGGTATTCGCATGCCGAAGTATTCAGACGTGATTGTTAAGGAAAAAGAGCATATTTCCCATCAGGCATGGTGGATTTTCTATAATTTTGGTCATGCTGCAGGTTTCCATACCTGGATTCCAACCGATGAAGAAATGGATTGGTTATCTGAGAAATATCCAGACACCTTTGACAAATATTACCGCCCTAAATGGGAGTTGGCGCGTAAATTGGAAGCTGAAGGTAAACGCTTCTATAGCAATGGCTTGCCGCAACTGTGCCAAATCTGCCAGATTCCAATGACCTTTACCGAAATGGATGGCGACCCAACCATGTTCAGCTACCGTGACAGTATTTATAAAGGTGAGCGTTATCACACTTGTTCAGATGGCTGTTACGACATTTTTGAACGTGAACCTGAAAAATATATTCAAGCTTGGTTGCCGGTCAATCAAATTTTACAAGGCAACTGTGGCGGTCCCGATTTAGAAAGTATTTTACGTGACTATTACAACTTTAACGTCGGTGCAGACAATCTTGATATTGAAGGCTCTCCAGACCAAGAACGTTGGAGAAAATGGAAAGGTCACGTCGCCTAAGCAAAAAAGGATCAGAAGCCATTTCATGGATAAAAATTGAGATGGCTTCACACTCAAGGAATTCAGGAGTTTTCTCATGCCAGTACAAGCCATACAACCAGATTATGAATTTGATGCGCGTGACGCACAAAAAAATTACGGCGACAACATGCTGCTCTATGTCGGCTGGGATCAGCACACTTTATTTTGTGCAGCCCATGCTTTTGTGGTCTCACCACAGCAAAGTTTACAAGACTTGATTGATCAGCAAATTCAGACTGGTTTTAATCAGCACCCTGACTTTGAGCATATTGATTGGTCAGAAGTACAATTCACCTTAAATCGTCAATTACTAACAGATGTGGATTTTTCCAAGACATTAGCCGATTTAGATTTTGATCATAAATCTCTACTGCGCTTTGTTACGCCCGGCTTAAATGGCTACAACGGCACACATGTATAAGGAAGAAGAATCATGAGTTATCAAGTAACGATTGAACCTGTGGGCATGACCATTGAAGTGGAAGAAGATCAAACTATTTTAGACGCTGCTTTACGTCAAGGTGTTTGGCTACCCTTCGCCTGTGGTCATGGCACATGTGGAACCTGTAAAGTTCAAGTGACTGACGGTTTTTATGACGTCGGTGAAGCATCGTCCTTTGCGCTGATGGATATTGAACGCGAAGAAAATAAAGTGCTGGCCTGCTGCTGTAAACCTGAATCCGACATGGTGATTGAAGCGGATGTGGATGAAGACGAAGATTTTCATGGCTATTTGGTCCAAGACTACCAAGCCACAGTTGTAGATATCAAAGCGCTGTCACCGACCATTAAAGGGGTGCGTTTACAAATCGATCGTCCGATGGAGTTTCAGGCTGGGCAGTATATCAATATTAAATTTCCAGACATTGAAGGGACACGTGCATTTTCAATTGCCAATGCACCGAGTGAAGAAGGCATTATTGAATTGCATATTCGTCAGGTAGAAGGTGGGGCAGCCACCACTTATGTGCACGAAACCCTTCAAGCGGGCGATGAACTTGAAGTTTCGGGACCTTATGGGCAGTTCTTTGTACGTAAATCAGATGCAAAAGATACCATCTTTATTGCAGGCGGTTCTGGTCTATCGAGCCCGCAATCAATGATTCTGGATCTTTTGGAACAAGGTGACACACGTACGATCTATCTTTTCCAAGGCGCACGTGATGTTGCGGAACTCTATAACCGTGAAGTGTTTGAAGGCTTAGTGAAAGACTATCCCAACTTCCGCTATATTCCTGCATTGAATGCACCAAAAGCAGAAGATCAATGGACAGGATTCACCGGCTTTGTACATGAAGCTGTAGCAGATTATTTTGAAAATAAATGCAGTGATCATAAAGCTTATTTATGTGGTCCACCAGTAATGATTGATGCAGCGATTTCAACGTTAATGCAAAGCCGACTTTTTGAAAAAGATATTCATACCGAATGTTTCTTAAGTGCAGCGGATGGTGTTTCTAACGAATCTCGCTCTGCTTTGTTTCGGCATATTTAGCATCCTCTTTTAAACACAAAATTTGAACGATCACCACGTCAAGGTCTAGTCGCAATTGCTAAAGATGTAACTGATAAAGCTAAATTCTTCGTCGTGGCTAACAGCACGCTTTTAAACATATCCCGTTTAATATCGTGCTGGCACGGGATCAAAGCAATGCTTCGACTTTAGAAGTACAACGTCGTTGTGTTCATGCTTAAATTAATTTAACTCACCTATTCATAATAAAGGAACTCTTATGAATTTTAAAAAAATAGCATTGGTATGTGTTATGCCAGCTTTACTGCTCAATCAAGCTACTTTTGCCGACCCGGTAAAACAACCGAATATCTTATTGATAGTTGCTGATGATTTAGGCTTTTCAGATACAGAACCCTTTGGTGGCGAAATACATACGCCCAATATTAAAAAGCTGGCCAAGCAAGGGGCCGTACTTTCCAACTTTTATGCAGGCCCCACCTGTTCTGTAACACGCTCGATGTTGCTCACCGGCAATGATAATCACCAAGCAGGTATTGGCTCAATGAGCGAGTTTTTACAACCGGAGCAAAAAGGAAAACCGGGTTATGAAGGCCGCTTAAATGACAAAGTCATCACCATTGCGGAAGTTTTAAAACAAAACGGCTATGCAACTTTCATGACAGGAAAATGGCACTTAGGCGGAACGCCAGAAAGTATTCCAAGTGCACGTGGGTTTGCCAATTCCTTTGTTTTGTTGCCTGGTGGTGCTGCTCATTTCGATACCAGCCCTATGTTTCCTGGTAACTATAAAGCACGCTATTTAAACAATGGGCAGGAAGCATCCTTACCCGAAAATTTTTATTCATCTGATTATTACACCGATAAAATGCTGTCTTATCTGAAAAATAACCGAGAAAAAAATCAACCTTTTTTTGCTTATCTTGCCTATACCGCGCCACACTGGCCTTTACAAGCACCTGACCAATACTTAAAAAAATACTCAAAGGCTTATCAAGACGGTTATGACAAAACTCGAGAAGCCCGCTTTAAAAAGCTAATTAAACTGGGTGTGATTCCTGCTAATGCCAAAATTAATGATCCACTGCAAGGTGTATTTAAGAATTGGAATCAATTAGATGCCAAGCAAAAAGCCGAACAAGTCAAAACTATGCAAGTCTATGCTGCAATGATTGATAACTTAGATCACAATATTGGTCGTGTTTTAAATTACTTACAGTCGACCAAAGACTTAGATAATACTATGGTTTTGTTTATGTCTGATAATGGCGCTGAATCTGCAAGCCCTGAATCGCTCGGCACGACTGAAGATAAAAGTGGCATTGCCGACTGGGTCAACCAAAATTTTGATAATAGTTTAGCGCATATGGGGAAAAAAGGTTCTTATGTCACTTTAGGTCCACAGTGGGCTCAAGTTGCATCGACACCCTTACCTTATTTTAAAAGTTTTCTAGCCGATGGAGGTATTCATGTTCCTGCCATTATTCGCTACCCAAAACTGGTTAAAGCCAATTCTATTCAAAAGAATCTGCTTCATGTATCTGACTTTGTTCCGACGGTTCTTGAACTCACCCAATCGACTCGTCCGACGACCTATAAAGACCAGAAACTTATTCCAATGCAAGGACAATCCTTTACTTCTGTATTTAAGGGAAAAACTATTCCTGAACGAGCGGTTGGCTGGGAGTTTAATAACAAAAAATCGTTATACAAAGGCGATTGGACTGTTCGTTTCGAAGACCAACCTTATGGCATTGGCCAATGGGAACTGTATAATCGCCAAAGTGATCCAACCTTGAAAAACAACATCGCAGCACAACATCCTGAAAAATTAAATGAGCTAGTTAAGGATTGGGATGCGTATGCGCAACGTGTTGGTATAATTTCAGCACCGGTAAGATATCGTTATGGGCAAATGAATTGCTTCTATGGCACCTGTATAGGACCGGAAGAAATTAAAAACCTATCGAATCCGTAATTTAAACTCACATATAACAAGGATGTTAACGTGATTTATCAGTCTACAATTTTAGCTGTATTGATGGCTATTGTGTTACAAGGATGTTCTACAAGCAATCAACCACAAACTAAAAATCAGCAAGATTTACCTGACCTTGGCACGCTGCAAAGCTGTAAAAGTTATCCTGGATTGCCAGTAAATTGGTCGCAAGACCCGCTGGCAGGCATGGTTTCTATTCAAGGTGGAAGCTATAGCATTGGCAACAATGATGCTTATCCAGAAGAAAAATCGCTCATTCATAGTACAAGACAAGTGACTGATTTTTATATCGATGCAACAGAAGTAACCAATGCTCAGTTTCAATCCTTTGTCGATGCTACAGGCTATGAAACCGAAGCTGAAATGCAAAATGAAGCAGCGGTATTTATTCAACCTGCACAGAAAGTAGCTGAGCTGAAATGGTGGAAGTTAGAAAAGAATGTTAATTGGAAACATCCTTGGGGAATTCAATCATCCCGTCAAGTCCTTCCCAATGAACCAGTTCGATACGTGACGCTGAAGGACGCATTAAAATATGCGGAATGGCGGGGAACTGAATTACCGACCGAAGAACAATGGGAATATGCGGCTAAGGCCTTTAGTCATGAACGTGATGTATCTGCTCATACTCAGCATATTGATGCCAATGTTTGGCAAGGTGAGTTTCCCTATCAAAATGAAAATAAAGACGGGTTTTCAGATGTCGCACCTGTCGGTTGTTTTAAAGCCAATGGGTTTGGTCTATTTGACATGATTGGGAATGTTTGGGAGTTAACCCGGACCCCTTTTATTGGCTCACATGATGATGACCATCTCGGTACGCAAGCTCAACTTGCTTCTCGTTCTGAATCACAATATTCAGCCTATACCATTAAAGGTGGCTCTTATTTATGTGCTTCAAACTATTGTGCCCGATATCGAGCAACCTCAAGACAACCGCAAGAATATACTCTGGCGATCAGTCATGTTGGGTTTAGGACAGTTAAAAATATAAAATAATTTAATGCATTAATCATGAAACTACATTTTTATTTTGGGCCATTGCTATGCGCTATGGCCCCCGATCAGTAGTCTTGTCTGCAAACGAGATAATAAAGTTGGTCTGTCTCTATATCCCTTCCTATGATTTTATTGTGTCAGCTGCTTGAGATCAATCGATTCATCGGCAAAATGATCAGGATCAATCTGGATATTGTCATGGATAATTTTTTTACTGATCATAAATTCTAAGGGCCGATTAATGCAATCTGCAGCGATCAATTGTTTATTTTTAAAATAGAAGACTGCGAAACTATTGCTGTTCTGAAGATCCCCACGGATCACCAACTGATCGTAGCCATGATTTAAGCCAGCAATCTGCAGTTTGATGTCATATTGATCTGACCAAAACCAAGGTAAAACGTTATACGGTTTGGACTTTCCACATAAAGTAGCTGCCGCCACTTTGGCTTGTTCATTGGCATTGGGCACAGATTCCAAACGAAGCTGGCACTGATACCGGGAATTAAAATGACTAGTACAATCCCCTGCTGCCACAATATCAGGATCGTTGGTTCGGCCATAGGCATCAATGATAATGCCATTATCAACTTCAATCCCTGCTGCTTCTGCCACTTCGATATTGGGTTGCACGCCAATACCAACAACCACCAGATCGGCCGCAATCATTTTGTCATCAGCACATAAAACACCTTCCACCTGTGCCCTGCCAACAATACATTCTAGCGTAATATGATTATAAATTTTCACACCTTGCGCTTGATGTAGCCGGGTATAAAATTCAGAAAGTTCAGGGGCCGTCACACGCTGTAAAATTCTTGGAGCAGTCTCTAAAAGCGAAACCTGAATCCCCTTTTTTCTTAAGGATGCTGCGGTTTCTAAACCAATATAACCGCCGCCGATCATCACCGCATGTTTGGCGCTTTGAATATGCTGCTGTATGGCTGCAATATCGGCTGCGTTTCGCACATAGTAAACCCCTTTGAGTTCACTACCCTCAATGTCAAGTTTTCTGACCCGCGCACCTGTACAGATCGCTAATTTGTCATAGGACATCTGTGAACCATCAGCCAGCTTTAACATTTTCTGCTCCCGGTCAATTGAAACCACATGACCGTGTAAAAAATCAATGTGCTGTTTTTGATAAAATGTAGCTGAGCGGATCAGCAGATCCTGAATGTTTTTATCACCAGATAAAAAAGTCTTGGATAAGGGTGGTCGATGATAGGGTAAATATGGTTCATCCCCGATCATGAGGATATCCCCTTGCCAACCTTCTTGACGCAGACTGACACTTAACTGTGCCGCAGCATGACTTGCACCAATGATGACCGCTTTCAGTTTCTGCATCACTTGCCCTCTTTTTCAATCATGGATCAGGTTTATTGTTCAGTTTTTGCAGTGAGTTTGACCATCAATTTTGAATAGCCACGGACAAAGTTGGACTGCACAATTTCAGGTACATCTACGACTTCCCAACGGTCAAAACGATTTAAAATTTCTTCCCACAAAATGCGCAGCTGCATTTCAGCTAAACGGTTACCCATACAGCGATGTACGCCAAAGCCGAACGACAAATGATTACGGGCATCTTTACGATCAATTATAAATTGCTCAGGACGGTCAAGCGCACGTTCATCGAGGTTACCCGAGGCATACCACATCACCACTTTATCGCCTTTACGAATAAATTGGCCATTTAACATCACATCCTGTGTGGCTACACGACGCATATACGCCAATGGCGTTTGCCAACGAATGATTTCTGAGACCATATTGGGAATCAGGCCTGGGTTGGCTTTTAATTTGGCAAACTGCTCCGGGAATTGATGCAGCGCAAGCACACCACCTGTCATGGAGTTCCGCGTCGTATCGTTCCCCCCTACAATCAACAAGGCTAAATTACCCAGATACTCCATCGGACGCTTGATCAGATCACGTGTGGCATCACTGCTTTGCATTAAAGTAATCAGGTCAAAACCTGGGGTTTCTCCCGCGGCTAAACGTGCCGCTTTGTCATGCCACAAGGCAACAAAATGTTTAGCCATGTCTGCCACGCCCACAAAGGACTCATCTAAATCCATAGCACCGCCGGTACTTTGTGGCGAAGATGAAAACAGGTCTGACCAATACACGAGTTTTAAACGGTCTTCGTATGGGAAATCCAGTAAGGTCGCAAGCATCCGCGCAGTCAATTCAATTGAAACGTTTTCTACCCAATCAAATGGCTGTCCAAGCGGTAAACTATCGAGAACTTCTGAGGTTCGCTCACGGATCAAAGATTCCATCTCTTTTAAGTTTTTTGGCGCTACAACATCCTGAACTGCTTTACGGCGTTCATCATGTTTTGGTGGATCCATCGCAATAAAGGTCTCTACATCGATTGGTGCCGTGCCAATTAAAATCAGCGGTTCTGCTGAAAACAGCTCGTGGTTTTTATCCACAAATACTATGTCTTTATAACGGGTAACGGACCAAAATGGACCAAATGGGCTGTTGGCTTGATAATGCACAGGGCATTCATCACGCAGCCTTTTCGAATAGGCATTCCACTGATGCTGTCTAAATAAAAACGGATTACTTAAATCAATATCCTGGATATCTACTGTTGAAACATCGGGGATCGGTTTTTCAACAAACTCGGGGAAGTATTCCTTTTGTGTAATAAAACGTTTGGTCCGTTTAAACAGATGTACGCCTTTGACTTGCATATCCATCGGAATCAATGGCGATAGTCGATTGGATGCTTCATTTTTAACTTTATTGAGCACTGTTTCAAACTGAATCATGTTGTTATTGCCTGTTTTTATTTTGATCTTGAGGTGGACTAATAGAGCTATCAGCTGTTACAGCTGATATTCAGGGAGGTTTACACGCATGCCATTCATATCTTCAGAGACATGTACCTGACAGGCCAAACGGGATGTGGGGGTTTTTTCTGGAGTCAGATCGAGCATTCGCAGCTCACTGGCTGAAGCCGTGCCCACTTGCACAATCCATTGCGCATCTAAAATCACATGACAGGTGCCACAGGCGCACTCACCGCCACAATCGGCATCAATACTTGGAATGCCATGATCAAGCGCAATCTGCATCAATGACTTGCCCGCTTCTAAATCGGCTGAATGCTCTGTTCCATCATGCTCAACAAAGGTAATTGTTCCCATTTATGTTCTCCTGCACAGGGTTATTGGCTTGCTATTCATCGGTTTTTATTTGGATCAATACAATCTAATGCTATAAAGGCAGTACATGGAGGTCATTTTTTGACAAGATAAGGTCATTAAAAGACACATAAAATATCGACTAAAAAGTTTAGTTGGTTAATTCGCAATGACGGGATGTCAACGTGTACGATATAAAAAACAATGCATTGATGGATGAAAATGTAGATATTGCCAATATTCCCTCCAATTATGCGCGAATGATTGGACGAGAATTAGCACTGAATATTCGTGAACTGCCGCAATTACTGCAATTTACCCAGCTTAATATTGAACAGTTGATGCGGGATGAAACTTTACTGACCGCCAGACAATTGGTACAGATTTTACAAAATAGCGTAGCTTTATCTGAACATGCTGATTTTGGCTTACGGCTTGGAAAACGCCTTACGCCAACCACCCATGGTGCAATGGGTTTTCTGGTCAACAGTAGTCCAAACCTATTGATGGCTTTAAAAGCCTTTAAGGAATTTATTCCTACGCGCATCAGTTTTGCGCGTTTAAGCCTTGAATATTCAGAGTCTTCTGTGAATATGTCGCTACATTTTGATATTCCGCTCTCTGCACAGGTACATCGGATACTTTCTGAAACCTGTGCGGTGATTTTATATGAATGTGCTGAATTTATTGTAGGACGCCCACTAGATGAAGCAAAAATCTGTTTTGCCCATCCAGAACCCGACTACGGCCAAACATATGCGAACTATTTATCGGGGCGCTATTTTTTCTCCGCACCTGAAATAAAAGTCGAGTTTCCTTTAAGTTTATGCAACATTCTCAATGCATCTGCCCATCAAGATAGTTATCTGTTGGCAATGCGCCAATGTGAAAGCATGCTGCAACAATTGCAACCCGGCAAACACAGCTATGTTTATCATATTCAGAAAATGATGCTGTCCAGTTCCTTAGGTGAACTGAACGAAGAACACATCGCGGCATCCTTATTTATGAGTAAACGTACCTTGGCACGTAAACTTGCGGTGGATGGTACGAGTTTTCGAGAAATTCGGGATTCAATTCTTTCTCAACAAGCCAGCAGTTATTTACTTGAAAGCAATTTGTCGGTCGATGCTATTGCAACGCTACTCAATTATCACGATAGTTCCAACTTTAGGCGCGCCTTTAAGCGTTGGTTTCAAACCTCACCCAGTGAGTATCGCTATAAAAATAAAAAACCATCATCGTAATGATCCGAAGTTAACTTTCTGAAATTAGAATAATTATGTAGGTTGATGCACTGATTAAAACGAAATTTCAATTTAATAAAAGATAACTTATTAAATTTATTACTCCTTATTCATCATTACAATGATGAAGTAAGCTTTAAGTAAACATAAGCTAATTTAATAAAATCTTAAGTCTTTAAAAACTCATTCTTTTAAAATCTCATGATCTGATCATTCACTACTGTAATGAAGGCTTTGACTAGTTTTATGCTCCTATAATGCAAATAGCGTTTATCAACCCTCTCTATTTAAGTATATTACGGCACAGTAAAATATTTGAAGTGCCAAATGAGTTTTAAAACATCCATTGAAAAAACATATCAAAGCAACTTAAAAGCATGGCTGGCAGTGATCGCTGTCGCTTTAGCTGTTTTTTCTGTAGTGAGTGCGGAAATGCTTCCTATTGGATTGTTGACGCCTATCGCAGAAAGTATGCAGCAGCCATTAGGTCATACCAGCCTCATTATTTCCACACCCTCTTTAGTCGCTGCCATTATTGCCCCGTGTGTTGTCTTAGTTTTTAACCGTATTAATCGTCGTCAATTACTCCTTTTTTTTATGCTGTTATTGTTTATTTCAACACTTGTTTCAGCCATGACTGACGCATTCCATTGGTTATTACTGGCGAGGGTATTATTCGGGATTTCTATGGGGGGTATTTGGGCTTTAGCAGGCACTCTCGCTGTTCGTTTAATGCCTCCAGCGCAAGTCGGAATCGCCACTTCCATTATTTTTAGCGGTATTGCTGCTGCATCTGTATTGGGCATACCCGCAGGTGTATATCTCGGTGATTTATTTGGCTGGCGGATAGCCTTTATCTGTGTCGCCATCTTGGTTGCTATTGTATTTGTCATGCTCTTTTGGTCATTGCCTTCTTTACCCATTAAAAAAGTAAGTACGTGGCGAAGCAGTTTATCAGTCCTTAAAAAACCGAATATTATTATTGGATTATGTTTGACCTTGTTGATCGTGACAGGTCATTTTTCTGCCTATACTTTTGTTCGACCTGTATTACAAGAAATCGCACAATTCTCTGATGCATCCATTGGTGCTTTATTGTTAATTTATGGTGTTTTTGGAATTTTAGGTAATTTTGTTTTAGGTTTTACGATTCAAAAATTTTTATGGCAAACGATATTTAGCATCGCTTTTTTATTAAGTGCAACTTTGCTGTTATTCGTATTTTTTGGTGATTTTCTATTTTTAAATATTGTCTTGTTCTTAATTTGGGGATTTGCGTATGGGGGCGTTTCGGTTTCATTAATGACATGGATGATTCGTTCAGCGCCTACACAGCTTGAATTAGCTGCTGCCTTTAATGTTGCTGTATTTAACCTTTCAATCGGATTAGGCGCTTTTGCAGGTGGGCTAATTTATGACGGTATTGGACTTTGGCTGAATCTGGTTTTTGCAAGTG
The DNA here is from genome assembly GCF_004331055.1 of Acinetobacter sp. ANC 4779. Taxonomy (NCBI): domain Bacteria; kingdom Pseudomonadati; phylum Pseudomonadota; class Gammaproteobacteria; order Moraxellales; family Moraxellaceae; genus Acinetobacter; species Acinetobacter sp. ANC 4779. The sequence goes on from NZ_SJNU01000009.1 coordinate 36,612, forward strand.
TATTGACCTGTATAGCCGTTATTGTGGTGTTTTTAAATCGCAGCAAACAAGCAGGGATCTAGAGTTCAATCTTGCATATATTATTTAATACTTGTGTCTTAACTCTGAAAGCCTTTGTTGCATAAATCTACCGTTAAGGGCTTATTCAGCAATATAATTCTCAGATGAATAAGGCAGTATCTAAAATTTTTCGTACCCTTAATTGGTCTTCTTACAACCAAGCCTTAATCAATCGAGGAAATATCACGATTTGGTTTGATCATACGACCCAATAGTATGCTCAGCCAAAAGGCAAACAAGGACGAAATCCAACCTACTCAGATACAGCCATCCAATGCTGCCTAATGATTAAATCTCTATTTCGACTTTCTTTGCGTATGGTCACAGGTTTTGTGCAAAGCCTCATTAAACTTTGTGGCTTGGATTGGACAGCCCCGACTATCAGTGCTATTCGTACTCCACCATCTGTAGAAGACAAAGGCATATTGATATTTCGATTTGCTATCAAAAAAACAGTGATGGTCTTCCTTGCTCAGTACACTGCTCATCGTAGACTCTACTGGTTTGAAATTCTTAGGTAAAGGTGAATGGAAACATAAAAAACATCAGCCTGAGTACCGTCGCCAATGGCGTAAACTACATATTGGTATATGTGCTGAAACCCTACAAATACGTACTGTTCAGGTCACTACAAATAATGTGAGTGATTCTCAGGTATTGAATGATTTACTTGCTCAGATTTCAGAAGATGAGCGAATTGATTCTTGATATACAGATGGAGCTTATGATACCAAGCAATGCCGTCAAGCCATTTCAGATCGTCAAGCGTATGCAGTTATTCCACCTAGAAAGAATGCTAAGCCTTGGAAAGGCTCAAAAATAGGCTCAATTGAAAGAAATGAATTGCTTAAAATCGTGAAATATTTAGGGAGAACGATTTGGAAAAATGGTCGGGGTACCATCGACGGAGTTTGGTTGAAACCAAGATGCACTGCATTAAATTATTAGGCGGCAAAATAAATGCAAGAAATTTTAAAAGTCCGGTGAAGGAGGTGCATGCTCGTATAGCCGTACTCAACAAATTTACAGAATTAGGTAGACCTCATACCCAAGTTGTATCTTAAATTTGAGTAACGTGGGGTAGATTTATCTTTAAAATCGTTATGCAACAAAGCCTATCTGAATAGCCATGACTTATTACCATCTAGTTTTACTTTAATATACAGACCATTGCCATCAAGCTCACGATATTCTTTTAGTTCTGCTTCAAGATTGGCAATTACAGTATCAGACAACGGACGGCGTTTTATTTCTGATCTTTTCATTTAACCGTGTATCCCTTGAATTCAATACTTATCAAAGAATACATATGGGGATACATAGAAAGCAATACTATATGCTTTTATGTTTGGTAATAATTAGGCATAAAAAAAGGCTTAACCCCTTTAGGATTAAGCCTTTCAGTTCCTAAACTTGGCATACTTTGCCATGTTTAGGAGGGTATTTGGTGGAGGTGGCGGGAGTTGAACCCGCGTCCGCCAGCATTACGCTCGAGAATACTACATGCTTAGATATCGTCTATTGTTTTAACTCTTTGTGACCCGACGAACAGGGTACAAATCGCGATCCTCTTAGTTTAGTACAAAGCCCCGAGGCTTGACTTTATACGGCCTTGTGTGCGTGCGCTTCAGTCGAACTCTCTAACCACAAGTATTCGGAGAGTTGGACAAGCTGCCCTTAGGCAGCTAGAGCGTATGATTCGTCGTTTGCGACTAAAAAATGCAAATTTGATTAACGAGAGAAAATGCGCTCTCGGCATGCATCTATGAGTTTCATCACCAGCGTCGAAGCCAGAAACACCCCCAAAGTACAAAGAGATCATAGCATAAATGTCAAAAATTACGACCTCTTTTCTAAACATTTACATAACTTGATGCGCTTAATTACATTATTGCGCTAATATTTTACTTTTCAAGCCGATTAAAAGAAAAAATTATGAGCTATTTACTTGCACTCGATCAGGGGACGACATCTAGTCGTGCGATTATTTTTAACGAACATGGGCAAGTGCAGGCAATCGCTCAACGCGAGATCCATATCAAGACGCCACATTCGGGTTGGGTTGAACAAGATGCGCAAGAAATCTGGACCACGCAAATTGCTGTGGTGCAACAAGCGCTGGCCTCTGCTCATATTCTTGCAAAAGACATTAAAGCGATTGGGCTGACCAACCAACGTGAAACCACGGTTGTTTGGGATAAAAGAAATAGCAAGCCACTCGCACCTGCCGTTATTTGGCAAGATCGCCGCGCAACCGAATGGTGTAACCAGCTCACACAACAAAATTTACTCGATAAAATTCAGCATAAAACCGGTTTACGTATAGATCCCTATTTCAGTGCAGGGAAACTGGTATGGTTACTGGAAAATGTAGTTGGCTTACGTGAACTTGCCCAACAAGGCCATGTGGCTTTTGGTACAGTCGATAGCTGGCTCATGTGGAACTTGACCCAAGGTGCCGAACATGTGATTGAAGCCAGTAATGCTTCACGTACCATGTTGATGAACCTGCAAACTCAATCGTGGGATGAAGAACTGCTTGAGCTATTTAATATTCCCCATTCAGTTTTACCCAAAATTATTTCATCCGATAGCTATATTGCTGATACTGCCACCGGTTTACTGGGTGCCAACATCCCGATTACAGGAATTTTAGGCGATCAGCAGTCTGCGCTTTTTGGTCAATCCTGTTTTGATGTAGGTATGGCAAAAAATACCTACGGAACCGGTTGCTTCATGCTCTTTAATACTGGTCATCAAGTTCAATTTAGCCAAAATAAATTACTCAGCACACTTGCCTGGCAATGCCAAAGTCAAACCAGCTATGCACTGGAAGGCAGCGTGTTTATGGCAGGCGCCATTGTGCAATGGCTACGTGATGGTTTGGGCATTATTCAAAACAGCAGCGAAGTTGAAGCACTGGCTTGCCAAGTGAAAGATACTGACGGCGTTGTTCTGGTGCCTGCCTTTACCGGACTTGGCGCGCCACATTGGGACAGTGATGCGCGTGCCCTGCTTTGCGGCATGTCTCGCGGAACCAATAAAGGTCATATCGCACGTGCAGCATTGGAATCGATTGCTTTTCAGGTGTCCGATGTGCTGATGGCTATGCAGGCAGACATTAGCCATCCTTTAAAAGAATTACGCGTAGATGGGGGTGCCAGTCGCAATGATATGCTGATGCAATTCCAGGCGGATATTTTAAATGTTCCGGTCCTGCGTCCTAAAATGCTGGAATCGACTGCATGGGGTGCAGCGGCGATGGCAGGTTTAAAAGCCGGTGTATTTTCCAATCTGTCAGAAATTTCACAATCATGGCAACTGGATCGTGCCTTCGAACCGAATATGAATACAGATCAACGCCAAAGCCGTTTAGCTCAGTGGCAAACCGCTTTAAGACGAACACAATCAGATATATAAGGTGAGCTGCAATATTCTTTGCCATAAAAAAACCACTAAATTCAGCGGTTTTTTTATGGCTTAGGTGAGGAGCATTAATGTGCGTGACCACCGCCCCCCATACCTAATTTGGGTCTTGGTACGAGCCAGACAATTAAAGCCGCAAAAACAAAAACCATCGATAAAATCAAAAATACATGGTTGGCTGATAAAGTTAAAGCTTCCTTATCGACCAGACTTGATATATAGCCCAGTGCCCCTTGTGAACTTACTCCCGTTTGCATTAGGGTATTTTGTACTTCATCCACATGTAAGTTGGAAACCATTTCACTACGTGCAACTTTGGCATGGTCATCCCAAAGCGTAACGGCGATGGAAGCACCGATTGCCCCCGCCATGGTACGCAAGAAATTCATTAAGCCGGCAGCAGATGCCATTTCATGTGGCTGTACCGAAGCCAGTGCCATATTGGACAAAGGAATAAAGAAAAATGGCACAGCAAAGCCTTGCAGAATTTGTGGCCAGGCCAATGCCATAAAATCGGCATCCGTCGTCCAGAAAGCACGCATCAAGGTCACTACCGCCAGAAGGCTCAAACCAAAACTGGCTAAAATCCGTTGGTCATATTTGGTCGCCATTTTTGCCACAATCGGTGACATGAGCAAACTACCAAAGCCCATGGTCGCAGTAAGATAACCGGCCCAAGTGGCGGTATAACCCAAATTGATTTGCACCCATTGCGGAATCAGTACAATACTGGAGAAGAATGCCCCAAAGGCAAAGGCTAAAGACAACACCGAGAAGGTAAAGCCGCGATATCTAAAAATCTGGATATTGACGACGGGATGCTGATCAGTCATTTCCCAGATAATAAACAGAATTAATCCAAATACGGTAATCACGGCCAAGACACAAATAAAGGTACTGTTAAACCAGTCATTTTCATGTCCAAGATCGAGCATCAACTGTAATGCGCCAATCCATAAAATCAGTAAAAACAGTCCAATGGTATCAATTCTGATTTTTGAAATTAATGTTTCCGCAGGTTTTAACAAGCGCAACGCAGCAATCGCACAGAAAATTCCAACTGGAATGTTAATAAAGAAAATCCAGTGCCAGGACAGATTATCACTAATCATCCCACCCAAAATCGGACCAAGAATAGGCCCAACCACAGTGGTCATTGCCCACATTCCCATGGCTTGTGATTGCTTTTCCGGAGGAAAGATACGCATCAACAAGGTTTGACTGAGCGGCATGATCGGCCCACCAAACAGGCCTTGTCCGATTCGGCAAAAGACCAGCATTTCCAGACTGGTGGATAATCCACACAGAACAGAAAAAACCGTAAAGCCAATCAGACTGATCACAAACAGCCGCACCGCACCAAAGCGCCCTGCCAGCCATCCGGTCAGCGGAACACAAATCGCTTCTGCAACCGCATAGGAGGTAATGACCCAAGTCCCCTGAGAACTGGAAACTGCCAGACTGCCGGTGATATGCGGCACGGAGACATTGGCAATGGTCATGTCCAGAACCACCATAAAATTGGCCAAAGCCAACACAAAGGCAGCAAGGATCAGGCGTCCGCCTTTAAGGTCGCCAAATGGTACGTAATTACTATTATTCATAAGCGACTACTTGGAAGCGAGGTTGATTTTCGCTTCCATCGACAAGCCTACACGTAATGGATGTTCAGCCAGTTCTTTAGGATCAAGGGCAATACGCACCGGTAAACGCTGAACCACTTTAATCCAGTTACCTGTCGCATTTTGCGCAGGAATTAAGGCAAATGCTGAACCTGTACCACCGGAAAAGCCAACCACTGTGCCATGAAACTCAACATCATCACCATATAAATCAGAAGTTAGCGTGGCTTTCTGCCCGGGTTGCACTTTTGCCAACTGACTTTCTTTAAAGTTGGCATCGACATACAGTTTATGAATCGGTACCAGCATCATTAACACGGTGCCTGCAGCTATACGCTGCCCCACCTGAATATTACGGCGGGTGATTACGCCGTCAAACGGCGCTTTAATTTCAGTACGTTCTAAATCCAGCAATGCCTGTTTCAGTTTTGCCTGAGCAATGAGCACATCCGGAGTCGACGTTTCATTACTGCCACGAATCAGCGCTTCATTTGCAGCCAAAGTGCTTTGTGCCGCTTTTTGACTGGATTGCGCCTGAGCCAAGCCGGCTTTAGCCAAATCCAAACCGGCTTGAGCATTGTTCACGGCACTTTGTGCAGTGCTGAGTTCTTCTTTGGAAATTGCACCTGATGCACTTAATTTACTACGACGCGCCAAATCATCCTGCGCCTTATTAAATTCAGCCTGTGCTTTAGCCACCTGTGCTTCTGCACTATGAATACCATCATCACTGACAAATACTTGTGAATTTAATGCACTGCTATTGGCTTGGGTCTGCTTGTATTGACGTTTTGCTTTCACCAATTCAGCTTGCGCCTGTGCAACCGCAATTTCTGCATCACGATTGTCCACCCGAACCAAGATATCGCCCTGTTTAACCTGCTGCGTGTCGCTGACCAGAACTTGCCCAACCTGACCATTTACCATTGAGGTAATCGAAGCGGTTTCTGCACCCACATAGGCATTATCGGTAGTGACTGAATGATTTAAAAATAATGCCCAGATTGCATATAAAATCACTGCAATGATAAAGATCACCGCGACAATGCTTAAGGCTTTCTTGCGTTTTGCTTTTGCAGCAGGGTCCGAAACTTCTTTGTCTGGCTGTGTTTCTGGCAGGGTATTTTGCGCATCTGTCATCGATTATTCCTAAATCCAGCAGACTTGGTCATTACACATCATATATGTCGTTCTGATTGATCTGAAACGAGCAGCTATACAAGACAAATAAATGTCATGAGATGGTGTCGATGAGAAAGTCATTTCTTGTTTAATATTGATAATATATTTTAATGACAAAAAATCATGATGCGATAATAAAATATAACTCATCAGTTTTTAAAAATGATTTCGGCACTGAATTTTCATTCAATGCCGAATATTTAATTCACTTCTTTGCAGTTTAAATTACCAAGCTTAAACCGAACTTAATAAGTATAAGAAGCAATTGCAGTGGCAATCGGCTTGTCTTCATCATTAATCAAAGTCATGCGCATGGTGCAGCCCTTGCGTCCTAAACGTAAGGTTTCAGCTCGGGCAATAAAATACTTTCCACGGCCTGGGGCCAAGTAATCGACCCGCATATCAACAGTTGCCAAACGCGTCACCTTTTTAATGGTATCCGGCAAGTCATTCGCTTCTGCTTTTTTATATAACTCGCCCATTGCCACAATGCCACCAATACTATCCAGAATCGTTGCTGCCACACCGCCGTGTAAAATTTGAAAGGCGACATTGCCAATCATGAAAGGCTGCATTTCAATATAGGCTTCAATTTGTTTATCTACGACACGCATAACCATCTCGTTATGTTTGAAGTAAGGAGAACTATTGAATGCATGACACAACTGCTTCAGGACCACATCAATATCCACTTTCGTGCCTAAATGTATGTTGCCGGTCCAATTTTTCTCTACTTGCGTCATAGTCTGCCCGAATACCTTAATTTGAGAAATAGCTATCAACTTTTGCCCCAAAATTTGATTCTAGGGCTACAATAGCCATAGTTTAATACTGATCATTGAGATTGTTATGACTTATACGTTCAATCGCCCTGCATTTCCTGCCACTCGTATGCGCCGAATTCGAAAAAATGACAAATTACGGTCTATGGTAAGTGAAACCCAGTTGACGACGGATCATCTCATTTACCCAGTATTCGTACTTCCGGGGCAAAACCAGACCCAAGATATTCCAAGTATGCCGAAGGTTCAGCGACTTTCTGCTGACCTGCTGTTAAAAAAATCAGAACGCCTGCTTGAATTGGGAGTTTCTAAACTCGCTTTATTCCCGGTAACACCACAAGAAGACAAAAGCTTAACTGCTGAAGCCGCCTGGCATGAAGATGGCTTGGTTCAAAACACCATTCGCCTGCTGAAAAAAGAATTGCCGGAAATGGTGCTGATTACTGACGGTGCGCTTGACCCTTATACCACGCACGGTCAAGACGGCATTATTGATGACACCGGTTATGTTTTAAATGATGAAACGGTTGAATGTCTGATTAAACAGGCTTTAAGCCATGCCGAAGCCGGTGCGGATGTGGTTGCACCCAGTGACATGATGGATGGCCGTATTGGTGCGATTCGTAATGCACTTGAAACAAATGGTCATATCTACACCAGTATCATGGCGTACTCGGCCAAATATGCATCTAGCTTCTACGGCCCTTTCCGTGATGCGGTGGGTTCATCAAGCAATCTTAAAGGTGGCAACAAATACAATTACCAGATGGATATCGGCAACCGCGCTGAAGCCTTGCATGAAATTGCACTGGATATTCAGGAAGGCGCAGACATGGTGATTGTGAAACCGGGTATGCCTTATCTCGATATCGTGCGTGAAGTGAAAGATACTTTTGGTGTACCCACTTTCGTTTATCAAGTCAGCGGTGAATACGCAATGCTGGCCGGTGCCATTCAAAATGGCTGGTTATCAGATGATGTAATTATTGAATCGCTGATGAGTTGCCGCCGTGCCGGTGCCGATGGCATCTGGACTTACTTCGCTGAAGAAGCTGCGCTTAAACTGAAAAACATGAACTAAGGATTAGTGACGCCAGCGATGAAAATTGCCATTATTGGAGCAGGTATTAGCGGTCTACTGTCCGCTTTAGAGCTTGTGGAACAAGGATGTTCCGTCATTATTTTCGATCAGCAGGAAGCGGGAAAAGCGGCTTCCTGGGCCGGTGGCGGTATTCTCTCGCCCATGTATCCCTGGCGCTATCCACGCGCCGTGAATCAATTGGCGCAATATGGAAAATCACTGTATTTAGAATGGAATAAGAAATTAGAACCGGTCACGGGGATTGATTTTGAAATCCATCATACTGGCATGCTTATTTTAGATGAAAGTGATTTTGACATCGGACAGCGTTATGCCCAGCAGTTTGATGAACCGATGCAGCAATGCCAGCTTCTCCAACAGCCGCAACTGCAGCAGATCAATCCGCATATTTCAGCGCAATTTAGTCAAGCGCTGTATTTTTCACAGCTGTCTAATATCCGTAATCCACGGCTGCTCAAGTCTATTATCGGCTATTTAAAACAACATCCGCGCGTACAGTTCTATGAAAATACCTGGGTGGATCATTTTCATATTCAGCAACAGCGTGTCTCCTCTGTTCAGACCCAATCCGGTCAACAGATTCAGGCCGACCAGATTATCATTGCTACCGGTGCATGGTCCGCGCACTGGTCGCAACAATTGAATATGACTATTCCGGTTAACCCGGTTCAGGGCCAAATGTTGCTGTTTAAAACCCCTGAACAGTGGTTACCGACCATCTGTATGAATAAAGTAATGTACCTGATTCCGCGTCAGGACGGACATGTGGTCTGTGGTTCCAGTATGGATGAGCTGGGGTTTGAACATCGGCCCAATATGCAAACCCAACAGCATATTTATAAAGCCTGTCTGGAGATGGTGCCGGAACTTGAACAGTTTCCGATTGTGAAACAGTGGGCAGGACTCCGACCAAGCTCACCTACGGGTGTGCCTTATATCGGGAAAATGCCGGGTTTTGATAACCTGTGGGCCAATTTTGGACATTTCCGTAATGGCCTCTGTATGGGGCCTGCCTCGGCACGTTTATTAAGACAGCTCATGCTTGAGCAACCTACATTTGTAGACCCAACTGCGTTTAGTACGCAGAGATTAAAATCTGAAATTTAACCATTCGCTAAAATATCGGCCAAAGCCAGTTTTAACGTGGGATATTTAAACTCAAAACCGGCATCTAAGAGTGCTTTCGGTTGTACATATTGACCGTTTAAAACCAATTGCGATTGTTCACCCAGCATCCTCTTCAACACAAAAGCCGGTAAACAGAATAAAGGTTTACGATGCAGTTGCAGTGCAGCGGTTTGGGCAAACTGACCTTGGGTCATTTTTTCTGGACAGACCACATTAAAAATTTGTGAGCCGGTTTCTTTTGACATGAGAAATTCAATCGCGCGCAATACATCTTGAACATGCACCCACACCACGGGTTGCCGCCCATGTCCGATACGCCCCACCATATTTAGTTTAATCGGCAACAGCATGCGTGGAAGAATGCCCCCCTTCTTGGCCAACACAATTCCGAAGCGCACGATTTTAGTGTTTTGTTGCTGAAAACTGAGTGCCGCCTGTTCCCATAACTGACACAGTTCCGACATAAAAATAGATTGTGGTGCAGACTGTTCAGTACAAATTTCTGACCATTGTTCGGTCGGATCAATACCGTAATAGCCCACTGCAGAACCGGAGATAATACGTTTCGGGAAAATCTGTCTTTTTTCTAAATATCGGTACAGCTGATGGGTCATTTCAACCCGACTGGCAATGAGTTGCTGCTTTCGTGTGGCTGTCCAACGCGCCTGGCCAATATTTTCACCAGCTAGGTTAATCACATAATCAATGCGATCGGTTTTAAGCTGATCAAGACTCTGAACCCAAGTGAGATCGGGATGATGGGAAATTTTGTTTTTCTGACGTGTCAGCCCAAACACCGCATAATCACGCGCCAATAAATAAGGCAGTAGATGCGAACCAATAAAACCGCTTGCACCTGTCACCAGTACGTTTTCTTTTAGCATTCGACCACCTCATTTTATTATTCCTATCTAGTAAGATAGGCTTATTTTTAATTCAAGCGTATCGCAATTTATCTTAGCCAAACATTTTTTTCGCCATACGCTCAGCCTGTTTGCCATAAAACCAAAAGCTGATGAGATAAAATGGAATCATGAAAATGAGTAAGCGTGAGATAAGCATCAATTGAAACTCACTTTGCGAGACAAAGTTCAGCCATAATTCAAAGATACCGGGTTGTCTAAAATTAAAGATCAACGGCCCAAAAATAGCAAACACATAGTTATATAAAAAGAAAATAAAAACAAAAATTAAGCTGAATCTGTTGCGTTCCATTTTTGTCGGCGCGCGCTGTTCATTACGAATAAATTTAAACAACACCAAAACAATCGCAATCAGATAAGGAAATGCTGTTAAGACTTGTCCTACTATATTCGGTAAAAAACCCGCAACAATCCCTGCAAGCATAGTAAATAGAACTAAATATATAAAAAACCTTAAGAAATATTTACTCATTAGATTATTTTGACGACCGAATTTACAATAAGAACTCTTATTATAAAAAAAAATGAGTTTTTTTTCATTTTATTGTCAACCAATCTGTAAACCTCGGCGTTATATAGGGTAAGAAGTTCATAAACCCGTTAATTTGTACCGGCATCCACAATATTTTCGGTGAACTTTTCCTAAAGCAATAAACTTAGTTTCAAGTTTTAGTACGGAACAGCAGCCCAAGCTAAAACTTGCGACAGATTTTTTTGACCGACGATTTCATCATCACTCGAATCGTCGGTCTTTTATTTTCTACTGTATATTTTTATCTTAGATATCGCTTAGCTAAGCTAAAAACCTGATGCTTCACAACCCTACAACAATAATAAAATGATTTCATTCATAATGAGCAAATTACTTCATTCCAAATATGAGTTTCAAACCAAGTAAAGTCATCACCCCACCTGCAATACGGTCAAATACAGCCTTAAATTTTAAATAAACTTTTCGTGGACCTTCAGCTGACAAAGCGACTGCCACCAATGAATACCAGCCTGCATCAATAAAAAAACACAGCCCCGGCAAAACCACATAAAAATAAGCAGGAATATCTTGGGGTAAAAGTGCCGTAAAAATACTGGCCAAAATAATCGCAATTTTGGGATTGCTCATTTGCGTGATTAAACCCAAACGATAGGCCTGTTTATAACTCATCGGTTGAACTGAGGTATCTGCTGAATCCATAGGTTCTTTGGCATGCTTAATAATTTTAAAAGCCAACCACAACAGATATATCCCGCCACAGATTTTTAAAATTAAATAGGCAGATGGCACAGCGAGTAAAACAGCTTGTAAACCCATCACAGCAAGTAAGCCAAATATCGCTGCACCGGTCCCTGTACCCAAAGCAGTAAATAGACCATGCTTACGTGAAATCGCAATTGAATTTTTAGCCACATAAATAAATGTTGGCCCTGGGCTAATTGCGCCCAACATTAAAGCCAAAGTAATTGAGCCTAATATCAATAACGATTCCAATGCTTTTTACCTTAAATCATGCGAGAAATTTGTTGGCCAATTCTACGTGGTTTAGATTCTTATTACCCTAACAATTTTATATTTGCGATTGATTCTATAATCAAATTTTAGACAGATCCAAAATACAAACTCTAATTTGATTCAATTTTTATCTAGGCTACAGCTTAGAAGCATTAGATAAATATATAATATTTTTTATTTTTTATTTTTTAAGCATTTAAACAGTAAACTGTGTTCATAAAATAAAGGCATCTAATTCAAATTTTGATAAATATAACCTAGATGCCTACTTATTTTCTAATCCTTTACTGTTGAGCCACTGGCTTATTTTCGCGAGCGTTAAGTTGTGAGAGACGGTAGTCTTGGTCATAAACTGGCATACCGCCAATAATCATAGTTCGAACTTGGGTTTTCGGCTTGTTATATTCATCTTTTGCCTCACATGCTGCTAGCAACAAGAGCAAGCAAACTGATATACCTATGGATAGATTTTTCATCATGTATCCTCTTTTTCATAGTTATTATGTTTTCTAGCTTAGCATCAATGTATATTTTTTAATCATGTTTTTTGTTTTTAAAATTCAATTGGTTCAGATATTTTTACTAATAAGCATAGACGGAAAATCGACCATTTCTATAAATATTGCTTCAAAGTTTATTTCAATCAACGTAGTTGTAAAATTAACTGGCTTTCCCCCATCCAGCGCTGTAGCAATCTGCGTAGATCCACCCTCTCAAGCAAATAATATGACTCTAGATAAAAATATTTTGCGTACAATACAGTTAAATATTCAGGAATCGTGATGAAATGTTTGATCAGATTGCACAGTCAGTGGCCTACCAGAAACTTAATCTTGATAGTCCAGTCACGGTGACTGTGAAACGATTAGACCAAATTCATCCGCAAATTTCTGGCAATAAATTTTTTAAACTAAAATACAATTTTCTTAAAGCTCAACAACAAGGTTTAAATAAAGTCCTGACCTTTGGCGGAGCTTATTCCAATCATATTGCGGCAACAGCATATGCAGCGCATCTGTTTGGCTTCAAAAGCATAGGTATCATTCGTGGTGAGGAACTGGCAATTAGCCCCTTAAATTCCACTTTAGCCACGGCGCAACAATTTGGTATGCAACTGCATTTTGTTTCGCGTGAACAGTATCGACAAAAAGATCGACCTGAATACATTACTGAATTAAAAAAGCAATTTCCTGACTATTTCCTTATTCCTGAAGGCGGCACCAATCCGCTTGCGATTCAAGGCTGCAAGGAAATTTTAACTGCCGAAGACCGGAAAAATTATGATGTGATCTGTTGTGGCGTTGGTACCGGTGGCACCATTGCCGGAATTATTGAAGCCAGTACTGCCCATCAAAGCATTCTTGGATTTTCAGCCCTCAAAGGTGATTTTCTGCGGCGCGATATACAACAATGGACATCAAAGAAAAACTGGCAAATGACCGATGCTTATTGCTGTGGAGGTTATGCCAAAACCACGCCTGAACTTTTACACTTCATGCAGTCGTTTGAGGCCGAGTACAATATTCCTCTAGAGCAGGTCTATACCGCTAAAATGATGATCGGCGTGTTTGATTTAATTGAACAAAATTACTTCCCTAAAGACACACGGATTTTGGTTATTCACACTGGCGGCTTGCAAGGTCGTTTGCCTCGCCAAGATCAATCCTGAAATTGAGTGCAAAATTGTCTATAATGCCCTGTTTTTATCTCCCGTGAGTTGTCCCATGTCTACAAATCAGTACGATGTCATTGTTTTAGGTGCAGGTGCATCAGGTCTGATGTTGGCATATATGGCGGCGCAACGTGGTCGTAAAGTTTTGGTACTGGAAAAAGCCAACAAAGTGGGTAAAAAAATTCTGATGTCAGGTGGTGGTAAATGTAACTTCACCAATCTGTATGTCGAACCTGAAAATTTCATTTCACATAATCCGCACTTCGTGATTTCAGCTTTGACCCGCTATACCAACTGGGACTTTATTGGCTTGGTGTGCGAACACGGGATTGAATATGAAGAGCGCAAACACGGTCAGTTATTTACATTAAACGGCGCCAAAGAAATTTTAGCCATGTTATTGGCGGAATGCGATAAAACAGGGTTGGTGGAGATTAAAACCAGCTGTGAAGTGAAAGCGGTTAGGGCTGTGGATGAACAAGGTTTTCAAGTTGCTACTTCAACCGGTTATTTTCAAGCTGAATCAGTTGTTGTGGCAACGGGTGGTTTATCTGTGCCGACCTTGGGTGGTTCAGGAATTGGGTATGAAATTGCTAAACAGTTTGGGCACCATGTTTACCCTACCCGTGCAGGTTTAGTGCCTTTTACTTTTTCCGATCAATTCAAGGAAGTCACCACTCGTTTAAGCGGAAATGCAGTGGATGCGACACTCTCCAATGATTTAAATAGTTTTACTGAAGCTCTGCTGTTTACCCATCGTGGTTTAAGTGGGCCAAGTTCGCTGCAACTATCTAATTATTGGGATGTCGGTCAACGCTTTAATATTAACTTCCTGCCTTATATCGACCTCATTGATTTCTTTAAATCAAAAAAAACCAGTCAACCAAAAGTCTTACTTCGGACTTTGTTAAGTGAGTATCTTCCGAAAAGTGTGGTACTGGAATTACAAACACTCATCTGGGCTGAATCGGCAGATATGGCGATTGGTAATTTGAGTGATGATAAAATAGAACAAATTGCTCAGCGCTTACATGCTTTTGAAGTTAAACCTTCAGGAACGGAAGGTTATCGTACTGCAGAAGTGACTTTAGGCGGTATAGATACCACAGAAGTTTCATCCAAGACGATGGAAAGTAAAAAGCAAAAAGGCATTTATTTTGTCGGCGAAGTCCTCGATGTATCGGGTCATTTAGGCGGTTTTAATTTTCAATGGGCATGGGCGTCTGCACATGCCGCATCGCAATATGTTTAAAAAATACAGCTTATTCTAAATAATCGCTCTGTAATAAACCCACAGGTTTAGCCTGCTGCAAACGAGCAATTGTGACATCCATTTTCGCAATTGCTTGTACATCAGATGAGGTTTCATTAACATTCAACATAGTAGAAAGTGACTTAAAAATTTTACTCAATAACATCATTATTTCCTTTATTATTACTATTCATACATCCTCGTATGACTCTCCCTATTTCATTTACATTCACCTAAATGCTTATATTCTATGAAATAGCTATTTTATAAATAGCATAAAAAACCAAGAAAAACGATTATTTTTAGCTATTATCATTTTCTCTTTCTTGTGATTTATCTACCGAATAATCACCTTTTCCCTGTTCATCTGCTTGCTTGACTTTAGCAAATACAAACCTATAAGCACTGATAAAAAAGCCTGCGGTAATTCCTGCAATCACAATCGGTGCGATAAATTTATTTGGTTCTTTTTTTGACATCATGATTTCCTTTTAATTCTTAAATTAAAAAATCGACCACATCATTGTGGTCGATTTCATCTCAACTGAATCGATTACTTATGGTCATCCTTAGGATTGAGATTATTTGGGTTTTTGTCCGTATGAATATCAACTTTTGGTTCTTCTTCACCCGTTGACCCAAATGGATTATTTTTTGGCGGCTGTTGAGGATCAATGCGTATAGAATCTGGAACTGCCTGATCTGTACTCGTTATATCATCCTGAGGTGCAGTCGTAAGTGACGCAGGTGTCGGATTAGACAAATTGTTTTGTACTTGAGAACTATCCCCGTCTTGATTGGATAATGGGAATCGACTCTCTGTCGCAGGTTTTGTCAGATCTGAGGTTGCCAAAGGTGTGCTTCCTCCATTCACTCCCCATTCAGAAGATTTATCAACTGAAGGTTCAAACCCTTTATCTACGCCACCATGCGCAGTAAATTCTTGCGCAGCATGGGCCGAGATTGAATCTGAACCATTGGTTGCGGTCATGAGATCGGAATTGTCCTGATGTAAAGGATTAGGTTCCTTGGCATCTTTCTTACATTTATCAATTAAATCTGTTAACACGCGTTCGGCTGGCTGGCGACCGCCTAAACCGAAGGCCAGCGCAAATGCCACTGCAACTGCGCCCAAAGTTAATCCAAAGGCAAGATTCACAATAGAGTCGGCAATACCCATGGCACGTAGACCCATGGCAATCACTAAGCCCATAATCAGAATACGTACCAGATTTGCCAACCAGCGTGAACTATTATATTCACCACGTCCAATCACTTTCGCTACAATATTTGCCAGCCAGAAGCCGATCATCAAGATGACAGCACCGAGTAAAATATTGGCACCGAACTGGATAAACATCGAAATCAGTCCACTGACCTGTTCAAATCCAAGTCGGTTTGCAGCTTCCGATACTGCAAATAGCATGGTAAAGAAGACAATCATGTATCCCACAATTGTCGATACTTTGGTCGTTCCCAAAAAGCGTTGTGCATCCATTTTGGCAGGTAATTCATCAACCCCTGTCCCGGCTAATACTTCAACTACCAAATTAGCCACGAAGCGCGAGACTACATAAGCCAAAATCAGAATTAGACCGGCCGCAATAATATGCGGAATGGCATTCATAATTTCATACAGCATTGCAGTTGCGGGCTGTGAAATTGCAGTAATACCCAAGGCTTCAAATGCAATAATTAGGGAAGTAATAATAATGACAGCGAAAACAAAAGAACCCAATACTTTGGGCAAATTAGAATTCTTTAAGAAACCAATTTTTTGTGTTTCATGCTGTAAATTTAAACTGCCGACCAAACCTTCAATAATACCGCGTACAATTTTCGCCAGAATATAACCGACAAACACAATAACAACGGCAATAAAGATATTAGGTAAGTAAGAAACAACTTCACTGACCATATTTTGTATTGGGAATAACAGACCGTTCAGACCTAAAATAGACAATACAATTGGAAGGAATAACAATAAAATGAGCCAATAGACAATATCACTAATATTTTTACTGATTGGGCTCACGCCGACATCGGCACTCAGTTTTTCATCGAGCTGAGTACGGTCCAGCATTTTTTGCATGCCAGCTCTAACCAAGGTGGCTAGAATCCAGCCAATAAAGCCAACCGCCACGGCAGCTAGAAGTTGTGGAATAAACAACAGGAATTGCTGAATCATATTGCTAAATGGTCCACTCACACTGGTGAGATTGAGCACATTTAATGCACCGATGATCGCAATGATCATCACGATCCAGAACACGATGCGAGATACAATACTTTCAATATTTGCGCGATGTCCGGTGGTACTTGAAAGTCTTTGATTTGTTCCTAGTTTTTCTAAAACTTTTTTAATCCCTGCTGCAATAATAAGAGCAAGAATCCAACCAATCAATAAAATAGCGACAGCAGCTAGAATAGGATGAAATTGATTCCAATAATACATGGCATCAAATCCTCTCCCTCTAGGGCCTCCAGAAAAATATTCATTCATATTGTGATTTCCTCTTGTTATTACTTATTGAAGTCGAAGGCGTAGGAATTGCACTGTTATTTGAGTGTCTTATACCTAATATTATGAGGTTGAAAATAACCTTAAATTTTGCGTGTTTTTTATTCAATACAAATCAGCATAAATACAACAAAAGCGCACATTACATTGCAAAAAAGCCCTAATCTTTGCAGATTAAGGCTTTAAAATTATTACAATAAAGTTTTGTATTAATTACCGTTACTTCGTCCAGCCCCCACATTGTCAGCAGCATTCTTAATTGCATCACTTTCACCGGCTTCCGTTGCAGTATCTACATTCGTGGGTACTGCCTTATCAGTTGCGGTCGCTGTTCCACTAGTTGGGGTTGTATTGTTCGCTGTAGCGGGTTCAGCTGAAGGATTAGGATGTCCAGGAGGCGCATCGTTCGCATCTGGCTTGGTATCGGCAAACATATAAGCCAGTAAGGCAATAAAAAACACACCCACAAGAATTAAAATATAAACAGGCAGACGCTTTTTCTGATTCTTTTCTTCCGGGGTGGTTACATGAGGCGGTTTATTAAAATCATGTGGCATATATTTCTCTGCTTTATCTTGTTTTCATATTTTTATACTAGCAATATCCACAGTTTAGTTATGTGTAAAAGCATAGTGAGATGGTGAATACATGTAAACTTAGCTTAAATGTTGTCACATTAAAAATATGTTTTAGCTGAGAGGAAATAGTGGTCTCAACCATCATTTCATGCTCATTTTTAAGCTGCAGGCCTGAAAACTGCGGTTGGCGAGATTGTCTCATCAATGCCATTCAACGCTCAGTCGCCAGCCATTCAGATAAACCAGCAGGAGGTACAGTGCAAATGCAATTGCGTTTGGCATCCCCCATTATCCTATTTTGAATTAGTGAGAATACTGGCAGAAATATAGTGTAAATCTGAGGTTGTAATCGGATTGGAATCGTTCTTTCAAATGTCTGGTGTTACAAAATTGAGTGATCACCCTTCCTTATTTTCGCGACTAAAATTAAATCCTAATTGCACATCATCTTGCTCACCGCAGCCATCATTTTTGGCAAAAGCAGCCAACCGACTGCGATTTTTTAATTGATCTAGAACAAAATAATTTTCTGTTAGGTTTCCCATTATCGGGGGCATTTTTTATTACCGTTTTAATGTCTGACATAGCTACCTGTTATTCTGTTTTTTGAAATAAAAAGATTTACGTCTACCTCCTATCCATTTTAAAATTTGGTCATAAAGCGGTTTAAGTTATTGAGGGTAAAAATAAATAATTATAATTTTTATCTTTAATCTTAAATAAAGATGAATCTGGGTCTAGGTGATGAAATAGCTAAAATGAGCTATAATTATCCACCTTGTTTTTCATGCTGCTTAACTTTATGGCGTATCGTCAGAAATCTGTAACGCTTGATTTGGACACTGATGTCACTCATCAATGTTGCTTGCATTACACTCGTGATGAACATCTCATTGGGATTATTGAATTCAATAAACCCAGTTACGTGATTAAATGGGGTGATCTGGAATATTTCCGTCGTCGTACCGAAGAGTTTTCAGTGATGCCCTTCCCTGAATGTATCAATGCAATGGTGATTGATATTCGTAATATCGCACCCTTTTTAGACAATGAAGTGCCGATTATTCCTTGGCGTTTATTGGAAGAAGAATGCCCAATTCGTTTGGTGGTTCCACAGGATCGTCTTGAACATTATGCTGGAATTTTCGAACCAACCTGGCTTACAGCGGACGTTGAAACCGCGATCCAAGAAATTCGTGAATACATTGATATGTTTGTACATTAATAATAAGAAAATTTGATTTAAATCTCCCTCATTCAAGAGGGATTTTTTATAGTTTGTTTAGCTCATATTTTATAAAGAAATGGCTTTATTCCTTCTCCTTTTAGCAGATGAGAAATATTTTCCGCAAGAGAGAAGGTCTTTTTGTAAGTATCTCACTTTTATCAAACAGGGATAAAATATCTAAATCCCTGCCACCCTCACTTTTTTTAAAGGGAACAGCACTGAAAAGCTATTACCAATAATTCTCGACTGCTATATTTCCTTCACCGCGGCGGTTCATCTTTAAACCACGTGCCTTTAACGCTTCTTTGGTATCTTCTACCATTTTCGGATTGCCACAGAGCATCACATGACTGGTTTCAACATTAAATTCTAAATCAACTGCTTTTTCTAACTCACCATTTTCGATCAATACAGGCAAGCGATCATGTAAGGCTGCATTGGGATCACGGGTGATAATCGGCATGAATTTAAATCCGCTATGCCCTTCACCAAAAGTTTCTGCAATTTCTTGAATACGCTCAACATATGCCAGTTCAGATTCTGTTCTTACGCTATAGACTAAGTGAATATTTTTATATTTAGACCATGTTTCAAAGTCTTGCAGCATGGATAAAAAAGGCGCCAAGCCGGTTCCTGTTGCCAACAACCACAAATCTTGAGGTAAAGGCAATTGATAACGTGCCAGCGTTAAAAAACCATAGGGTGTTTTTTCTAGGTACAGTTCATCGCCAACTTTTAAATGTTGCAGGTTAGAGGTGAATGCACCGTCGGGAACCACAATTGAAAAGAATTCCAAGGTTTCATCAAAAGGTGACGACACCACAGAATAAGCGCGAACAACCAGTTCATCTCCCACTTTTAAACCAATACGCGCGAATTGCCCTGCGGTAAATTTAAAATGCGCAGGCCGTGTCAGGGTAAAACTGAATAAGGCATTGGTCCAACGGTGTACAGATAAGACTTTTTCTAAGCTAAATTTTTCAATTGACATGATTTCAACGTGGCATGAAAGACTGTGCTCATGGTAGCATGACCACATAATTTATTAATATTTTTTAAATGTTAAGGCTCTATTCATGCGCATGACTTTACGCCAGTTGGCTGTTTTTGTAGCAGTCGCCCAAGAAGGCACAGTAACCAAAGCCAGTGATGCCGTAAAACTCACCCAAAGTGCTGCAAGTATGGCTTTAGCAGACTTAGAAGATGGCTTAGGTGCTCCGCTGTTCGACCGGTTGGGTAAACGTCTACAATTAAATGATTTAGGTCGTTATCTGCTGCCCCAGGCATTAGAAATTTTAGGTCGTTGTGATGCATTTGAACAGGCTGCGAAAGGCGAACTTCAAAGTATTGACTTGCGCTTAGGCGCAACGTTGACCATCAGTGACTATCTGATTCCAGACCTGATGGCAGATTTTTTACAGATTCAACCGCAGGCACATTTACAACTTCAAGTGGGCAATACCCGTCAAATGATTGAAGCTGTGAATCAGTTTCAGCTTGATTTGGCTTTAATTGAAGGTTCATGTCACCTACCCCAGTTGCAATGTATTCCTTGGCGGGATGACGAACTGGCAGTATGTTGTTCACCCAATCATGCACTCGCGCAACTTGAACGTGCATTAACCCCTGCTGACTTTGAGGCGGCAGGCGTGGAATGGATTTTACGTGAAGAAGGTTCAGGTACACGTGAAGTCTTTGATAATGCAATTCTTAAAGATTTACCCGATGCCAATATTCGTCTGACCCTTGGTCATAATGAGGCGATCCTTAAAATTGTGGCGGGCGGTATTGGGATGTCATGCATTTCTAAGCTTGCTATTGAACCTTTACTTGAAAAAGGTCAATTGGTCATTTTAGAAACTCCGTTCTGGCAACTCACCCGTCCATTGTTCATGTTGGTCCATCGCCAAAAGTATCAAGGACCGGGTTTAAAAGCCTTTATAAAATTCTGCGAAGAATAAAAAATTCAATTAAAAAAGCGCCTAAAGGCGCTTTTTTAATTATTTAAAATTATTAGTGATGACCAAATTGATCCTCCCAAGGAATACCATCATGATCTCCATCCATTTTGGTATTGGGGCAATTTTTAATAAAGAAGACAGCTTCTTCATATGAATGCATCTGACTACAATGTTCTCGCCCATCACATTTAAATGGTGAAGTTGTCCCTTGAGCTGGAGTCGTTGTTGCTGCAACATTTATTACTTCAGTTCTCAAGGATTGATTAGATATGTTATCTAGATTCTTTTGTCCTTGTTCTGAAAGTATTCGATCTGGCAATTTTCCCAAAGCTTTGCGCTGCTGCTCGACAATCTGGCTCTGTTCCTGCATTAACTGTTGGGTTTTCAATTGCTGGGTCTGTCTATAAGATTGATATTTGTTATAAACCAATACGGCCAGCACAGCGATAATAATCAGTCCAATAATGGTAAAAATATGTCCTTTGCGACTACGATCATTAAACCGTGGCGAAGTACTGTGATTTTTATAAGAATGTTGTTGTGACTGCGACTCTAAAGCTGCTGTGTTGTGCTTTAAATCCAAGCGAACAATCTGATCGGCTTTGAATTTACCGTTATCTTCGACTATTCGAAACTTCAACTTTTCCCCTATTTTAGGTTCGACACTTTTATTGGGGAAATCCTTGATATGAAAAAATAAATCTTTCGACTCACCCTCCCTGCTAATAAATCCGAAGCCACGCTCTACGATATAGCTTTTAACTCTCCCCTCAACAAACATAAGTCACTCTTATTGTTTAAATCCTATGCCGAGAATTGTAATAAAAAAAAGCGCCTTTAGGCGCTTTTTAATCATCTAAATAAAAACAATTAGATGACCAAAACTTATTCAATCAACGTTTAAAGTTTGATAACAAAGCTGTTGAAATGGCTTCATTGTGTTCCAATATTTTTTTCTGTTTGGTTTTAGCTGGATTTGGATCAACACGCTCAATATGTGTTGCTTTCAGCTTCTCGCCATTTTCTTCAAGCACAAATTTTACTTTTTCATTGCGTTTTGGCTCAACCTCTGTGGCGGTGGCAAAATCTGAGATATGGAAAAATATATCTTCGCCTGCCATCGAAATAAAACCGAATCCTTTTTCAGGATTGTATTTGAATACTTTGCCGAATCTATATTCTAATTTCATGAACTTTACTCTAATCTGTAAACGCTATTACTACAGTATATAAAAAAGAGGCTGTAAAAGCCCCCTTTCTGATCAAATTGAAAAATTAGTCTTTTTGAACTGAACCAAAAATTTTATCGCCTGCATCGCCAAGACCAGGAACAATATAACCATTTTCATTCAAACCATCATCAATCGATGCAGTAAAAATGATCACATCAGGATGAGCCGTTTCAACACGTTTAATCCCTTCAGGGGCCGCAACCAGAACCATGACACGAATATCTTTACAGCCGCTTGCTTTCAATACATCAATCGCTGCAACCAGGGATGAACCTGTGGCTAACATTGGATCGATAATCATCGCAAGACGGTTTTGAACGTCAGGTACCAATTTTTTATAGTAAGTGCGTGCTTCTAAAGTTTTTTCATCTCGTTCCAAACCTAGAACCGATACTTTGGCACTTGGAATAAGATTTAAGAAACCATCCAACATGCCAATACCAGCACGTAAAATTGGCACAACGGTAATTTTTTTACCCACAATACGATCTACTGTGACCTTGCCATTCCAGCCATCAACTTCCTCGTCACATACCGGCAAATCTTTAGTGGCTTCATAAGTCAGCAGCATGGTAACTTCTTGTGCTAACTCACGGAAATTTTTTGTACTAATATCTGCACGGCGTAGCAAACCAAGTTTATGTCGAATGAGCGGATGACGGATTTCATGAATAGCCACGGGAGGACACCTAAAAGATGAGATAAAATTTCACCTATTATAAATGTTTTTTATACCTCTTATAAACAAAAAAGCCCCCTAATCTAGGAGGCTTTTTGTTTAAAACTAATCGTTTTTTTAGATTACTGCTGAGAAAGCATGAAATGCAGTGGAGATAAAATCTCTGCTTGCAATGCCATCTTGATAATTGGGTCTGGATAAACACCAATCACCAATACCGCTAATGCCGCAGCAAGTACCATAAGACCACCGACTTTTTGACCCCAATGTTTATCAGCATCAATACGTGGGGTATCTGGAGGTGTCATGTACATCACCACCATCACACGGAGGTAATAATACAAACCAATACCAGAACCTACGATGATCATTGCAGCAAGGAACCAATGTTGCGTTGTAACCGCAGCCATGATCACCAAGAACTTACCAATAAAGCCCGCAGTCAGTGGAATACCTGCAAGAGACAGCATCATGACAGTCAAAGCTGCTGTCAGTACCGGACGACGCCAAAACAGACCACGGTAATCCGCCAAACTTTCTGCTTCATTGTCGTTGTTGTACGGGCTCGACATTAACGCAACCACACCGAACGCCCCAATCGTTGTTAACACATAAGTGATCACATAAACCGTTACGTTACCTAGGCTTGCGTAAGTCATGCTGACTAAACCAATCAGCAAATAACCAAAGTGTGCAATTGAAGAGTAACCCAAGATACGTTTCAAGTTGACTTGACGTACAGCAAGGAAGTTACCCACCAAGATTGAAAGCACCGCAATAATCGTGATGATGGTTACGATTGAATCAATCAGGATTGCACCTGAAGTCAATAAATAGCGTACGAACAAACCAATGGTTGCAATTTTTGCAACAGTCGCAAGGAATGTAGCGATTGGCGCTGGTGCACCTGCATAAACGTCCGGTGTCCATTTGTGGAACGGAGCAAGAGACAATTTAAATGCAACCGCACAGATAATTAGGCCTAGACCTAAAACCACCATCGGTTGCTGGATCGCTTGCATTAACGCTTGAACATTGTCATAGAAAGATAATGAACCGGTATATGCATAGATATACGCCATGCCCATCAACAACATTGCAGAAGCAGTTGCTGAAAGAACCAGATATTTAATACCCGCTTCCAAAGAGCGTGAACGCTGATGCGTATATGCCAGCAGACCGTATACAGGAATCGACATCAACTCAAGGCTAATGAAGAAAGATGCATAGTGAGAGCTTGCCACCATGAGCATGGCACCCGCAACCGAGCACAACATCAAGATATACAGTTCTTCACGGTTATCTTGGTAGTTTTCAATATAAGCGTGTGACAAGGTACAGCAAGCAAGTGCCGCCACAATAATCAGCAATTGATAAAGCATGCTAAATGGATCAACCATAAACATGTTCATCACGTTCGATGGTGCAAATGCGCCACCAAACATCGCGAATAAAATATATAGCGCAGCTAGGTTTAAGCCTACTACAGACGTTGTCGCAATTAAATTATGATTACGTTTAATTGCGATGAGAAGCATCACAACGATCGCAGTTAAAGCCACGATCATCACAGGAGCTAATGGCATGAGCTCAGAAAATGACATTGTGAAGTTCATGGCTTATTGGATCTCCACATTTTGCTGTGATACGACCTGTTGAGTCGCATCGACAACGTCTTGAACTGGGATATAGCTGTTTGCTAACCACGCCATGCTTGAATTTGAAATATCAAGGAAGCTTTGTGGGTAGATACCAAGCCATAATAAAGCAACGGCACAGACCAACAGAATAACAATCTCACGCGCATTTAAGTCTTTCAGCGGGTTGGTATAATGTTGTTTTTGCTCTTCGTTTGGCGTACCAAACATTGCTTTGTGGATAAGGATTAAGCCATAAAGACCTGCCAGCACCAAGCTGATTGCTGCCAAAATGGTAAAGGTTGGGAATTTTTGGAATGAACCCATCAAAATCAGGAATTCACCAATAAAGTTACCTAGACCCGGAATACCCACAAGGGCCGCAACAAAGAACATCAAGAAAAATGGCAGGTATTGGAACTGACCGCGGATACCGCCCATTTTACGTAAGTCCCGTGTATGTAAACGCTCATACACCTGACCACACATAATGAACAATGCCGCAGATGAAATACCATGTGCCAGCATCATGATCATCAGACCCTGGAAGGTCAAAATGTTACCTGCATAGATTGCAAGGAGCACAAAGCCCATATGCGAAATAGACGTATAAGCCAGTAAACGTTTCATATCGGTTTGCTGGAAAGCACACCAGGCGCCGTAGAACACACCAAGTAAACCGAAGATGATTGCGATGTCTGCAAACTGTGCAGAAGCCGCCGGAAAGAATGGAATAACGAAACGCAGTAAACCGTATGCTGCTGTCTTAATCAAGATACCGGCCAAGTCGACAGAACCTGCTGTCGGTGCTTGAGCATGCGCATCGGGTAACCAGCCGTGCAATGGGAACACTGGAAGTTTTACAGCGAAACCAATGAACATACACAGCATCAAGGCATAAGCCACTGATGGTAACTGTGCATCAAGCGTATTCGCCACACCTAGCAAGTAGTTGTAATCGAATCCGATCATGCCTGTCATCATGTAACCGTAAACCACAAGGCCTAGGATACCGATGAGCATGATCAAACCTGCGACTTGGGTATAGATGAAGAACTTGGTCGCTGCATATACACGTGATTTGTTGTCCGCGCCTTTATGACCCCATAACGCAATCAGGAAGTAGATTGGTACAAGCATCATCTCCCAGAAGAAGAAGAACAGGAACAGGTCAATCGCGATGAATACACCGATTACCCCACCCAAAGACCATAAAAGGTTTAAGTGGAAGAAGCCAACGTTCTTTTGAATTTCACCCCATGAACATCCAACTGCAAGTACACCAAGTAATGCAGTCAAGCCCACCATAAGAAGTGAAAGACCATCCACCGCCAAGTGAATGTTGATGCCGAGGGTTTGAATCCAAGGCAGCATGAATTCAGCCGCCCAAGTCGGAACTTTAGCACCTAATTCATAGCTATATGTGCCCGATTGCCAAAGCACAACCGTTAAACCCAAGGTTACCAACATACCGATTAAGGCAATATAACGTGGCAATTTGTCATCGAACTTGTCGACTAACCAACAAATAAAACCTGCAATGAACGGTACAAGGATCAGCGCGGGTAAAATCCAGTTGTTTGTGATTTCCATCTTATTTCCCCACTACCTGAATCACGATCAAGATCATCAGCAATACCACTACACCGAGTGACATGCTTGATGCGTATTCACGCAATGAACCTGTTTGACGTGAGCTGGTGAAGCTATGACCACCTTTAACAATGGCAGGAAGCACCAACCACAAACCATCAATCGGATCACGACCTAAAATTTTCGCAATAAACAAATATGGTTTTACAAATACGATGTTGTACAACGCATCAAAACCAAGTGCATTACGGCAAATATTGACCAGACCAGTACCGAATGAAGTTTCTGCAAAAGCTTGAACAGCCTTGTAAGCAAAGGCAAACAAGATCACCCCCACCACCAGACCGGCAAGTGCAATACCAACTGCTGTATATTCAGCACTGTGTACACCTGCTTCAAGTGTTTCGGGAATAATAAACGCCGGAATTTTTGCAGAGTTTAAAATAGCTTCTACTGGCGCTTTCAAGAAGTAAGCCAAACCAGTTGAAAGTACCGCCAAGATACCCAATGGAGCCCAGTAAGTCGCGCCTTTGATTTCGTGATATGGCGTGTTTTCTTTACCAAAGAATACAACCCAGATTAAACGGAATGTATAAATAGAGGTTAAGAATGCACCCGCAACACCCACCCAGTACAAGCTACTATAAACAGCAATACTTTGTCCCTGCGCCCAAACTGCACCCAGGATTGCATCTTTCGAGAAGAACCCGATGGTCAAGAATGGAATTGCAGCCAATGCACCACCACCAATCGCGAAGCAGGCAAACAAGAATTTGTTATGTTTGAACAGGCCACCCATTTTGAAGATGTTTTGTTCGTGGTGGTAAGCCAGAATCACCGCACCTGACGACAAGAATAATAATGCCTTGAAGAATGCATGTGCAAGCATGTGGAATAAACCGGCTTGATACGCTTCAGCACCGACTGCCATAAACATATAACCGAGCTGACTCATGGTTGAGTAAGCCAAAATACGTTTAATGTCGGTTTGAACCAATGCAGCAAAACCAGCCACAATTAATGTGACCGCACCCGTGATCGAGATGAACATCATCACTTCAGGTGTCATTTCCAACACAGAGAACATACGGCAGCACAGGTAAATACCTGCGGTTACCATTGTTGCAGCATGGATCAATGCAGAAACAGGTGTAGGACCTGCCATCGCATCGGCGAGCCATGTTTGTAATGGAATTTGAGCAGATTTACCGGCAGCACCCAAGAACAACATTAAAGATGTCCAGATCGCAAGTGAATGGTCACCCGCTAATACTTGAGGTGCATTGGCAACGATTGTTCCAATATACAAAGTACCAAATTGTTGGTAAAGCAAGAACAATGCGATCAGCAAGAATACGTCACCGATACGGGTTACGGTAAATGCTTTAATAGCTGCATAACCATTTTCAGGTTTTTGGTAGTAGTAACCAATCAGCAAGTATGAACACAGACCTACGCCTTCCCAACCCAAGAACAATAACGCTAGGTTATCGCCCAATACGAGAAGCAACATGCTCGCAACGAACAGGTTGAAGTAAGAGAAGAAACGCGCAAAGTCTTCATCACCACGCATATACCATGATGCAAAGATGTGGATTAAGAAACCCACACCGGTCACCATGCCCATCATCAGTAATGACAGACCGTCTAGGTGCAAGCTCATGCCTGGCGCTAAACCACCGACGCTGAACCAAGTCCACAGATGTTGAACCTGAGCAACCGAGCCATTCGCGACAAAGCCCATACCCGCGATCAAAGCAAATAAAGCAGACAGGCCAACTGACCCTACCCCAATAATTGCCGCTACATTTTCAGGAAGCTTGTTACGCCCCGCCGCTAAAAGGACAAAACCAATGAGCGGAAATAATACTGTTAAATATAAATAACTCATCCGCGCATCTCACTAGCAGCATCCACATCCAAATGATGGAAGCGACGGTAGAACTGAAGGACGATCGCAAGACCAATACATGCCTCTGCAGCAGCAAGGGTTAAAATCAGGATGAACATGATTTGTCCATCTGGCTGTAACCATGCACTACCCGCTAAAACAAACGCAAGTGCAGCTGCGTTCATCATCACTTCAAGGCTCATTAACATAAATAATAGGTTGCGTCGCACCATTACACCGTAAAAACCGAGTGCAAAAAGAATGGTTGCAACGATCAAACCATGTTCTAAAGGGATGTTGCCCATTATTCTTTTTCCTTTTCTGCACTTGGTTCACGTTTACCCAAATGGAATGCAGCTACTAACGCAGCTAGCAATAACATCGCGGCAACTTCTACCAATAATAAGTAGTGAGTAAAGAGCGCTGTACCGACAACTTTAGGTCCAATCACTTCTGTGCCCATGACAGGACCAGCAGTGGTGTAATCCGAACCCAGCATCCAGACAAGCACAAGGCCCATCAGGAAACTCATCATTGCAGGATATGCCCATGCAGATGAAGTGAGCCACTTACGTTCCTGATCAACGGTATGTTGACCAAGATTCAGCATCATCACTACAAACACGAACAACACCATGATCGCGCCGGCATACACAATAATTTCGAGCGCACCAGCAAATGGTGCACCCACAATCATGAACATCCCTGCAACTGCAAGCAGAGACACGATCAAGCTAAGCAATGCATGAACAGGATTCGCGTTGGTGACAACACGAAGCGTAGAAACAATGGCCACGAGTGCCATCAAATAAAATGGCCACATCATGGTAATAAGCTCCGTACGTCAACAGGCGCGCTTTCGCGTTGTGCTTGACCTTTATCTTTACCTGCTACAGCCATACCGGCTACGCGGTAGAAGTTGTAGTCAGGATATTTACCAGGACCAGAAATGAGCAAGTTTTCTTTCTCATAAACCAAGTCTTGACGAACGTATTCGCCTAATTCGAAATCTGGTGTCATCTGAATTGCAGTCGTTGGACATGCTTCTTCACACATACCGCAGAAAATACAGCGAGAGAAGTTGATACGGAAAAACTCCGGATACCAACGACCATCTTCTTTTTCTGCTTTCTGTAGTGAAATACAGCCCACCGGACAAGCCACCGCACATAAGTTACATGCAACACAGCGCTCTTCGCCATCTGGGTCACGTGTCAATACAATACGACCACGGAAACGTGGCGGAACAATTTGTTCACCTGGTACTTCTGGATATAAAATGGTGTCACGTTTACGTGTCACGTGGCTGAAAACCATCCACAATGAACGTACGATTGACCCGAATCCAGCTAGAATTTTATACATTTTGTACTCCCTGCTGTCCTAGGCCTGATTCATCAGAATCACAGCACCAGTCACCAACAAGTTGACCAACGCCAATGGCAAACAAATCTTCCAACCAAAGTTCATCACTTGGTCATAACGTGGACGCATTAACGAACCACGTGCCAAGACAAACATCATCACAAAGAATGCTGTTTTGATAATGAACCAGAATACTGGTGGAATAAATGGAATTTCTAGGTTGAATGGCGCTAACCAACCACCGAAGAATAAAGTTACGATCAGTGCTGAAATAAGAACCACGTTGACATATTCTGCAACGAAGAACATACCCCATTTCATACCGCCGTATTCAACATGGTAACCTTCTGCCAATTCTTGTTCAGCTTCGGGTTGGTCAAATGGATGACGATGCGTTACCGCAACACCGGCAACAATAAAGATCAAGAAACCCAAGAATTGAGGAATAACGAACCAGACATCACGTTGTGCTTCAACAATCTCACGCATGTTGAATGAACCCGCAATTGCGACCACACCCATCAGCGAAATACCCAAGAACACTTCATAAGAAATGGTTTGAGCTGCAGAACGAAGACCACCCAATAACGCATATTTGTTATTTGAAGACCACCCACCGAACAGTACTGCATAGACTGCAATACCGGCCATTGCCATAAAGAACAATAGCCCGATACTCATGTCTGCAACACCCAGTGTTGGACTCACAGGAATCACCATGAACGAAAGTACCGCAGTTGCCATGGCAACTGCAGGTGCTAAACGGAAAGTGAGCTTGTCCGCAAACTTCGGTGTCCAATCTTCCTTAAACATGATTTTCAGCATGTCGGCAACGATTTGGAACATCCCCCCAGGACCAACACGGTTTGGACCGTAACGGTCTTGCCATAATGCCAGTAAACGACGTTCGATGAATGACATCAACGCAGCGACAAGCACCACCACAAGCAAGATCACAATCGCCTGAACTACAGAGTAAGCGATTGACCAGTTCTCAGCCCAAAGCGGTGTTTGACGTATAATTTCTTGATTCATGAATTACACTCCTACCGCGACTGATACAGGCTCTGCAAGTGAAACCGTTGGTGCAAGACCAATTGGATAACCAATATAACCTGTAGGTAAATATTCAATCACTTGAACTGGAAGGCTAATCGTAGCCTCGCCTGATTTCACAGTAATGTTTTGACCGTCTTGAACATTTAAGCGTGCTGCATCTTGCTCACCCACGGCAAATACTGCTTCAGGAATACGCGATTCCATGGCAGGTGTTTTCACAGTGAACTCACCAGAACCGAAAATGTGGTGCATCGGTACTAAGCGGAAGCTTTCTGGATGGGTAACGACTGGCGTTGGTGCAACGAAAGTACGTGCAGGACGTTTAACTAAACGATCGAATAAACGAATGCCTGAATCACCACCTTTTAAGTGACCACCCACGTTGTCTTGGTATTTATTCCAAGCTTGTGGAGAGTTCCAACCCGCAGACCATGCAAATGGGATCAGTGAAGATGGCGTTTGATTTCCGACATAACCTTCCATAGAGAAGGTTAAGGCAGAATCGATATCGATCGGCTGTTTCGGTTCATGTACAGATAACGGCGCACGCATGGCAGTACGACCTGAATAACGGCGTGGTTCACGCGCAATTTTCAAGCCATGTACACGGTAGCCCGCATCTGGTGCCACATCACGAATTGCTTCGAGTGCAGGAACATTTTTCGCAACAGACTCAATCACGTCATCCAGCAATGTCCATGAAATCGCCTTACCTTGCAAGCCAGTTTCAAGGGCATGCAACCAGCGCCACGATTCTTTAATCGCATACTCTGGTTTGTGATAGCTTGGGTCATACACTTGGTAGAAACGTTGTGCACGGCCTTCCTGAGATACCACAGTACCATCACCTTCCGCGAAGCTTGCCGCTGAAAGTACAATTGATGCTTTGGCAACAGTTGCAGTTTCAGAATGATCAACCACGATCACCTCAGCTGCTTTGGCGAATGCCGCATCCACTTGAGCTGTTGGCAAACGACGGTATAGGTCGTTTTCAACCACGATGATGGCATCGTAATCTTGAGCGAATGCTTGTTCCAAGCTTAATCCACCAAAGATTGCCAAGCCCATTGAGTTCACTTCAGGAACAGTCAATGTCAGACCTGCATTTAAACCCAGATTTTGAGCAACTTGAGCTGCCGCTTCCAAGATTGCAGGATCTTGCAAGCTGGTACCTGAAATGATCAGTGGTTTTTTCGCAGCTTTTAAGGTGTCCGCAATGGTTTGAGCAAATGCTTTTGCATCATCATCCAAACCAGTGATGTTCTCACCTGAAACTGCCGCAGCAACCGCAAAGCCCAAACGCGCAATGTCGTTTGGAGAAGCAACCACTTCACCTGTGGCAACATCAGCCAAACGTGTTTGCGTTGCAGCAAGGATGTAAATCGGAGATTTCGCATCTTGACCAATACGTTGTACCGGTTCAGCCAACCATTCTTGGGTACGACGTTCTGCCGCCATTTCTTTGGCTTTGTTTTTCGCCGCCTGGCGGACAGACAAGGCCATACGTGGTGCAGTTTGAGTTAAGTCTTCACCTAAAATCAATACAGCATCATAGCTTTCGATTTCACGCATCGTCGGGTTATAAACACCCTCGGTTTGCATGATAGAAGCAGCCAATTCAACCAAATTTTGTTCTTTTTGAGACAGACCTGTTGAATAGTTGTCTTGACCGACCAATTCACGAAGCGCGAAGTTAGATTCAAGAGAGGCACGTGGAGAACCAATACCCAAAACTTTTTTGCCTTGAATATTTGCAATCACGGTATCTAATGCTTTATCAACAGAAACCGTAGTCACGTTTGCGCCATTACGGAACTGTGGCTGACGTGGACGATCTGCACGATTTACATAACCCGTCCCGAAACGACCTTTATCGCAAAGGAAGTATTGGTTAACGTCACCATTAAAGCGGTTTTCAACACGACGAAGTTCGCCATAACGCTCACCCGGAGAGATATTACAACCTGAAGAACAGCCTTGGCACACGCTTGGTGCATACTGCATATCCCATTTACGGTTGTAGCGTTCTGAGTGAGTTTTATCGGTAAATACACCCGTTGGGCATACTTCAGTCAGGTTACCCGAGAATTCAGATTCTAGCGTCCCTGATTCAGGACGGCCGAAGTAAACTCGAGAAGCGCTTGCATACACCCCAAAGTCTGTACCGCCTGCGTAGTCGTTGTAGTAACGAACACAACGGTAACATGCGATACAACGGTTCATTTCATGAGAAATGAATGAGCCTAGCTCCTGGTTGTAATGCGTACGTTTGGTAAAACGGTAGCGACGACGGTCGTGCTGTGTCATCACCGTCATATCTTGTAAATGACAGTGACCACCCTCTTCACAAACTGGACAGTCGTGCGGGTGATTCGTCATCAAGAATTCAACAATCGATGCACGGAATTCCGTTGCTTCTTTGTCTTCAATTGAAATATAGGAATTGTCAGAAGCAGGCGTCATACATGACATCACCAAACGACCACGCGTATCTTCAGGATTTGCGTATTGTTTGACGGCACATTGACGGCAAGAACCAACTGAACCTAAGGATGGATGCCAACAAAAGTATGGAATATCCAGACCCAAAGACAAACATGCTTGCAGCAAGTTTTCCGAGCCATTTACTTCGTAGTCTTTTCCATCGACATGAATTGTAGCCATAGTCGAATTCCTTAAACCTGTTCTGCGTGGCTAGCTTGAGCAGCAGGACGATTCGTCACTTTTGCTTCAAACTCACTACGGAAATGTTTGAGTGCGCCCATAAGCGGCTCCATTGCACCCGGTGCGTGCGCACAGAAAGTCTTACCAATCCACAACTTACGAGTTAATTCTTGTAAGTGCTCGATATCTTCCTGCTTACCTTCGCCATTCTCTAAAGCTTTAAGCGCTTTCACTGCCCAAGGTAGGCCATCACGACATGGGGTACAGAAACCACACGATTCACGCGCAAAGAATTCTTCTAAGTTACGGGTCGCTGAAACCATACACTGGGTTTCATCCACCACCATTAACAAACAAGTTCCTAAACGTGAGCCTGCTTTCATGATGCTTTCCGCATCCATTGGCAGGTCAATGTGTTCAGCAGCTAAAAAGTCAGTCGATGCACCACCGGGTAGCCATGCTTTTAACTTAAGACCATCACGCATACCACCGGCATGATCTTCAATCACTTCACGCGCGGTAGTACCAAAAGGAAGTTCCCATAAACCCGGGAATGTCACCTTGCCTGATGCACCATAAATTTTCGTGCCTGGATCTTTCGATTTACCTTCAGATAAACCAACATACCATTCAGGACCACGAAGCAGGATTGCCGGTAAATTGTTAAAGGTCTCTACGTTGTTGACAATGGTAGGACGACCCCAAGCACCTGCAACTTGCGGAAATGGCGGTTTGGTACGCGGATTGGCACGGCGCCCTTCAAGCGAGTTAATCAATGCAGTTTCTTCACCGCAGATATAACGACCCGCACCAGTATGCACGTGCATCTCAAAGTTCCAGCCAGTACCGAGGATGTTTTCACCCAGGTAACCTTTGGCACGAACCTGCTCAAGCGCTTCACTTAAGTACTTCGCAGCTTCAATGTATTCACCACGGATGAAGATATAACCTTGAGTTGCTTCTAATGTATAAGCAGCAATCAGCATCCCTTCGATCAATTGGTGTGGAAGATCTTCCATCAACAAACGGTCTTTAAAGGTACCGGGTTCCATTTCATCGGCATTACAGATCAGGTAACGTGGACCGCCATCATTTGGCGCCATCAATGACCATTTAATCCCTGCCGGGAAACCTGCACCACCACGACCTTTTACAGTCGCAGCTTTAACCACATCTAGCACTTCAGCCGGTTTCATGGTAATGGCTTTTTTAAAGCCTGCATAACCTTCCAGCGCTTCGTAATCATCAGCATTACGAACATTGGCTTGTTTGCTTAAACGCCAAGTGAGTGGATGGGTTTCTGGGTTACCATCGCCATAAATCGGTTTTGGTTCAGTATTCATACATACTTCTCCAATAACTGTTTAACTGAAGACACTTCAACCAAACCGTGCGTATCTTCATTAATCATTAGGGTTGGACCTTTGTCACAGTTCCCCAAGCAGCAGATTGGTAAAATCGTGAAACGACAATCAGCAGTCGTTTGACCGAATTGAATACCAAGCTCGCGTTGGAATGCCTCCGCCAAAGTTTCAGCACCCATCAAGAAGCATGCAATTGAATCACATAGCAAAATTACGTTGCGACCTACGGGTTGACGGTAGATACGGTTATAAAACGTAGCCACTCCTTCCAAGTCCGCAACACTCATAGATAGCATCTGCGCAATTGCGTTCATTTGTGCATCATCTACCCAACCATTACGGCGTTGCACGCATTTCAATGCATCCAAACATGCTGCACGTGGGTATGGATAGTGATGAATGTGATGTTCGATATCGTGGATTTCTTCCGAAGTTAAAATCCCTTCAACATTCACACGTGGTTTTTTGTCAGTCAAAATCATCATAATGCGTTTACCCCTAGCGATCCACGTCAGCCATTACGACGTCAATTGTCGCTAAATAAATGATCAAGTCAGACATTAAGCTGCCGTTAATCACAGAAGGCATTTGCTGTAAATGCGTGAATGTTGGTGTACGAATACGGGTACGGTAACTCATGGTTGACTTGTCAGAAGTCAAGTAGTAGTTCGACGCACCTTTTACCACTTCAGCCATCACAGATGCTTCACCAGCAGGCATTACAGGGCCCCATGACACGCTCAAGAAGTGCGTAATCAAGGTTTCAATATCTTGTAAGGTCTTATCTTTTGGTGGTGGAACAGCCAATGGATGATCCGCTTTATAGGCACCAGACGGCATGTTGTCTAAACATTGCTTCACGATTTTTAATGATTCTTCAATCTCACGGAAGTGAACCATAACACGCGCATAAGCATCGCCTTCGTACTCTAAAGGCACTTCGAAATCATAGTTTTCATAACCGCTATAAGGACGGTATTTACGAACATCGAAATCGATACCTGTGGCACGTAGACCAGTACCCGTTACACCCCAAGCCAATGCAGATTTTGCATCGTATTGCGCAACACCTTGGGTACGACCCATGAATACCGAGTTGCGTAATGCAGCTGTGTAGTATTCGTTCATACGGCTTGGCATCCATTCGAGAATTTCACGAATGAGTTTTTGCCAGTTGTTTGGAAGGTCGTGCGCTGTACCGCCAATACGGAACCATGCCGGATGCATACGGTAACCGGTAATCGCTTCGATTGCGTCATAGATTTTTTGACGATCGGCGAACATATAGAATACTGGCGTCATACCACCGGCATCTTGAATTGCAGTACCGATATACAACAAGTGGTTATTGATACGGAACAATTCAGACATCATGACACGGATACATTGTGCACGATCAGGAACCGCGATTCCCGCCATTTGTTCCACACCTAACACATAAGGCATGTTTTGCGCACAACCACCCAAGTAGTCAACACGGTCGGTATATGGAATGAATGAATGCCAGGTTTGACGTTCAGCCATTTTTTCCACACCACGGTGGTGATAACCGATGTCCGGCACGCAGTCTTTCACTTCTTCGCCGTCTAGCTGAAGAATAATACGAAATGCACCATGCGCAGATGGATGATTCGGACCCAAGTTCAGGAACATGAAGTCTTCATCGGCATTACCGCGTTTTAGACCCCAGTCTTCAGGAACGAAGCGCAAGTGTTCTTGCTCGAAATCCTGTTTCGCCTGGTTCTGCATGTATGGCGTATATTCAGTCGCACGTGCCGCATATTCTTTACGCAGTGGGTGACCTTCCCAATACGTTGGCAACAAAATACGACGGAGCATTGGATGCCCTTCGAAATTAATGCCGAACATATCGTATGCTTCACGTTCGTACCAGTTGGCATTTGGCCAAATGTTGGTCGCAGTGGGAAGATTTAAATCACTCTCATTCAACGCAATTTTAATACGAATATCACTGTTACGCTCTAGCGATAACAAATGATAGAACACGGTAAAGTCTGAGGCAGGCAAACCGTCGCGGTGCGTACGTAAACGCTCATCTACCGCCGACAAGTCGAATAACATCACGTATGGACGTGACACTTTACGCAAGAACATTAAGACGTCTTGTACACGTGCGCGCTCAACCCAGACTGTTGGAAAATCTTCAAAAGTCGCTTGCACGTAGAAGTTCTCACCAAACTTGGTTTTGAGTTCTTCTACAATTGCAAATGCTGGGCGTGAATCAACAGGCGTTGATTCTGGCATAGCAATGTCAGTTTCAGCCATTGGCTTGGCTTCCTATTTTATACAAATTCAAGGCAACTTTAACGACAATTACACCCAGACCGGGTGCATCAATATTTCATCGTTAAAATTATTCAATTTCATCCATAGATCGTAAGTTTTTCACTGCAATACGTTCAGCATTCTTACGGTCACGTTCTGGCTGCATCTTTGGCTTATACACTGGCTGAAGATCATCACCAATTACCGCTGAAAGTGGACGGCGCTCTAATTGAATTTGGTCTTGTAACAGCATCAAGGCTTGTAATAATGCTTCAGGGCGCGGCGGGCAACCTGGGACATACACGTCGACAGGAATAATTTTATCCACACCTTGTACAACTGAATAAATGTCGTACATCCCGCCAGAGTTTGCACAAGCACCCATTGAAATCACCCATTTAGGTTCTAACATTTGCTCATATAAACGCTGAATTACAGGTGCCATCTTCACGAAGCACGTACCTGCAACAATCATTAAATCCGCCTGACGCGGTGAAGCACGAATAACTTCGGCACCGAAACGTGACATGTCATGCACACCGGTTAAAGTGGTTGCATATTCGACGTAACAGCACGATGTCCCAAAGTTAAAAGGCCAGACAGAGTTTTTACGACCCCAGTTGACAGCTGTATGCATCACGTCCTCTAAACGAGTCATGAATACATTCTTATTCACTTCGTCTTCAAGCGGATCGGTAACGATCTGGCGCTCCTGAAGTGGATATTGATCAGCATCCGGATTCGCACGGGTTAATGTATATTTCATCCCGAGTTACTCCTTAATAGATGATGTAGCCGGTGTTTTTGCTTTCACACGACCAGAAGATTGAGCTGGAATTTGACCGGTAGGGTCCATAACCAACTCTTCGATGGAGTTAAAGCGAGTAATGTCTGCAAGGTTCATATTTGCTGAACCTATTTTCGATTGCATAGCTGCTGATTTGCGACGATCCGTTGGTGCCCAGTTTAATGCACCTACTTTCACTGCATAAATCAACGCAATCAATAAATCAACTACGAAGATGACAACAGTAGTAAAACCGAACCAACCTACCTCACGAACCGATGTAGCCCATGCGTAGAGATAAAGTGCTTCCAAGTCAAATACTACAAAGAAAATCGCCACCAAGTAGAACTTAGCAGACAAGCGGATGCGTGCTCCACCAGCACCTACCACACCTGACTCAAATTGCTCTTGCTTCGCACGGCCCCATGACTTACCCCCAAGGAGTAAAGGAACGGTGAGCATAAAGACGCAAAGAAATGTAACGCCGATCACGAAAGCAATAACTGCCCAATCGTATGGAGTAATGGCACTCATGCGGGGATAACTCCTAGCAGGCCTAATTTATTAACAAAGAATGTATGTATTGGCCTTCTAATACACCAAACACAAAATTAATCCCGCCAATTGTACCTGATTTATGATTTCACTTGCTAGCTTATAAGTCTTAGTCTTTTGGATGATTTTTTAGTCAATTTACTGCTTTTTCAAAGCTTAAGCCCTATTGTTTGTCCGGCAATCGCTTTATTAAATCAAAAGAAGAAAATTGATTATTTTTTTCAAATTACTCAAAGTCAGGCTCATATTGCCAAGAAAAATCCAAATTATAATGTCATTTATTTATTCAGGCACAGTTCCACTCAGCGCAAAATGATCAAACTTTGGCGCAATGTCTTGACAGCTCCCACTTTCACAGGCAAATCATTATTATTTTGTTTCTTTCATAAAGAGCAGCGCTTTTAAAAATCCATTCATGAATAAGAGAACTTTTTTATTGTGATTTTTTAAAGTATTCACCTCTATATAAAACAATAAACACGACTTCATCGTACTTATTTTGTGTGTTTTTTTGCAACTCTCATGCATCTCCTGATGATCTCCCCCCCTATTTATGCTATTCCTATCTGTATCCGTAGAACAAAGAATAAGGAACAAACACATGAGCTTAGAATACAAACATGAATCTGAGTATTTTTTCTTTGCACAGCTGTTGGTGCGTCATGTTGAAGGATATATTGAAAAACATCCCGATGCTCAGAATGCCATTTTTGACCTTCGCGATATTTATGAACTTTTCCGCCAAGACTTTGCTTCTGCAACCACCAATCTGGATGCTATCTTAAATATTGCAGATCAATATAAAGTCGAAACGCTAAACGGCGACCAAAAATTGGTTAGCCATTATGCGATTGATCCTAAAAATAATTCCCTGCTTTTAGATTTCAATACCGATGCCCTTGATAGTTTAAGACAAGGCAAGCCAATTATTGAACCCGATGCCACACTGCACGAATAATCCATACTAAAAAGCACCGGATCCGGTGCTTTTTATATTATATATCTATTAAGATTCTATGCCGTCTTTGCTTGTTCCGGTTTTCTTATTGCTTTGATTAAAGCGTTGTACCGGCCATGTCATCGTAAAACGCGCCCCACCCAGGTTCGGACTTTTATCTACACCAATATTACCGCCAAACCAGTACGCGATACGACTCACAATAGACAGACCTAAACCATAGCCGCCAGAAGCACGGGTACGACTGTCATCTAGACGGGCAAAAGCTTCAAAAATGCGCTTGCGCTCTTCTTCGGGAATACCTGCCCCATCATCTTCAACTTGTACATACGCCAGACCTTCGTCATTGATCCCACCGCTTACAATCACTTTATGATCACAATAGCGAACTGCATTCCCCACCAAATTCTGTACGACCCGGTGTAAATATCGACGCTCGGCATCGACCATAATATTAAGAGGGGGTGCTTTCAGCTCAATTTCTTTTTGTGTTTTCAAGGCTTCAGTTTCAACGACCACTTGATCTAAAACGTCACACAAGACAATTTTTTCAAAATCTAGCGATGGTGTACCTTGCTCGAGTTTTGCATAGGTCATGATTTCATCAATCAAGGTATTTAGCGCTTCAATATCTTTATCAATCTGCTCAACCTGCTGTAAGCGGTAGTCGTAGTCATCTTCGTCTGCCAGCATTTCCATAGCAAAACGGATACGTGCCACAGGTGTGCGCAGTTCATGTGAAACCGCACGCATCAATTCGCGTTGCGCTTCAATCAAACGCTGAATATGATCAGACATACTGTTGTAATTGGTCGCCAGACTTGCCATTTCATCGGTACCATCGACCGGTAAACGCAAGGTCATATCTCCGGACTTCATGCGATGCAAGGCATAATTCACTTCACGCAAACGACGTTGCATAGGAACAAGCAAGCCATACACCCCCAAGCTCAACACAAATAAGCTGAGCAAGGTAATCCCTGCTGCAAGCTGGAAAGGCATCCAGTTAAATAGCGGC
Organism: Acinetobacter sp. ANC 4779; assembly: GCF_004331055.1. Classification (NCBI taxonomy): domain Bacteria; kingdom Pseudomonadati; phylum Pseudomonadota; class Gammaproteobacteria; order Moraxellales; family Moraxellaceae; genus Acinetobacter; species Acinetobacter sp. ANC 4779. The sequence goes on from NZ_SJNU01000009.1 coordinate 76,644, forward strand.
ACAGGACCGAGCACCAACACCTCAGAAGGTGAACTTGGCATAGGTGAAACAATAGAGATCGTGGTGCCACGAACCGACGCACTGTCACGGTATAAAATAATACTGTGATCTAAGCGAAGGCGCCCAATCTGTTCGGAATCGAGTGGTAGGTTTTGAACTTTTTCAATTTGAATGGGGTAGGAAAAATTCGATTGAATTTTTGCCAAATATTCTTTTTCTTGTCCCGGGTAATACACCAGATAATCGAGAATAAAAATGGGTAACGCTTTCATTTGGCGTTCCCCAATTTTATCCACTTTTATATAAAGCAAATGTTTTGGATCTTCTTTCAAGCCAATAATTACATAAGCAATCGAGTTTTGTGCATCATAACGAACCGCAGCTTTGCGATCATTAATGCGTCTTTGCTCGGTACGTGATAAATCGACTTTATTTGCATCTACATAATAAATGGGCAGTTCCAGCAAATCAGAAGCATCAGAAATCCAGTCTTTCTTCTGTTGCTCATTGGGCTGCCGGGCAATGCCCTCACTAATAATATAGGACACCCCGTCGGTTAAAGATTCACGATATTCTTGCGCACGCTGGTAATTAATAATCTGTACCAACAGGTAGCCAAATACTGCCACCAAGGCAACTAAGATGACTAATCCCGCATAAATACGCAAGAATATACTGTGTTTAAACAAGAGGATGTCCTATAAATATTAGGTACAACTATTAAAGACCGTTGGTTTCTTTAACGAACAAATAGCCTTTACTACGTACTGTTTTAATACGTTTCGGATTTTCCGGATCATCACCAATTTTTGGACGGATACGTGAAATACGCACATCGATTGAACGGTCCTGACCATCGTATTCAATCCCACGCAGACGCTCAAAAATATCTTCACGAGATAAAATGCGTCCGGCATTTGAAGCCAACAACCATAACAGGTCATATTCAGCGCTGGTAAAGTCAACCAACTCACCATTCAAAGTTACCGAACGACCACCGTTATCAATTACAAGGTCATCAAATTCAATACGCTGCGCAACTTCATCTTCAGGTACTTTATCCGTACGACGCAATAATGCACGGATACGCGCCAAGAGAACGCGTGGCTGAACAGGTTTAGCGACATAGTCATCTGCACCCATTTCCAGACCCAAAACTTGGTCCATATCTTCGGTGCGTGCAGTCAACATCAAAATCGGTTGATGATAATGTGGACGAACTTCACGACAAATGGTTAAACCATCGGCACCTGGCAACATCACATCCAGCACCACTAGGTCTGGTTGTTCGGCAATAATACGACGGATTGCGCGATTACCGTCAGGTTCTACCCCAACTTCTAATCCATTACGAATCAGGTATTCTTGAGTCAAACGTGCAAGACGTTCATCGTCTTCAACAATTAAAATTTTAGGTAACTTTTCTTCTTGGCTCATAAAATGCCCCTTTATATGGATTAAGGTATCCTTAAAAATCCTGTGGATACGCTTCAATATACACAGCAATATACACACGTTTACATTGTAAACAAGATGGCATTCACCAAACTGATACATCAAAGTAGCTTTTTGTTAACTTTTTATTAAACATTGAATTGATTGAACTTTTAATAATTAATAGCCATTTCTACCATTTTTATGATACATTTTGTTACAAAATGATGTATTTATATACATTTTGCCATTTTGTTCAGAATATGAGTAATTAACCGCACTCTTTTAACTTATCCACAAGGTTATCTATAAGCACTTAATTCGAGCTTTGTTATGCTAGACCCCTGTCTAATCAGGCTTATACAAGAAACATAAAAATAGAGATTTTTTTGCAATGAGATATTGCGAAGAAATAGAAAAATTTTTACTAAAATGTCAATATTGATCTAAGCTCATTTTTCCCGTATCTTGTGTTCAATTCGATTTTAAACCACTAGTTCTTGTGTTTATTCCTCAAACACTGAGATGAGATTTCGTCCAGTTCAAATGGTCCTCACACATAACAATAGATGACAATGGAGCTATGCCCACATGAGCGTAATCACTTCAATTCCTGGTCAACTTCAGGTGATTAAACGCACCGGTGATGTTGCTACTTTTGATGCAGAAAAAATTTCTGTTGCGATAGGTAAAGCTTTTTTGGCTGTAGAAGGTCAACAAAGCGCTGATTCAAGCCGTATTCATGACCGTATAGAACAACTTACTGAAATGGTAATGAATACTTTTAGCCGTCGTTTACCGTCAGGTGGCACGATTCACATTGAAGAAATTCAAGACCAAGTTGAACTTGCGCTTATGCGTACCGGTGAACAGAAAGTTGCACGTGCGTATGTCATCTACCGCGACCAACGTGCTGATGCGCGTAAACAACTCGGTGCACACCATCACCCGACTTTACAAGTAACTGCTGCAAATGGTCAGCTTCAACCGCTTGACTTGGCTGCGCTACAAGCACATGTAGAAAAAGCGGCTGAAGGTCTGGAAGGTATTGATGTTCAAGCGATCGTCGATGAAACCATCAAGAATTTATATAACGGCGTAAAAGAGTCAGACATCGCGACAACAATGATGATGGCGACTCGTACCCGTATCGAACAAGAACCTAACTATACGTATGTAACTGCACGTTTACTGCGTGACAACTTGGTTGCTACAGGTTTAGAGTTCTTGGGTCTATCTACCGAGACCAACGAAGGCGATGCTTTAGAAACTTTCTTGAAGAAAGGGATCGAGCTTGACCTTATTTCTCCGGAACTGCTTAACTTTGACCTTGCGAAACTGGCAGCAGCGATTCAACCAGAACGCTCAAACCAGTTCACATACTTAGGTCTGCAGACTTTATTTGACCGTTACTTCATTCACTCAAATGGCATCCGCTTTGAATTACCGCAATTGTTCTTCATGCGCGTTTCAATGGGTCTGTCGTTAAATGAAGAAAACCGTGAAGATCGTGCCATCGAGTTCTACAACTTGTTGTCTAGCTTCGACTACATGGCGTCAACACCTACCCTATTTAACTCTGGCACTTTACGTCCGCAGTTGTCTAGCTGTTACTTAACCACCATTGGTGATGACCTGTACAACATTTATGGCGCAATGCGTGATAACGCAATGTTGTCTAAATGGGCAGGGGGTTTAGGCAATGACTGGACACCAGTTCGTGCCTTGAACTCATACATCAAAGGGACTAACGGTAAATCACAAGGTGTTGTTCCGTTCCTTAAAGTGGCCAACGATACTGCAGTAGCGGTAAATCAAGGTGGTAAACGTAAAGGTGCAGTTTGTGCGTACCTTGAAACTTGGCACCTGGACATCGAAGAATTCCTGGAACTGCGCAAAAATACCGGTGATGACCGTCGCCGTACACATGACATGAATACTGCAAACTGGGTTCCAGACTTGTTCATGCAACGTGTCTTTGAAGATGGTGACTGGACTTTGTTCACTCCGTCTGAAACACCTGATCTGCATGATTTAATGGGTGCAAAATTCGCTGAACGTTATGCTTATTATGAAGGCATTGCCAAAGAAACAAACATGTTGCACAAAGTGATTCGTGCAAAAGATTTGTGGCGCAAAATGCTGTCTATGTTGTTTGAAACCGGTCATCCTTGGATCACATTCAAAGACGTATGTAACTTGCGTTCACCACAACAACACGTGGGCGTAGTGCATTCATCTAACTTGTGTACAGAAATTACCTTGAACACCAGTGAAGATGAAATTGCGGTATGTAACCTGGGTTCAATCAACTTGGTTCAACACGTTCAAGGCGGTGTTTTAGATCGTGAAAAACTGGCGCGTACAGTAAAAACTGCTGTTCGTATGCTTGATAACGTAATTGACATCAACTACTACGCTGTACCACAAGCACGTACTTCAAACATGAAGCATCGTCCAGTGGGTATGGGCATCATGGGCTTCCAGGATGCTTTATATGAAATGAACTTGGCCTACGGTTCTGATGCTGCGGTTGATTTTGCTGATGAATCGATGGAAGTGATTTCTTACTACGCAATTACAACCTCAAGTGATTTGGCTGTTGAACGTGGTACGTATGAAACATTTAAAGGATCACTTTGGGATCAGGGCATCTTGCCAATCGACTCTTTAGATATCGTTGCGAAATCACGTCCAGAACGCATGTTCGAAGTAGATCGTACCACTCGTCTGGATTGGGATACTTTACGTAGCAAAGTTCAAAAAGACGGTATGCGCAACTCGAACGTGATGGCGATTGCTCCAACTGCAACCATCTCGAACATTTGTGGTGTTTCTCAGTCTATCGAACCAACGTTCCAAAACCTGTATGTGAAATCGAACCTTTCTGGTGAATTCACAGTGATCAACCCGTACCTAGTACGTGCGTTAAAAGATCGCGGCCTTTGGGATTCTGTGATGGTGAACGACCTTAAACACTTTGAAGGTTCTGTTCAGAAGATTTCGCGTATTCCTGAAGAGCTTAAAGCCATCTTCGCGACTGCGTTTGAAGTTGAGCCACGCTGGATTGTAGATGCTGCATCACGTCGTCAAAAATGGATCGATCAGGCACAGTCTCTTAACCTTTACATCTCTGGTGCAAATGGTAAGAAACTGGATATGACGTACAAAATGGCGTGGTTGCGTGGCCTTAAAACCACTTATTACCTTCGTGCCTTGGGTGCGACTTCTACAGAGAAATCGACCATTAATACCGGTGCATTGAACGCAGTAAAATCAAATATGGGCCCAGCGGTTATCACCAGCGCACCCGTTGCGGTAGTGGAAGCTGCCAAGCAACCAGAAGCTGCGATTGTAGCTGAAGATGATTTTGCACAAGCAGCGCCAGTGCCATTGGCATGTTCAATTGACAATCCAGATTGTGAAGCTTGTCAATAGGCTTCATAACCTCCCCTAACCCCTCCTAAAAGGAGGGGGATTCCTCGAAGCAAATGACTGGATGTAAGTCCCCTTTTGCAAAAGGTGAGCAGCATTGCTGCGCAAGAGGGGGATTCAAGAAATTTAGGCAATAAAAAAGCCCTCTACAGGCCGATCAAAACTAGTAGAAGGCTTTCAATCTCGAAGTGATACCAAAATGGTCACGACGAGGCTGGCATTAGCAAATGCGAGATGAATTGTAGCACTGAATTCTTTCTCGAGCCAGTACGAGTCATTTTGATTTGATATGAAGATACCTCTATGGCTACTAAAAAAGTTTCCCGTGATGCTGGTACTGGTCGCTTTGTTACTGAAAAGTATGCAAAAAAGCATCCTAAAACAACAGTGACTGAAACCGTTAAACCTACAAAATCATCTAAAAAATGATTTTGTAAATGTGAATCTTAGTTTCAGCTAGGATTCACACTTTAAATAATTATAGGAAACCATCATGCTCCATATGACCCATAACTATATGTTAGGACTTATTGTTCTGGTGATTTCCTTTATTGTTTGTTTTTACGTACCTCTGACCTATGCATTTGTTAAGGTTCGAGCACAACAGCGTAAGCAAAATAAGTAGTGTGGGTATCTGCTCTATCGAACAAGTTTAGTGCTTTCATCGGCAAAACTTAATTTTGCTTACACAGAATAAGCGTATAGTAGACATCTTCGTTTGTGAGATGTCAGATAACAGATATAAGCATCGAAGAGAGAATTGATATGTCTATCCTAAGTTGGGACGATTTCGAAGATGATTCGCAAAAACCGGCTGCACCTGAACTCAAGTCTGCGCCCGTCGAGCCGCAAAAAGCGACTCATACACAAGTGGTATCTGATGCACAACCACCAGCGTCGGATTTGGGTGCTGCACAATCCGCTAGAACCAGTCAAGGTCGAACAAAACATTCAGCCGATTCGTTGGCAAGAGCATCTGCTGCCTTAGAAACACTTGATGTTGCGCCAGGCTTGGAAGAGCTTGAAATGGGCGCACAGCGCGTGCAAGTTGATGATAAAGCCATGATCAACTGTCGTGCTGACTTGAACCAGCTTGTTCCGTTCAAATACGAATGGGCTTGGCAGAAGTATCTTGACGGTTGTGCCAACCACTGGATGCCGCAAGAAGTAAACATGAACCATGACATCGCTCTTTGGAAGTCTGAAAATGGCTTAACCGAAGATGAACGTACGATTGTTATGCGCTCGCTCGGTTTCTTCTCGACTGCCGATTCATTGGTTGCAAACAACTTGGTATTGGCGATTTACCGTCACATTACCAACCCTGAATGCCGTCAGTACATCTTGCGTCAAGCATTTGAAGAAGCGATTCATACTCACGCTTACCAATACTGTATCGAATCTTTAGGTATGGACGAAGGCGAAGTCTTCAACATGTACCGTGAAGTACCGTCAGTAGCGCGTAAAGCAGCTTGGGGCTTGAAGTATACTCAATCTTTGTGTGATCCTACTTTCAAAACAGGTACACCTGAAAACGACCAAATCTTGCTTCGCAACTTGATCGCATTCTACTGTGTACTTGAAGGTATCTTCTTCTATTGTGGTTTCAGCCAAATTCTGTCTATGGGTCGTCGTAACAAGATGAATGGTGTTGCCGAGCAATTCCAGTACATCCTGCGTGATGAATCTATGCACTTGAACTTTGGTATCGACATGATTAACCAAATCAAGAATGAAAACCCTGCTCTATGGACAGCTGAATTCCAAGAAGAAATCATTCAAATGATTCTTGAAGGGACAATGCTTGAAATTGAATACGCACGTGACACCATGCCACGCGGTGTATTGGGCATGAATGCTGCAATGATGGAAGAATACTTAAAGTTCATTGCAAACCGTCGTTTAGCGCAACTTGGCTTGCCTGAACAATTCGCTGGTGTAAACAACCCATTCCAGTGGATGTCAGAAATGATGGACTTGCGTAAAGAGAAAAACTTCTTTGAAACTCGCGTGACCGACTACCAAACGGGTGGCGCGTTAAGCTGGTAATTTAAAGATTCAAAAATCCCGCTCCTGTAGCGGGATTTTTTATTTGGAATAAAAAACCCAATTTAATACAACAACTTAAAAACAAATAACATGTTTATTTTTTAAACTGTTTTACTATTATAAAATTGAATAACAACACCAAGTTTATAACTTAATACCTATAAAATCACAGAGGTTAAAATGAAAGGAAGTATTTTGGATTTTTCAATCCAGAACAACACATAAGGTGACATATAAGTTTGCTTAAGGCGATAGACCGATGCAGAGGTTTAGAGATAACTTGTATCGTTACGAGTTGCTTAAATTTTAATGGGATCTACAAACGAACGTATCATCTTCAATCGCTCCTACATAAAGACTTTGCTATCCACCTCGGGTGATAACCAACACCGTCAATTGGGTAGATTTTAAAGTCAAAAGGTAGTTCATCTATACAACTCCAAATTTTTTATTAAGGAGTGAATGAGATCTAAATTAGAAATTTAACTGCATGGTTAGACCGGCCACCCAAGCATTATCCACTTCAGAAATACCGCCTGGCTGATAAATATATTGAAGGTTAGGACGGAACATTACCGCTGGAGACCATCGGTAGGTATAGTTTAATTCGATATTGACTTCATCATCCTGAATAAAATATGGCTTTGGTTGACCAACGTCCAACATGACTGTGTTGTTATAACGCTGATAATCTGCCACTCGACTATTTACATCAAAATGGGCAATACCTAAACCAATTGAATCTTGTGGACGACTGTCAATGAGTCCTTTATACCAAAAGGCAAGTTGTTGCGTCGACTCTACAGTTGAAGTCCCTTTGTCGTTAAACACAAGGTGAGCAGTTGCAAATAAGCCTTTGTTAGCATTGCCATCTGGTGCAGTTAATTGTTGCTGACCGCTTAACCAGAAGCTGTATTTATCATCGTGAGATTTAAAGCTATCGCCTTTTACAGCAGTCTGATTATTGGCATTGGTTTTGACATCATCCATATCGACATCCGCATAATAGGCACCAATTTTATATTCCCCGCCCTTACCATCAAACTTCGGTGTCCAGACCAACTGCAGCGGAATGATTGCACCTTCTGTTTCATCCATGGTTGAGTTAAAACCACGATTTTCCAGCATATTTTCAGGGTTAATTTCATAAATCCCGGTTGCAATTGACCATTCAGGAGCAAATTGATATTTAACATTGGCAGCCCAGCCAGATACAGGAAAATTATACCAAATTGAACCATTGGTTTTACCAATTTGGTTACCACATAAAATCAAGTTCTGAAATTCACATTGCCCGCCATCAAAGTCTTCATTCAAGCCCATACGACCGACTTTGACTTGTACCGTATTATCTTTAAATCCTTTTTTAATCCAGGCAGAAGAAATACGCCAACTTTGTCCACGACCATAATTTTCCTGTACATTACTGAAATGTTTGTAGCCCGGCATCGAAATTCGTTCACCTGACAATTCCTGACCGTCACGTTTACTAATCATGATATTGGCTTCTGTATCTTTCCAGCCTTTAATCTTTTCTAAATCGAAATGTGTTCCTAAATTTAAATTATAAGAATGTAAAGTCTTATTGTCGTCGTTATAGCCACCCGCTAAATTGGATGCACTTTCTGTCGTAATTGTCGTTGTAAACTTATAACCCTTTTCTTCTAGTTCTTGTCTGTTGCCATTCCAGTCACCAAATAACCATTGTCGATCTTGAGACCAAGGCTCATTTGCAAATGAACTTTGGCACATGAGTACAGCACTACAGATGATTATCAGCCGTAGAGAATAAGAGAGATGCATGGACTAATCCTGAAATAAAGACGTTTTAAGTCTTAAATTAAAAGTACGAAAAATATTTGAGGCTTTATATATTACAAGAAATTTTAAAATTAAATATTAAAAAGTGATAATTAATTCGTTTTTTCTTATATAAATACCATATAATATGCTTACTTTATCTCCTTGTGATAAAATTATCACATAAGCTTGTAGTTCTAGTATTGACTTTGATTGGTCATTATTGAATGTCTCAAAATATTTAAACTTATGATTTTTAAATAAAAAAGGTTTTATAGTACTAAAGCCTTTGAATCAATAATGCCCGATTGAAATGTTTTAACGTTTATTTGAAATAGCCGAATTCAGCAAAATAGAGGTTTTCCTGTCTTTTGCGCCAATGGAATTCAATTTCTCAATAAGCTCCCTGTTGAATCAAAATGAATAACCTGCTGATATTAATAAATTTATTAAATTTGGAATAATTCAAATCCTCAGGTTATAGCGATCAGCAGCATGAAAGCTTCGGCTTTTAAAGTTATTTCAATTATTGCTGGTTAACCCTTTCATTCATTTTTTTTGCTAAAAATGGATTGAAATTTAACCAAAATCATCCCAAAGAGATCGAATATGTTAAACAAAATCACGAGTATTGTTATTGCAATATTCGCTCTTGCTTTAATGTATATGAGTGGCAAATTACTCATGGTCGGAGGTAGCCCTGCCTATTTCCTCATTAGTATTGCCTTACTCATTACAGCAGCTTTATTGTTTCTTCAGAAAAAAATTGTCCTGACTTTCTACGCAGTAGTGATGTGGGCTATCCTGATTTGGATTATTGCTCAAGTCGGTTTCGATAAATGGCAATGGGTACCACGCGGTGCGCTTTTCGCACTTATTGGTTTATGGCTATCCCTACCCTTTATTGTTAAGCCTTTATACAAAGCAGCTGTAGAAAAACCTGAAGCGGAAAACCGTAAATTCCACCCTTTCTTAGGCGGTACGGTTTGGCTCATGATTGTCATGGTCATTGGTCTCATGTTCTATGATTCAATTCGGGTCACAGGTGATATTCAAAATCCTGTCGAAGCTTCTGATGCGAATGTTGCTGATGAAGAATGGACAGCTTATGGCGGTAATCAAGATGGACTTCGTTTTTCTAAATTAATGCAAATTAATACTGAAAATGTTGGCAAACTTGAAAAAGCCTGGGAATTTCATACAGGCGATGTACGTGATCCAAAAGTGGATGCCTCTGAATATACCTTCCAAGCCACACCTCTTAAAGTCAATAGTGCATTATATTTCTGTACTGCAAACAACCAAATTCATGCTTTAGAGCCTGAAACGGGTAAAGAAATCTGGAAATATGTACCTAAACGTGAAGGTTCATATTTACAACAACACCAAACTTGTCGTGGTGTGAGCTATCTTGATCTTGCAAGCTTAACCGCAGTTTCAACAGCGGCTGCACCTGCAGCACCGCAACAATGTGCTAAACGTATTTACACCACTACTGCAACGAATCCTAAGCTGATTGCTTTAGATGCAGACACAGGTAAATTGTGTGCCGGTTTTGGTGACAATGGTCAAGTTGATCTATTGAAAAACATGGGCAAAATTTTGCCACACGTTTACATGCAAACGGCTGCACCTTTAGTCGCGGGTAATCTGGTGATTATCGGTGGTTCATCCATGGACAATGGTTATGAATCTGGTAATCCATCTGGTGTGATCCGTGCTTATGATGCTGTCACAGGTCAATTGGTATGGAACTTCGATCCAGCGAATCCAACGCTTACTGCACCACTTGCAGAAGGTCAACAATATCCATATGACACACCAATTGCGTGGTCAACATTTACTGCTGATACTAAAAATGGTCTAGTTTATATTCCATTTGGTAATGGTTCACCTGACCTTTTAGGCTTAGGACGAGATGACAACAGCACTGTGGAAAAATTCCGTGATGCTTTGGTTGCGCTTGATCTTAAAACAGGTGCGTTAAAATGGAGTTACCAAACTTCAAATCATGACCTTTGGGATCGTGATAACCCAGCTCAAGCTTCATTACTTGATATTGACTATCAAGGTAAAAAGCAACCTGCAATTGTTTTACCCACCAAAGTCGGTAACATCTTTGTATTGAACCGTTTAACCGGTCAACCTATTTACCCAATTGAACAGGTTAAAGTATCACAAGAGGGTATTGCAGGTGAAAATTATGCAGCGACTCAACCTAAATCTGCACTTAACTTCTTACCTGAAACTTTGACTGAAAAATCAATGTGGGGTATGACGCCATTTGACCAAATGCAATGTCAAATTGGTTTCCGTAACAACCGTTACGATGGTAATCCTTGGACCCCTTCAACAGAGAAAGGTTCAATCATCTTTCCAGGTAACATGGGTGTATTTAACTGGGGTTCAATCTCAATTGACCCAGAGCGTCAAATCTTAGTCGCAACACCATTGCGTTTGGCTTACCGTTATAATTTGATTAAACGTACGCCTGAAACTGAAGAAAAACGTCTATTTACTAAAGACGGCACTCCATATTGGAATGAAAACTTCAAAGGTGTGTATGCAACTCAAATTTCTCAGTTTGCATCTCCGTTAGGTGTTCCATGTATTGCTCCACCTTGGGGTCGTATGGTTGCTGTAGATTTAAAAACGGGTAAAACTGAATGGGTTCGTCGTATCGGTAATACCAAAAACCTTAAAACTACTTTCTTGCCAATGCCATTCCCGTTGGGTTTCAACGTAGGTATGGTTGCTCATGGCGGTACATTAACCACTAAAGGTGGTGTTGTATTCCATGCTGCAACTGCGGATAACTTCTTCCGTGCTTACGATGTCAACTCAGGTGATAAACTGTGGGAAACTGAGCTTCCTGCGGGTGGTCAAGCAACACCGTCTACCTTCATCGGTAAAGACAAACAACAATATGTGGTTGTTGCTGCGGGTGGTCATGGTTCTATGGGAACTACACCAGGCGATAGCTTAATTGCATATAAAGTGAAAAACTAAGTTCAAATAAAAGGTAATTTCACCTCATTTGAACGTTAAAAAGAGAGCATAAGTGCTCTCTTTTTTAATATATCCAACAAAAAGCTTAATTCTACACTCAGACAAGGAGACGGTTAAGATAATGCACCGATTGAAAGCTTTTGCGGAATACTTAAAAATGAATTAGTTCATCACTATCATTATAAAAAAGAGAGAAAGCTAAAGCCGATATTACAAATTATATTGAGTTATTTAATAATCAACAAAGAATCCAGAAAGTTCTAAATTTTAAAACACCAAATCAAATGGCCGATGTACTTTTACAGGTTTGCTGCCTAGAATCTGCCAAGTGGAAGTCTGCTGTAATTTCAGCACACATCAAAACTATATAAAATCAGAAAGCGTAATACGTTAAACAACAAGATTTACTTTCCTACTCAAATCTATAACAAAAATAGCTAAAGCCAATTCAATTCAGAAACTTAAAATAGCTAAATACCACACAGATGAATATAAAAAATTATCAGATAAAATAAGTATTAAACATTAGAGTCCATCTTACTCAACTGGAGTCCAGTTTATAACAGTCTTAAGTTTAAGCATTCGCTGTCTAGTAATAGAGCAGTCATTGCGCTAGAAACAGCAATCATTTCCTAGCTATACTTTTTTTGAAAGGTGACGGTTTATGGACATAACAACTGAAGATCCACTATTTCAATGTCACTATCTGCCACGTTATTTAATTGGACTGATCTTTATCCCTGCCCTATTTATTGTTTTAGCACAACACTCACTCAGCAGCTTCAATATGATTCAGGATTTCAGTAGCCTGATTCAGTATTTATTCCATCAACCCCCGTCAGGTTGGTTATTAGTGACACTGATCATTCTGCTGGCCTGTATTGCCATAAACCTAAAACTTGTAGTGACCCGCCAAACGATATCCATACAAAATATGGGAATAAAGCTCAATATCGTGGTGCAGCGTAGTACCTTGTTCAAAGCTCAGCTTTATTCCTCGCATGCCTCAAAGTATCGTGTGCTTAAGCCACTTAAAACAAAGGCAGTAGACCCCAAAAGGTGGAAAAAGTGCAGTATCGGTTTTATTTTAAAACCTGAATTTCGAAAGAAATATAAAATGGCACATCTTGATCTAAATATGTTGAACAAAGGCAACCGACAACAACTCATCCAGATTTTGGCGCAACATTATTCTTTAAATCCTAACGTTTTTTTAGACAGAGAACAATTTTCCAAGCGAAAACTACAGCATAAATTTTAATAAAAAAGCGCTTTTCGCGCTTTTTTATTACTTTCTCTTTAAGCAGGGATACGAAGTACCTGTCCTGGATAAATATCATCGGCATTTTTTAACAATGGACGGTTAGCTTCAAAAATTTTGTTATATTGATTTACATCACCATAATATTCTTTTGAAATTTTAGACAAGGAATCGCCCGATTTAACTGTATAAAATTTACTTGCAGGTTCAGGCGTTGCAACAGTCATCTGATCATCAACTTTTGCCACATGATCAACATTCCCTACCGCCAGCACAATTTTCTCACGGTCTGCCTGACTTTGTACTTGTCCCTTAATGGTCGCCAGATCAGAAGTGCTGTTATAACTCACAGATAAACCGGTTACAGGCAAGCCCAACGCTTTAATATGGCCCAGTAATTTATTTGCAATTTCTTGCGCAGATGGCTCTGCTGGAGTAGTTGACGCTGCTGGAGTTGCCTGTGGTTCTGCTGGTGCAGTATTTTTTTTACCAATACCTTTTACAAAATCAAAAAGACCCATTTTAGTTCTCCATCTTGTTATTTATGCTATTAAAAATAGTGTTCTATTTTTATACCTAAAATTCCGCTTCAAAAAGATGCTGTTTGGTCATGTAAAGGTAACGGTATGTAATAAAAGCGATCCAACAAGCATTTTGATTTTCCATTAAAAAAGCCACCTAAAAGGTGGCTTTCATTTTCAGCAAAGCTGAAACAACAATTAACCTAGTTTCTTAGAAACATAGTCAATAGCTGATTGAACAGTTGTGATTTCGTTAGAATCTTCATCAGGGATAGTGATGTCAAAATCATTTTCGAAAGACATAACAAGCTCAACTAAGTCCAAAGAGTCAGCACCTAAGTCATCCATAAAAGATGCTTCGTTTTTAATCTCTTCAGCTTTAAGACCAAGTTGTTCTGCAACCGCTTGTTTGATACGTAGTTCGATATCGCTCACAGGAATTCTCCTCATTGCTTGTGGCGTTTTTAATGCCGTTAGTTTAATTGAATATCTAATTTTTTGAAAGTTTATACATCAGCTAATTAGCTCATGTATAGACCGCCATTTACATGTAAAACAGTACCAGTAATGTAATTTGCTTTCTCGCTAGCCAGAAAGCTCACTGCATTTGCGATATCTTGTGGATCCCCTAAACGGTTCAATGCCACTTGTTCACTCATTTTCTTACGAATTTCTTCACTTAACTGTTCTGTCATTTCTGTTGCAATAAAACCTGGCGCAACAGCATTCACCGTAATTTGGCGACTACCCATTTCTTTTGCAAGGCTACGACCAAACGCTTCTATACCTGCTTTTGCAGCAGAATAGTTGGCTTGTCCCGGATTTGCAAAGTGGGCAACGACAGAACTGATATTAATAATGCGTCCAAAACGTGCTCTGGTCATACCTTTTAAAACACGTTTAGATAGACGGTATACGGCTTTCAGATGAATATTGAGAATATCATCCCAATCATCTTCAGACATACGTAGTAACAAATTATCTTTGGTAATTCCGGCGTTATTAACCAGTGCCAAGACAGGACCATATTTTTGTTCAATATCTGTAACTAAGGCATCAATGGCAGTCGCATCACGTACATCCAGCACTGCACCAGCACCATTTTCAGCAAAGCTTGCAGATAATTTTTCTGCGCCTGCTTCAGACGTTGCCGTACCTACAACAAAATAACCGTCTTGAATTAATTGCTGAGCGATGGCAGCGCCAATTCCTCTGCTCGCACCTGTTACTAGGGCGACTTTACGTTCTTGTGTCATGCAATTTTCCCTTCAGCCACCAAAATGGCATTTAACGCATCCTCAAGACGACTTTTACTGTCTAGTGGAAATGCTTTTTCGATATTTGGTAAACGCTTCGCAAGATTGGCAAGAACATTACCCGGACCACATTCAACCACATACTCTACACCTTCGTCTTGTAGGTACTGCATGGTCTTGGTCCATTGTACGGATTGATACAATTGTGCAGTCAATGCCTGACGCACTCCTGCCACATCCGTTGCGATTTTCGCATTCACATTTTGTATTACAGGAAGGATAGGTAGCTCAATGGCAGTTTGTTCCAAAGCTGCTGCAAACTTTTCCGCAGCTGGTTTCATCAGTGAACAATGTGATGGAACAGAGACCGGTAATGCAATCGCCTTACCTGACTGTTCTTTTGCCGCAGCCATTACCGCTTCTACTGCTGCTTTATCACCAGCAATGACCACTTGACCTTGTGCATTGTAATTTGCGGCTTCTACTGAACCGTTCGCCTGTGCACTGACTTGCTCACAAAGCTCAATCACTTTGGCATCTTCCATGCCCAAAATAGCGGCCATCGCGCCCTGTCCTTGTGGAACAGCTTCTTGCATGAGTTTACCGCGTAAATGTACCAACTTAACGGCATCGCCAAGGCTCATCGCTCCAGCTGCAACCAATGCGCTGTATTCACCCAATGAGTGACCTGCAAGATATTTTGGTGCAACACCACCCAATTCCAACCACACACGCCACAAGGCAATACTTGCAGTCAGCAATACAGGCTGTGTAAATTCTGTTTGATTTAACCCTTCACCACTTTGGGCAATGTGCCATAAATCAAAACCAATCGCTTCTGAAGCTTCGGCAAAAGTGTCGGTCACACCACTAAACTGTTCTGCAAGTTCAGCCAACATGCCCACTTTTTGTGAACCTTGACCAGGAAAAACAAATGCAGTTTTTGTCGCTTGAGCTGCTTGCTCGAGTGGTTTAGCAGACATATCAAAATCCTTTCATGAGTCTAAGCTCGTTTACGAAGCGAAATTTAACACTTAATTTTTGTTTTGGTAATTGCCAAATACAACAAAAAACGGCAACAAAAAAAGGGAGCTTTCGCTCCCATTTTTTCTACTAAGCTTGACGCTTAATATCACCAATTATTCAGCAGCAGCTGCTTTAGCGAACAATTGACGACCACGGTAGATGCCATCTTTAGTCACGTGGTGACGACGGTGAATTTCACCAGATGTTTGGTCTACAGTTAATGCATTCTCGGTTAAAGCGTCATGTGAACGGCGCATGTCACGGCGAGAGCGACTTTTACGGTTTTGCTGAACGGCCATGATGGCTCCTTACAAAGATCGAAAAAATGGATCAGAACAAATTCAGTTGTCTTATACTTTACAGTATAACACAAAAATTAGTTAAGTTTGCCCTTCAAACCTGCCAAAACATCAAACGGATTATCCCGTTTTTCTTCGGCAATGTCTTCATCGGCGGGTTGATGCTTATGTACACAAACATCATGCTTGGGAGACAAAGGCATCAACAATAACAACTCATCTTCTATCAGTGCGAGCAAATCAGCCGACGCAGGCGCATCAATGCTACCTTTTATCGTTGCTTCACCTTCACCTAAGACGATGAAATCAGCATCCTCATCCAAGCGCTCTATCAGTGATTCATCATCCACAAGCGCTAAATGAAAGTCTGAAACGAGAGGAATTTCAACGGTCTGCAGACAACGCTGACATTCCATTGGAACTTTCGTTTCAACATGTCCATCTAACCATACGATACGATGATACGCATCCATTGATAGTTTACAGTCAATGTTAATCAATTGATGATCAATTGATCCAACGGTTTCACGGGAAATACGAACAAAGCGAGACAATGGCAGGGTACCTGACCATGTAAAGCCTTGCTCAGCCCATTTAAACGGCTCAATCTGTGCCGGAAAGGTATTTGCTGACATAATTAAGGCGGCAATTCTACAAATTCATGGGTACTCTGTCAAAGATTAAGATACAATTTTGTACTTATTTAGACAGATCATTTGGGTAATACAAGTCATGCATCAGTTGCAGCCGCAACCTGAAGTCACCACTTCATTACGGTTAACCACTCATTCAACCTCAAATTCTGCGGTTTATTTAGACCATGTGCAACTTTCACCTTGGGCTAATTTGCAAACAGAAGTTCAACAAGTAGATTGGCTTATATTACACTTTAATCACTGGTTTTCCCACCTAAATGTGACGCTTGTTCGTGGTGATTTTGAACCTGAATATTTTCCAGCGACGAAAGACATTGCTGCACGCATTCAGTTTGCGCATGGTTTCTTTAATAGTGCATTACACGAGATCAGCCACTGGAGCATTGCGGGCGAACAAAGACGCTTAGTGGCGGACTTGGGATACTGGTATGCGCCTGATGGCCGAAGTGCTGATCAACAGGCATTATTTGAGCAGGTGGAAATTAAACCGCAAGCCATTGAATGGTTATTTTCTCAAGCTTTCGGTCGAAAATTCCGTGTATCTTTAGATAATTTAACCGGTGCGGGCGGTGATGGCGCAACTTTTAAAGACAATGTATATGCCCAAATTCAGCAGTATTTTAATGGTAAAGCCAAACTTCCTCGCGATGCAGCACGCTTTATTCAGTGTATCTGTGCCTGTACGCGAAGTGGCAAAACATTACAAAGTGATGAGTTTCAACGAAAAATGTTAGACTAAATTACATAAACGCATCAAAGCTTGATTGCAAGACTTTGTAATATCAACAGATAATGTCTAAAAATAAATCGGGAGAGAATAAATATGCTTCATTTAAGAGTACATCCTGATAATCCTCAACCCCGTTTAATCACGCAGGCGGTAGAACGTATTCGCGCCGGCGATGTGGTGGTCTATCCGACCGATGCCGCATATGCAATTGGCTGTCAAATCGGCAATAAAAGTGCCATGGAGCGTATTGCACAAATTCGTGGCTTAGGGCCAAAGCATCAATATGCCATCTTGTGTTGTGATTTATCCGATATTGCCAACTATGCCAAGGTGGACAATGCCATGTATCGGTTGCTGAGAAACAATACCCCTGCTGTAACCACCTTTATATTGCCTGCAACCAGCGAAGTCCCTAAACGCTTGATGCATCCTAAAAAGAAAACCATTGGGCTGCGCATTCCCAGTAATCCAATTTGTCGGATGCTACTCAAGGAATTGGGTGAACCGCTTTTAACCAGCACACTGATTCTGCCCGACCATATAGATCCTTTAGATGATCCTTATGATATTGAAATGGAACTGGGCAAACGGATTGATGTATTTATTGATGGCGGCCTAGGCATTTTAAATACCACCAGTATTGTTGATTTATCTGGCGAGCATCCGCAAGTGATCCGTCGTGGTGTCGGAGATGTAAGCGCTTTCGAGTAAGCGCTTACATTCGAAACTGAGCTTAAAAGTAAAGATAGAGATAGAAATAGAGAATTATTTGATGGACTTATTCAATATATTACTCAATATCCATCAGTTCTCAGAAGAAGATACCATTTATGTTGAGCATCCTTGGACGCTAGAATCCCAGGCTCAAGTTATTTCCAGTTAGGATGATGCAAAAATTATAAATATCGAAAATAATGTTTTCATGTACTTTCTAGACGTTTCGACGGTCGATGAATTATTGGCTCAATGTGTGAATCAAAATTTATGTGACAGAGATACATGCCAACGTATCGTTGAATTTGCAATGAATATGGGACAACTGAAATAAGTCCAGCGATTATTTAATATATAAATCCATAAAGTCTTTTAATCGCTTCTTCTGCTTAGCTTCTGCATCAAAATTATCCATTTTCAACCAGGCCTGATATGCTTTTTCCAATTCAGGCCATTCTTCATCCAGAATTGAAAACCATGCTGTATTACGATTTCGACCTTTAGCTATACGGTGTTGACGAAAGGTTCCTTCATACTGAAATCCAAAACGTAAAGCTGCACGTTTTGAAGGCTGATTCAATTCATCGCATTTCCATTCCACTCGTCGAAAGCCCTGCTCAAAACAAGTTTTTAAAAGTAAATAGATGACTTCTGTAGAGGCTGTAGACTGCTTCATTTGATGTGAAAAATAAACATTACCAATTTCTATGACATGATCCGCAGGACATTGATTAATTAGCCCTACCCATCCCACCATTCTATGGCTCACTTCAATTAAATAATGCGTTGTTCCTTTAAAGTCAAAATAGTTATATAAAGCAATTCGCAACTCATCTGTCGTCTCAAAACCTGAATAAGGCAAATAAGTCCAACAACTGCGATCCGCTTCGGTTTTTACACATTGCCAAATTTGCTTAAAATGCTCTTCACTCAAGGGGGTTGCAGACAAATCATGTAATTTGACATTTTTACCGCATAGATTTTCTGCTACCAGATGAATGGACAAGGGATTAGCTACCGGAATCCCAATCATTTGACCATATTGGTTTTCTTGTACTTTTTGATAAAGTTTCATTTAGGATCAAACCGTGTTTATTTTAATTTATTTTATTTTATTTTGCGTAAAGAATTGCTTTTATGCCAGTAGAAAATAGATACTTAACAATGACATTGTTCACCTAACTTCCACTTAAATAAAAATTCCCTATTTTTTTTAGGTTTTTTTGTCATTTGTTAGCTTTTGTAATTTATTTGAAAGCCGTTTTCCTTTAGACTAGCCAGATTAATTATGTGCTTTTTCTTTCGATGCGAGATCGAAACAAAAGCCCCCCTGCATGCTTTTGAAAATTCGCGTGGCCTATAACTGTAATGAATCAACCGATCCATAATCCTATGGAGCAAGCTTCACCCATCCGCGTCATGGATGAGTGGCAAGAATCAATTCCAGAGGATTTATACATTCCTCCTGCTGCATTTGAAATACTTTTAGAGCATTTCGAAGGACCACTCGACTTCCTGATTTACCTGATTCAAAAAAGCGGTTTTGACTTATTACAACTTGATATTGCCCCGATTGCAGCTCAGTATTTATCCTATATGGATGCAATGAAGTCACTCAATATTGAACTTACCGCAGACTATATGGTGATGGCAGCTTTATTGGCCGATCTTAAATCGCGGCTTTTGCTTCCAAAAACAAACTCATCCATTGTGATTGAAAAAGATCCAAAACAACAACTGATTGACCGTCTTGAAACCTATTTACGGCTGAAACAAGTGGCTGAACGTTTGGGTCAGATGCCAGTTCTAGAACGTGATACATTTCCAACCAATGTCAGTTTGGGTCAGATTGCACAAAACAACCAAGGCTATGATATTGGTCTGTTACGCGATGCTTTATTTTGTGTGTTTAATCGCCCAGAACCGGTGATCCATCAGATTCAGCAAGAACCGGTATTACTTGAAGAGCGCATTGCCTTTATTCAAAGCCGCTTACAGTCAGGTGAAATCCTGCATTTCGAGGCCTTGCTGAAACCGAGTCAGGGCCGTATGGGCATGGTGGTCACCTTTATGGCCATTTTAGAACTTACACGCCAACAAAAAGTGAATATTATTGCAACAGGTATTGAAGCGCCACTTGCGATTCAAGGAGTATGGGCATGATGAATGATCAAGTCGCACCTTTGTCTGTTGCAGATAATCAACATGAAGTTTTGATGCAACTGGAAGCCATTATTTTTGCCAGTGAAGCTGCTGTTTCAATTGCACGCTTAAAAGAAGCGTTCCAAAACAAGTATACTAAACCAGAATTGCGTCAATTCTTGCAACAGCTTGCTATGCTACAACATGGCAGATCGATCGAACTAGTGGAAACCGCACAAGGTTTCCGTTTTCAGGTTCGTGCTAAATATCGCAATATCATTACCCAGGTTTGGCCAGAGCGACCAACTCGCTTGTCGCCAACCCTGCTCGAAACCGTTGCTGTGATTGCTTACCATCAACCAGTAACCCGAGCAGATATTGAACAAATTCGTGGGGTTTCAAACAATAGTCAAATACTAAGATCTTTGTTTGACTGGAACTGGATTAAGGAGTCCGGATTCAGAGAACTCCCGGGAAGACCCGCGTTGTTAGTTACAACGCCACAATTTTTAAATGCTTTTGGCCTGTCGTCTTTAGGTCAATTGCCTCCCCTGCAGGATGCCAAGGAAGCTTTTATGGCGCTCGATGCTCACGCACCGAAGTCATAGATAGGTGAACTGTTGATGATAATTTCTAAGGTTATGCTGTCATGAGTGAAAAATTACAAAAGGTGCTTGCACGCGTTGGTTTGGGTTCTCGCCGTTATATGG
Source organism: Acinetobacter sp. ANC 4779 (assembly GCF_004331055.1). Lineage (NCBI taxonomy): Bacteria > Pseudomonadati > Pseudomonadota > Gammaproteobacteria > Moraxellales > Moraxellaceae > Acinetobacter > Acinetobacter sp. ANC 4779. Next base: position 97,686 of record NZ_SJNU01000009.1, read on the forward strand.
AAGAAGTCATTGCCGCTGGTCGTGTAAGTATCAACGGACGTGTTGCCCAAGTGGGTGAACGCATTGAACCAGGTGATGAGCTTCGCATCGATGGTCGTAAAGTCCAATTCCAGATTGAAGACGAAATTCGTCGTCGTGTTCTGATTTATTACAAACCAGAAGGTGAAATTTGTTCACGCAATGACCCTGAATCACGTCCGACCGTATTCGAACAGCTTCCTTCAATTCCAGGTGATCGCTGGGTGATGGTGGGCCGTCTGGACATTAACTCGACCGGTCTTTTACTGTTCACGAATGATGGTGAATTGGCCAACCGTCTAATGCATCCTTCAAATGAAATTGAACGTGAATATGCAGTACGTGTCATGGGTGAAGTAACACCACAACTCAAAAAGAACATGACTGAAGGCGTTGTTCTGGATGATGGTCCGGCAAAATTTGAATCATTCTCTGAAATTGGTGGTGAAGGGATTAACCGCTGGTATCAAGTGGTAGTAAAAGAAGGTCGTAACCGCGAAGTTCGTCGTATTTTCGAATCGCAAGGTCTTAAAGTTAGCCGCTTGCTTCGTACCCGTTACGGTACGGTAATTTTACCGCGCGAACTTCGTACCGGTCGTTGGATGGAGCTTGATAAAGGCGATATCGACAACTTGACCAAATCTGTTGAGTTGAAACCGCGTCAGGGTACTGGCCTGTTTGGTATGGCAAAACGTCGTAATGAACGTATGCAAGAAAAACCAATGGCTGCACGTCGTGGTGGTTATTTACGTCAGCAACGTCGTGATAACGAAGGCGAAGCTCAGCCGGAACAACGTCGTGACCCACGTCAAGCAAGTCCTGAACATGGCCGTACTGACAACCGCAGCGACAATCGTTTCAATAATCGCCCTGTTCGTACCGAAGGCAATACTGATAACCGCTTTAATACTCGTACTGATCGTTCTTCAGAACCACGTGGCGATGATCGTGGCAACCGTGCGCCTACTGAGCGTAACGGCAACACCTTTGAAAACCAAAACCGTGCTACAGATAAATTTGCACAACGTAAACCACCCTTTGGTTTAAAAAAAGGTTTTAAGAAATTTTAATTCTTAAATGCTTTTAAAACGAAAGCCACTCATTTGAGTGGCTTTTTTATCACTTTTTAGAAAGTGAACCTTTTAAAGCACCGGAATATCCATCCACTGCGCTTGAGGAAAATGTTTCGCCAAATACGCTTGTAAATACTCAGAAGTATCTTTAGAAATAAGCGGGTCTTGCGATTCATCATTCAGGTTATACGCCAAAGCATACAGTTCCAGACCACGACTTTTTAAAGCCTCCAGACTCAGTAAAGTATGATTAATACTGCCTAAACGCCCAGAACTGACCAAAATTACCGGGAATTTCTTTTCAGCCAAGTAATCAATGGTGAGCATTTCTGTAGTTAAAGGCACCATCAAGCCACCTGCACCTTCGAGTAAAACTACATCGTACTTTTCAGCCAGTTGCTTTGTTGCATCTGCAATTTTCTGAAAATCAATTTCACGACCATCAATTTTGGTCGCCAGATGCGGAGATGCAGGATAGCTAAATATTTCTGGCATGGTGAGCTTGCTTTCATCTTCGGGAAACCAGCCCATCTGCATCATTTTACGGTGCTGTTCAATATCTTCAGAAATATCTGTATTACCGGTTTGGATCAGCTTTTGAGTAATGGTTTTTTTGCCCTGCGCATTCCATAATTTTGCCAGATAACCCGTGGTATAAGTCTTGCCAATCCCGGTATCAATACCACTGATAAAATAAACAGGTGCTGTCATGACTTGCTCCGTGCAATGCAATAAATAGGATGATAGCTCAGCTGATAATGGCGCTGACCATTCTGTTCAAGTTCTGAAAATTTCAAATAATCTTGATAGAACTGCTGTAACGACTGTTTGCTCCAGCGATGCTGCGACGCGGTTGCAGTCACGCCTGTGGCTTTTAAATGTTGCAGTACTTCTTTAGGATGGTGAAAAGTTAATGTTTCAATATTTTCTGAAAGATGCAGGATTTCAAAATTCTTCAGCAGTAACTTTTCCTGAATTTCTTCAAGACTCAAATAATTTAAGCCCTGTCCCGTCAATGCCTTAATTTCTTTTAGATTCTGCTGACCAAAGGTCGAAAAACACAAATATCCTTTATCGGTTAGAGCATCCGAACATTTTTTAAATATTGCATCTAAATCACAGATCCATTGCAAGGCTGAACTGGATGCGATCAGACCAAGCGCGTGGGGAAAATCAAGTTGTTCTATATCACCAATCCGCCATTGCAAATTTTCTTTAACTTGAAAATGCTGTTGAACTTGCGGATATAGGTCATTTAAAAACAGTTGTTTGATTACAAAATACTGCAGCAGCAAATGAGTTAAATTGCCTGACCCGCAGCCAATTTCAAAAACACCATCCAGACTTTTTTTGGATAAGTATTCTTGCATTAACCGAGTTAAATTCTGGCAAATCTTTTTTTGCACCACCGCATGTTGCGTATAACTTTGCGCTGCTTTTTCAAAGCGCTGCGCGACCTGTGATTTATCAATACTCACCCGGCAAACTCACAACAATGCCACAAGCTGATCGAGGTCAGTCTGACTCACTTGTGTGGTCAGTGAAATACGTAATCTTGAACTATGCTTGGGTACAGTCGGTGGTCGAACAGGCATGATATAAAAACCGGCCTGCTGCAACTGCCTTGCTTGATCTACGGTTTTTTGTGATTCCCCGATAATGACCGGCACAATATGTGAGGTTGACGGACAATCAAAACCTTTACTTAAAACCGCTTGCTGTAGGGACTGACTCATATTCTTTAAATGCTGGCGCTCATTTTTTAAAGTTAAAAATTTTTGAAAAATAAAATCAGTCCAAGCCATACAGATCGGTGGCTGCGCAGTACTGAAAATCAGCGGGCGCATTGAGTTAATCAAATATTCACGAATGATCGGATGGCAAATCAAATAGCCTCCGACCGATGCCAGTGCTTTACCAAAGGTGCCCACCAGCAAATCAATATCCTCAATGACGCCATATTGTTCAGCGCAACCCAAGCCTTGCTCACCTCGCACCCCAATGGCATGCGCTTCATCCACATAAAGCATAACTTTAGCAAATTGCTTTTTAATCTGAACCAGTTCAGCTAGATCTGTTTCATCGCCATCCATACTAAATATGGATTCAGTCACCACAATAATGCGGTCAAAAGTCTCATCTGCATGGTAAGTTTGCAAAAGTTGGGTTAAATGATTTAGGTCATTATGACGATAACGCACATATTTGGCCGTAGATAAACGGATGCCATCAATCATGCTAGCATGTACCAGTTTATCGGCCAAGATGAGGGTTTTACTGTCACTTAAGGCCGGTAAAATTCCGATATTCATGTGATAACCACTGTTAAACAGCAGTGCAGCACGGCCATAAAAAGCCTGAGTTAAACTATTTTCCAGTTGTTGATATTCAGGGAAGTTCCCTGTCAATAAACGTGAAGATGATGAACTCATGATACGCAGTTCAGTCGGCGTTTCATCAAAAAACTGCTCACGCAAAGTTAAGTCTGATGCCAATCCCAAATAATCATTGGATGAAAGGTTGAGCATCTTCTGACTGTTAATTTCGATATAACGGCCTTGCTGAACATTGGAAGTAAATTGGCGCAAATTACCCTGCTGTTTCAGTTCATCCAGCTTTGCTGCATAGTTATCTAGCAGATTCATACTGAAACCTCTTGCATCTGCTCAACCACCTCGACCAATTGCTCTAATAAAGTATTCAGCTCTTGCTCACTAATCACGTACGGAGGCATTACATAAACCAGTTTTCCAAATGGACGTATCCAGATACCGCGCTTAACAAACTGTTGTTGCAGAGTTTTCATATCGACATTAAAGCTCAGTTCAACCACGCCAATCGCACCCAGTACCCGCACATCCTGTACATAATCAAGTTGCGATAAGGGTTGTAAATGCTGTTCTAGCTGTTTTTCGATTCGTTGAATATTGGCTTGCCAGTCCTGCGCCAATAAAACTTGTGTACTTTTCAATGCAACAGCACAGGCCAGCGGATTGGCCATAAAGGTTGGACCATGCATAAACACACCTGCCTCACCTTGGCTAATGATTTGTGCAACATGCTTGCTGGTTAATGTGGCCGAGAGCGTCATATAGCCGCCTGTTAAACCTTTGCCGATGCACATAATATCCGGTTCAACTTGTGCATGTTCCCAGGCAAACAGCTTGCCGGTACGCCCAAAACCCGTGGCAATTTCATCAAAGATTAATAACACTTGGTATTTTTCACAGAGCAATTTGGCTTGACGTAAATATTCAGGATGATAAAACCGCATCCCGCCTGCACCCTGGACTATAGGTTCCAAAATTAAAGCAGCAATGGTGTGATGATGTTCAGCTAAAGTTTTTTCCAGTTCTGCAATATCGTCCTGATTCCATTGATCATAAAAACCGACTTGTGGCGCCGGAACAAAGAACCGATTGGGTAGACTTGAACCAAAAATTTGATGCATCCCTGTCACTGGATCACAAACCGACATCGCATTCCAGGTATCGCCGTGATAGCCAGAACGTGGCGTCACGAAATTGGTTTTTTGCGTTTGACCTTGCGCAGAGCCATTTTTTGATGACCGATCTTTTGCAGACCCATCTTTTGCAGACCAATACTGCACAGCCATTTTCAGTGCTACTTCCACTGCGACCGATCCTGAATCGGCATAAAAAATTTTATCCAGACTTGGCGGAGTGATTTTTAACAGGAGTTTACCGAGTTCAATTGCGGGATCATGGGTAAATCCACCAAACATGATGTGCGACATCTTTTGCAGTTGATCCGTTACCGCCTGATTCAGCTCAGGATGGTTATAACCATGAATGGCACACCACCAAGACGACATCCCATCAATCAGTTGTCGTCCATCTTCCAGTTCAATAATGGCACCATAGGCCTGTTGCACTTTAAACGTCGGCAATGGTTGCGTCATGGAGGTATAAGGATGCCAGATATGTTCAAGATCAAACTCCAGATCAGTTAACTCGGTCATCCTTACCTCTAACAATGCATAAAAATTCTAATTTTTAGATCTTAAACTGCCACCGAATAAAAAGAAATTGCGATATAAGCCATTTCTTAAGATGTTTGTTTTATTTTTTTTAAATACTGGCAGATTTTATCATTTGTTTCTTCTGCATTAAATATGGGGAAACCATGTGAACCAGAGATCAGATCAACCTCTAAAAATTTTGCATGGAAATTTCCAAGATTTTCCACAACTTTGCAACTAACTAAATTATCCTGCTGCGCAAATAAATGATATTGCTTACCCTGATAGCTTTTTAATATATCTGCGACATTTAATTGTTCCAGCAAATTTAGACCTTGCTTTAACAGTTGAATTTGCTGTGGCTGAATTAAACTTTGCAATAGGAGGAAATCTGACTTGGTACTTTTCATGCCCTGACAGACCATATAGCCAAATTTCTTTAATGTCGCAATCGCATCCTGTTCAAAGGACTGTTTAAACTGCTGAAAGGTGAGTCGATCCATTGCAGTTTGCCATGAATCATTGACAACAAAACAAGGATTAGAAGCAAGGGTGATCAGAACTTTTTGTTGAGCATATTGTTTTTCAAGCTGATTTACCAGCAGAGTGGCCAGTTGCCCACCTAAAGACCAACCCACAATGACATCAAACTGTTTAGCCAGGTCAACCTGTTGTTGTAATATCTGCTCATCCAAGGCATTAAAGATATTAATCAACTCAACTTGATGACCTTGTCCTTGTAATAGCTGTTTCAAAGGATCAAGCAGTTTGATGCCACCGCCCCAGCCTGTGATGAGTAAAATACGTTGCAGCAATGTGAATCCTTAAATCCCTGTTCTGACTAACTACAGTATATAAAATTTGATGATTTTTAAACTGCACAAAATCCATCAAAAATGATCTAGGTCTGATGAAGCTTATTTTGTTAGTATTTAGAAAGATCCCGACAAAAAGAATATGCAGAATATGATCAACACTTCTAAACCATACAAAATCATCTTGCTCTGTATGAGTGGATGCTTAAGTTTTTCTCAGCTCACATCTGCTGAAAATCCCATTTTTTCAAAGTCTGAAACTTCTCAAAAACAATGGGTCGGAAAATCCGCACCGGGATTTAAACTACAGGACCAAAACAGCAAATGGCATTCACTCAGCCAATACCAAGGCAAATGGATCGTTTTATATTTTTATCCCAAAGATAATTCACCAGGTTGCACGCAAGAAGCCAATCAATTCAAGGCACTGTATCCACAGTTTTTAAAAAGTAACGCGGTGGTTTTGGGCGTGAGTTTGGATGATGTAAAATCTCATCAAAAATTTTCAGAAAAGTTAGCGCTACCTTTTCCCATTCTGGCAGATAGTAATCAGCAACTCGCGAATCAACTTGGGATTGTCCGTAACCTCGGTATTACTAAAATCGCCAAGCGAGAAAGCTTTTTGATTGATCCCAAAGGAACCATTGTTTATCACTACAACAGCGTAGATACACAGTCACATGCCGCACAGGTGTTGGCCGATATTCAAAAGTTTTCTCAATAGAGCTTTGCTTATTCAAATATTCAAATATTCAAATATTCAAAAGTTATACAGGACGATTCGGCTCAAATGATAAAAATGAAGCTAATAAAAAGCCCGACTCAAGTCAGGCTTTTTATTTTTCAATTTAAGTTTACATTTGCGATTGAATATAGTTTTGCAAACCCATCAGCTCGATTAAACGAAGTTGTTTTTCCAGCCAGTAGGTATGATCTTCTTCAGTATCAGACATTTGCTGACGAAGCATATCACGGGTCACGTAATCGCCTTTTTCTTCACACAGTTTCACGCCTTGTGCCAATTTTTCACGGACATGATATTCAAGTTTTAAATCTGCTTTTAAACACGTTACAACATCTTCACCGGTCTCGATGTCATCACGGTTCATATTCGGTGTACCTTCTAGGAACAATACACGGCGAATAATCGTATCGGCATGTGCTGCTTCTTCTTGCATTTCATGATCGATACGTTCAAAAATTTTAGTTAAACCCCAATCTTCATACATGCGAGAATGGATCAAATATTGATCACGAGCAGCCAGTTCGCCACCGATCAACATATTTAGATAGTCTACGACTTCTGGATTGCCACGCATTTCAATTACTCCATACCATTTCCCCTCATTATGGACAAAACTGCCTGGAGATGCAAAACAAAAAATATGTAAGTTTATGATTTTTATAAAATTAAAATGAGAAACATACGCATTTACAGTAGCTTTAGCAGAACTTTCCATATATAAAATAAGCCTTTGCGGAATCGAGCTGATTTTTTCAAGGATTATTTAAACAGTAAAAGTATATTTTTAAGATTTGTAACGATTACAAACGCTTCTTACTTCATTCTCGGATAAATGCTATTAATTGCGTGATATGGCTCTTAACCGCTAGTCGTTCGGTAGCATATACGTTTTATTTTAAATAATATTAAATCTATGCCGCGCATTTACCAATAAAAATAGAGTATTTTTATGCTACATCATTGCTAAAAGATGCATCAATTAGTCAAAGACAATGCTGTGTTTTCACTCTAAGATAGACACAAATTTAAAAAACAACAATGGTTTAATTTATGACGACTCCACAATATAGCTTGCCCATTCTGGTAACCGGTGCAACAGGTTACATCGCCAGTTGGGTGATTAAAAATTTACTGGAACAAGGTCATACCGTACATGCCACTGTCCGTGACCTGAATAAAAAACCCAGCTTTGCCCATTTAGAGAAAATTGCCGCGGAAACTACGGGCACACTTAAACTTTTTAAAGCCAATCTGCTTGAAGCTGATTCATTTGATGACGCCATGCAGGGCTGTGAAATCGTGTTACATATGGCATCGCCTTTTGTGGTGAACAACTATAAAGATGCGCTACAAGACATTATTGAACCTGCTATTTTAGGTACTGAAAATGTGCTGAATAGTGTCAATAAAACCGAGTCAGTGAAACGTGTGGTTGTGACCTCAAGTATCGCCGCGACTTATGGCGATGCTATTGATATTCAACATACCGCAAATAATGAGTTTGATGAGTCGCATTGGAATAGCACCAGTTCAGAAACACATCAACCGTATCCTTACTCCAAAGTCATGGCAGAACGTAAGGCATGGGAGATGCAAAAATCACAACAGCGTTGGGATTTGGTGTGTATTAACCCGGCGCTGGTTCTCGGTCCCTCATTAACTGCAACTACCCAATCAGGCAGTGTAGAAGTTCTGCAACAGTTTGCCAACGGCATGACTTTACTTGGTGTACCGCCTATGTGGAATGGTATTGTGGATGTGCGTGATGTTGCAAAAGCACATGTTCAAGCTGCATTTAATCCTGATGCTGAAGGTCGTTATATTATTAGTGGCGGTACTTTAAGCTTACTGGAAATGGGAAAAATTTTACGTCAGAACTTTGGTCCCAAGTTCCCGTTCCCACGAAATAAACTCCCCAAAGCGGCTTTCAAACTGTTTGGACCTTTGGCAGGTTTCTCCAAATCATTTGTTGAGCTCAATATGGGCTATCCGATCTACTTTAATGCACATAAAAGTCAGCAACAACTCGGCATGCAATACCGCAACATTGAAAACAGTTTGATTGAGCATTTCCAGCAGTTACTCGATGATGGTGTGGTAAAAAAATATCTTTAAATATTGAATCTCCCCCCATAAAAAAGCCACCTTCACGGTGGCTTTTTAGCTGAACTCTACATTTGTCCGTATTCAGCCATCAGCTTTAAAAATTCGGCTTCGTTCATGACTTTTACGCCCAGTTTTTCGGCTTTTTCAAGTTTAGAACCGGCTTTTTCACCCGCAACCACGCATTTGGTTTTACTCGATACACTACCGCTGACTCGCGCCCCTAAGGCTTGCAGCAAATGTGTCGCATCATCACGCCCCATACTACTGAGGGTTCCGGTAACCACCCAGCTTTCGCCATTAAGTGGCTGACGTGTGGGTGCAATGGGGGCATCCCAGTGAATTCCTGCCTCAAGCAAACGATTCACCACTTCCAGGTTATGTTCCGCCTGGAAAAAATCTACAATCCATTCAGCCGTAATTTCACCGACATCAGGTGTTTTCTTGAGTGCCTCAATATCTGCATTTTGCAGGGCTTCAAAAGTCTGAAAAGTATTGGCCAACATACGTGCTGTGGTTTCGCCGACACCGCGAATACCTAAAGCATAAATAAATGAAGCCAGTGTAGTTTTTTTACTATGTTCAATTGCATCCAACAGGTTCTGAACAGACTTTTCACCCATTTTTTCAATGGTGAGTAACTGTTCGCGATGTTCATGCAGGCAATAAATATCAGCCACATTTTTCAGTAAATCGAGATGTAATAACGATTCCACCCAACGCTCACCCAGACCTTCGATATCCATGGCTTTACGCGAAACAAAGTGGCGAATCGCTTCAATACGCTGCGCAGCACAGTATAAACCGCCTGAACAGCGTGCCAGCGCTTCACCTTCCGGCATCACCACTGGGGATTCACACATTGGGCATTGTTCTGGAAGATGAACTTCAACTGCATCATCCGGACGAAATTCTGGCCAGACTTTTTCCACTTTGGGAATCACGTCACCACTACGATAAACACTAACAGTATCGCCAATACGTATATCTAAACGGTGAATTTCCCCAATATTATGTAGCGTGACATTGGATACCGTTACCCCGCCCACTGCAACCGGATTTAATCGTGCGACAGGGGTTAAAGTACCGGTGCGCCCCACTTGCCAGTCAATCTTTTCAACCGTGGTTAAAGCGGCAACCGCAGGGAATTTATACGCCGTTGCCCAACGTGGTTCACGACTTAAGAAACCCAATTGTTTTTGCTGTTTTAAGCTATCGACTTTAATGACCATGCCGTCAATTTCAACACTCAAACTCGCACGTTTCGCATTGATTTCTTCATAGCGTTGCTGCACTTCTTGAATGCTGTCACAAATAAAATGACATTCCCCTACCGCAAAGCCAAACTGAGTGAGCCATTCCAGACTGGCAGATATGGTGGTTTGACCATGATGGGGTTCACACTGGGCAATACCATAGGCATAAAAGGCCAAAGGACGTGACGCTGCAATCGCCGGATCAAGCTGACGTAAACTGCCTGCCGCAGCATTACGCGGGTTGGCAAAGGTCTTTTCACCTTTGGCTGCATTTTCCGCATTGAGTTTCTCGAAGCCGGCTTTTGGCATCAGGACTTCACCACGAACCTCGAGTAGCGCGGGAACTGAACCTTGAACAGATGAAAGTACTTTAGGCAAGTTACGAATGGTTCTGACATTATGGGTAATATCCTCACCTGTTTCACCATCACCACGTGTTACACCACGAACCAGCACACCATGTTCATACCATAAGGAAATAGCCAAGCCATCGAACTTTAACTCAACATCATATTGAATTTTTTGATTTGGTAAACGCTCCTCTACACGGCGCGCAAAAGCAAACAGGTCTTCTTGATTAAACACATTCCCCAATGACAGCATGGGTACCGCATGGGTCACGCTTGCAAATTTAGTGAGTGCCTTTCCTCCCACTCTATTGGTCGGTGTATCAGCTTGTATATATTCAGGATATTGCTCTTCTAAGGCTTTAAGCTGATGAAAAAGTTGATCATATTCACTATCTTCAATGCTTGGTTGATCCATCACATAATAGGCATGATTATGCTTGGCTAAAATTTGAATCAATTGACGCATTTGCGCTTTGATAGTTGAATCTTGAGTCATACATCCACCATAAAAAAGGGCGGTTTGATTTCCGCCCTTAAAAAATTTTATCTACTCGCCATTATAGAAATCGATTCATCTAGTTTCAAACTAAACTTCTGCGGCATGTCCTGAACGATAGTCAATTGCCTGATGACGCCACTGCTCACGTAACTGTGGGGTAAATTCCTGATTGTTCTGATCATAGACGGTGCCATCAATTTCACGCGCAATCAGGCGTGAAAGACTGTCCATGGTATCAAAGGCATTTTGCACATCACTATGTGGCAAGGCCAGAAAGAATGCCAAACCTTTGACCTGCTCCGTAGATAAGGTTTCCAGATCAAAACCCGCTGCGCCTTCATCGGTAATTTGCAATACGGAAAACAGTAATTTGCTGTCATCTTGGCTGTAGCGATGGAAACACGCCATTTCACCAAAACGCAAACCATACTTCAGCAATACTTTTAAGGTTTTTTCACCTGACAAAATGCGGCGTTCCGGGTAAACATTTAACGCAATAAAATCAACCGCAGTAGATAAGGCACTTTCCTCATCAACACGTTGCTGTTCATGTAAATGTTCATCCAGAATACTGCTTTCATCTTCAAACTCTGAAATTTCAGCTTTTTCAATTGTTCCGTTCAGGCTGAGTTCTGTTGCATCTTTGGCTACAGTTTTTTCATCTTGAATGGTCTTATCTTCTGCAAGATCTAATGCTACTTCATCTGCTTTGATGACTGAATCTGCTGTTAATTCGCCCTGTTCCGTTGTTTCTGTCGCAGCAGCGACTGCTGTCTGAACTTCAGCCTTCTCAGTTTTTCTTTCGGTCTTATTTGCTTCTGTTTTATTGAAACCTTGAGCAAGCTCAACAGCCGGTTCTGCCAAAGTCGATTCAACCCGCTCTAGACTTGAGGCTTCATTGGCATTTTGTAATTGATCACGGACATGGCGAGGAATCACGGGTTTCTGGCTATCTGTATCGACATGAAGTTCTGAATCTAATGACGGTGCTGCATCAGCGGGTTTTTTAAACAGTATTCTTAAACCGAATAACATAATGATAACGGCGATAACAATACCAACGACGGTGGTGATTTCCATATTATGACTCCGCGACTAAACCGTATTCTTTTGCCTGTTCCAAATCGACAGTGACTAATTTTGATGTACCGGGTTCTGGCATGGTAACACCTAACAAATCGGTTGCCATCGTCATTGCAACTTTATTATGGGTAATGTAAATGAATTGAACCTGTTCAGAAAGTTCTTTTACCAAATTACAAAACCGACCCACGTTTGCATCATCCAAAGGGGCATCAACCTCATCCAGAACACAGAATGGTGCCGGATTTAAACGGAAGATGGCAAACACCAATGCCAATGCTGTTAATGCTTTTTCACCACCAGACAATAAAGCTAAAGAGCTATTGCGCTTACCTGGCGGTCGAGCCATTAGTTTTACACCCGATTGCCAGTCATCTTCAAGGCTTAAACTGGCTTCTCCGCCATTAAATACTTTCGGGAACAAGTTTTGTAGCTCAAGATTGACCTGATCGAAGGTATTCATAAACAGCTTGCGGGTTTCCTGATCAATACTTTTCATGGCCCCTTGTAATTGATCCACCGTGTTTTCCAGGTCTGCAATCTGGTGACTCAGTTCTTCATAGCGCTTGGATACGTCTTGGTATTCTTCAGAAGCGGCCAAATTGACCGCGCCTAATTTTTCAAAGCGCTGCTGAGCTTTTTCCAGTTGTTGTTGGTGTGAAATCAGGTCAATATTTAAACCGCCAATCAATTGACTATTCAACGCATTGAGTTGTTCTGAGTAATGCTGAAAATCCGATTTGGCCACTTGCCAAGCCAGACGTTTTTCTTCCAGTTGACCGCGTAATTTTTCATCTTTTTGTTGATGCTGATGACGCTGCTCAGTCAGGCTTTGCTGTTTTTGCTGAATATTATTCAGCTCGATCTGCCATTCACTCCAGGTCTTTTGCAACTTCTCGGTGACTTGAGCTTGTTGATTAAATTGCGACTCTAATGCCGGCAATTCGAGCTGTACCGGATCGACAAATTTTTTCGCCTGTTCCATTTGCGCAATAATCTGCTGATATTGTGCTTTTAAAAATGATGCATCTTTTTCCAGTAATTCAGCTTGTTGCCCAGTTTGTGCAGTTTGACGACGTAGCAGCTCCAGCTCTTGTTGAGCTTGTTGCCAGGTGTGTTGGGTATTTTCCAGCTGCTCGGTCAGTTCCTCAACTTGAAATTGCATAGTTTTATAATTGGGTAAAGCCTGCTCAAGTTTCAAATTCAGCGCATGCAAATCAATTTCCAGATCATCTTTTTGCATTGCATCTTCTTCCAGCTGCTCATCCAGTTGTTGTAACTGATTTTGCAATTGCTGCTTTTGGACTGAAAATGCCTGAGCCGTACTTTGTACTTTCGCAATGTTGATATCAACCTTCTGCAAGGCCTTTTGCTGCTGCTTTAACTGGTCTTGCTGGTCTTGCATATTTTTTTGCAGACTTTGAATTTGTTGTATGACTTCCGGCAATTGCTGTTCAGCAGTTTCAAGCTGAGCTAACTGCTGTACCAGTGCCATTTCAATTTCAGCTAAACGAATACGATGACTGAGTGCACCCTGTCCCGCTTGGCTTGCTTCATCATAAAACAGGCCAATCACCCAATCCGCACCCACATGATAGCCATCCAAACTTAAGATCGACTGACCGATGCCTAATTGCGATTGCAAAGACAAAGCTTGGTTAAGATGATCTGCAACTGCAACCTGCTGCCAAATGGAATGCTGCGGCGACTCAATCCAGTCAGCCAAGCAAGGTAACCCAGCCAATTGAATCTGATGTTGCGAAGCATTGCTTTTAAGCTGACGAGCAATGCTTTCAGCAAACCCAGCCTCGGCATCAAGGATCTGTGCAGAGAGCCATTTTGCCAAAAACTTTTCAATTAAATGGGTATGTGCCTTGGCCTGATCTTTAAGCTTTAATACCTGCATCAATTGCACAGCATCCTGCTGAACTTGCGGGCTATTCCTGATCAGCAACTGAATAAGGTTTTTCTGTTCCGCTTGCAACACCTGAATCGCAGACTTCATGGTCGCAACATCATTTTTCTGCTGTGCATACTGGGTCTGCGCTAACTCTAATGTTTGTTTCTGCGTTTGAATACCTTGTTCTAACTGCTCAACTTGCTGCGTGAGCTGAAATTTCTCACTTTCAAGTTGCTCAATATCATCTTGCTGATCCTGATTTTGAATTTGCGCTGTTTGCTGTTGCAGGGTTTGTTTTTGCTGTTCGATCCGGGCAATATTTTTGGCCAACTGCTCACTTTGCGCCAGCATCTGCATTTTTTGCTGTTGCTGTTTTTCGACCTGTGCTTTGACCACTTCAAACTGTTGCTGTACTTGCTGCTGCTGTAGTTTTAAATCAGCAAAACTTTGGCTTTGATCTTGGTTCTGACTTTCCTGCTGTTGTAATTGCTCAGTCTGTTGTTGATATTGCGATTGCAAAGTTTCAATTTGCAATTCAATTAATTGTAGCCGTTCTTTAGTCTGTAATTTTTGCTGTTCAAGCTGAGTTAAAGTCGAAGTATTTTGCTGCAACAAAGACTGTTTTTGTTCCAAGCTCATTTTCAATTCAGAGAGTTTTTTCTCGGCCTGCTGCCATTCATTTTGTAATGGGGTGGACTGCTGAATCAGACGCTGGAACAGTTCACTGGTCGTCGTTAAATCATGTTCTAAAGTGGTCAGTTCTGAACGCACTAATTTAAATGTTTCACCTAATTCATTCATCTGTAGGGTATATTCTTGCTGCAAACGGCTACTTTGCTCGCATTGAAAAGACAGCACTTCAACTTTAATGCTGCGAATCTGGATTTCCAGGTCTTTATATTGCAGCGCAGTTTCAGACTGACGTTTCAGAGTTTTCAGCTGTGACTTCAGTTCAGCGGCAATATCCTCAAGACGCGATAAATTTTGTGTGGTGTGATCCAAATGCAACAAGGTTTCACGGCGACGTGCCTGATAACGCGAAACACCTGCAGCTTCTTCAATATACACCCGCATTTCTTCAGGTTTGGCATCGACCAGACGGTTAATCATGCCCTGTTCAATAATGGCGTATGAACGTGGGCCAAGACCGGTGCCCAAGAAAATATCTGTGATATCACGACGACGGCACTTGGTGCCATTCAAAAAATATTCAGACTTGCCATCGCGGTTGACCTGACGACGTACAGCCAATTCATTATAGGCATTGTATGCACCGCCGAGCTTGCCATAGGTATTATCAAAACGCAGTTCAACACTGGCCACACCCACAGGTTTACGTTTGACAGTTCCGGTAAAAATGACATCTTGCATGCTGCCGCCACGGAGTTGGCGTGCACTGGATTCCCCCATCACCCAACGGATGGCATCAATCACATTTGATTTACCACAACCGTTTGGCCCCACCACAGCGGTACGATTCGCCTTAAAATGTAAAGTCGTACTATCGGCAAAAGATTTAAAGCCGGAAAGTTTTAAGCTGCTTAAACGCATAATGTCCTGATCAACGTCGTGAACGTCTTGCCCATGCAAGTTCGATTTGTTTCATCCGTGTTAGAGATTCCAACACAAGGTTACGCAAGTGTCGACAAAAATCATCCATAAATAAAGTAGCTTGTTGTGATTTTCGGATCAAAACTGCATCAGTCACCAACTTAAACAGTTCAAATGATTCCTCTAGCTCGCGCCGAGAGATATTTAAGGTTAAAAAATAGCTTCGGCGCATTGAGGGTAACAGCTCTTGATAGAACTTCATCAAATAAGGATTAGCCACCATTTCGTGCTGGCGAGCCATACACTGAAAGATTAAATCATAGAATTTTTCAGTATGTCCCTGACGTGTCTCTTCATGCAATTGCTGCAATAATGCCTGAATTCTTTCGGCTTCATGAGTGCGCCAAGTTTCCGCCACACGCTGAACAATTTGCCCCAATAGCAAAGCGCTCATGTCAAATAAAGCACGGACTTGTTGCGCAGACATTTCTGACACAATTGCACCACGGCGTGGATAAATTTCAATCAGTTGGGTGCGTTCTAACAGCAACAATGCTTCACGCACGGAGCCACGACTGACATCGAGTTCAGCCGAGATTCGCAACTCTTGAATACGTTCACCTTCAACCAATTCGCCACGAATAATTTGCTCACTAATATGCTTTGCAATTTGTTCGGACAAACTGTCTTTTTCCTGTTCTTGCATACTCGTCCTATCTTGTTTTTATAAGATGCAATCGAAAAATTTCACACGTCTTGATTGACCCTGCTATTTTTACTTTGTTTTATCAGCAAAAAAAATGACATTGTCAGACAATTTTTCAGTCTTTAAAGCCAATATAAAAAAGGTGTGAACAATTAAACTGTAGCACACCTTTTCATTCTATTTTTATCTGTTATTTAAAATTAAAAATAGGTCGAAAATCCTTGATAAATAAAATATAAACCAACGGTACTTAACAGGCAAGCAAAGCATCTTTTCAGCATGGCGGGTGATAACTTATGAGCCACTTTTGCCCCCAGTTTTGCCGTAATAAAGCTCATCACACTAATGCCAAGGAAAGCATAAATATGCACATAACCAATACTATGCGGTACTTCTACCGAGCTATTCGAGCCAAACCACATAAAACCCAATGCTCCGGCAATTGCAATAGGCAAGCCCCCTGCTGCTGAAGTTGCTACCGCTTTTTGAATGACGACGCCATGACGAATCAAATACGGTACCGTCAAACTGCCGCCGCCGATGCCGAAAATAGCCGATGCAATGCCGATCCCCCCGCCTGCCAGCAGCTGCATTTCTTTAGAAGGCAAATGATGCGTAGGATCAACGGGTTTACTTGAACCATTAAACATGCCATAGGCAACCCAAACTGCGAAGAATCCGATCAGTAATTGCAAGCCCTGACCTGATATATAATCCGCAATCCCGGCACCTAAAAATGAGCCCAAAGCCAACCCCGGTGCTAAATTGCGGAATACATCCCACATCACCGCACCACGTTTGTGATGGGCTGAGACAGAGCTGATTGAGGTCACAATAATGGTTGCCAATGAGGTGCCGACAGCCAAATGCATAATGACTGAAGGATCATAGTTCATCTGCGTGAACACAATATATAAAATGGGCACAATAATCATGCCGCCACCGACACCAAACAGTCCAGCGGCAAAACCAGCCATTGCACCAATCAATAAATATATGATTAACTCCATTATTCACATTCCACTGTTGCTTAAATTTAAATGGATTTAGAGACTCGACAACTGCAAAAAATCCTCAGCGAAGCTCATCAGCTTCCTGAAGTTTTAATACTGAAACCAGTCACGACTTCAACCAATGATGATGTGCGTGAAATTGCACTCAAAGGCATTCAAAGCGTTTTAGTCTGTAGTACGAGACAAACTCAAGGTCGTGGTCAACGTCAACGACCATGGGTTTCACCCGCAGGGAACATCTATTTAAGCACATTGCTAAATACGCGAACAGCCATTGATGGGCGGCTTGCCCTTGAAATTGCATTAAATATTCTGCAAATGCCGAGTTTAAAAAGCTTGGATTTGCAAGTGAAATGGCCAAATGATCTTTATAGTACACAGGGTAAATGGGGCGGAATTCTGGTTGAGCCGCTTTCCCCGCATCAGGTGATTGTCGGGGTCGGTATCAATATTGAACCTGTGCCGAAAGAACAGATTGACCAGCATGCCACCTCACTGCGCGAGTTAGGCTTAATGGCAATTCAGCGTACTGAATTGATCGCAGAATTATATATGGCCATCCAGCAAGCCAGTGAATGGTTTGACCATCATTGTTATAACCTGGCTGCCCGTTTTAATCACTATGCTGCTTTTAAAAATCAGGCGGTTGAGTTTGAGCATCATTCGGGGCTATGTTCAGGTATTTTCTTAGGCATTCAGGATGATGGCGCGGTCAATATTGAAACCCGAGAAGGCTTAAAACAATTTTATCAAGGGCGCTTACGTCGCTTAGAAACCTCTCTTTAGAGAAATGCAATGAAGAATTTATGGCTAGACATTGGCAATACCCGTCTAAAATATTGGATTACTGAGAATCATCAGATTATTGAACAGGCTGCAGAATTGCATTTGCAGTCCCCTGCGGAATTGCTGTTGGGTTTAATTCAGCATTTTAAAAGTTTAGATCTGCATCAGGTTGGCGTGTCTTCAGTTCAAGACAAAAAAAATAATGAACGTATCCAGAAAATTCTAAAATTTTTAGCTGTACCGGTGACCTTTGCCAAAGTGCAGGCGGAATATGCAGGTCTACGCTGTGCTTATGAAGATACCAGCAAGTTCGGTGTAGACCGTTGGTTACAAATGCTGGCCGTGGTCCATGACCCAAAGCAACAATACTGTGTGGTAAGTTGCGGAACTGCATTAACCATTGATCTGACTGATGGCATGCAACACTTGGGAGGGTATATTCTGCCAAACCTGTATTTACAGCGGGATTCTCTGATTCAAAATACCAAGGGCATTAAAATTCCCGATGCCACCTTCGATGAGCTTACGCCTGGCCGCAATACCATTGATGCTGTGCATCACGGTATTTTATTAAGCTTGGTAAGTACCATTGAAAAGGTATTGAATAAATACCCAAGCCAACTGATTCTGACTGGCGGTGATGCGCCATTATTTGCCCAATATCTTACCCAATATCAGCCTCAAATTGAGACAGACCTGTTACTCAAAGGTCTGCAGAATTATATTTATTCCTTGGCAGAAGCCTGATCTAGTCGAATTAAATAAGGTTGTATGGCCCGCCAAACTTCAGGTAGTTCCGTGCAACCTTCAGAATCAATAAAGTGTCCCTGCCATTGGGCAGAAATCAGCTCTGCATCTAGACTTTTGGCCTGCTCAATACTGAATTTTGGCGGAACATGAGCATCTCCTGCTGAATAAATCACCACACGCTGTTCAATCTGGCGTTTCAGCAATTCAAAATCAATCTGGGCTGCATCGATAAAAGGATAGACTTCTGCCAAGCGTCCAAAACGACCATTAAAACCGGCAACCAGAACCAACTGTTTAATACGCTGACGGGTTAAATTTTTGGACAAATAATCTAATGCTGCGACAGTTCCCAGACTATGCGCAATCACAATACTATTTTCATCCAGACTTCCCATCTGCTCATTTATTTGTGATTCCCACCTTGATAGCTCCGGACGCGGTGAAGGATCCAAACGCAATACTTTTAAACTGCAATGCTGCTGATCTGCAGTCTGCTGAATCCAGGGATACCAGTTTTCTTCGGGGCTGGCGGTATAGCCATGTATCACATTCACTTGAGCCATTATTTTTGTTTCCTCTTCTTCATCTGTTCTCGTGTGCAACCAGCTTAGTCTGAATGGAGTGATTCAATTGTTGGTCTTTTTTATGAAAATACGAATTAGGGAAGCTCTTGTCCCCCATAATTTAATCCATCACTTGTTTAAAGATACGCATGGATTTTAAATGCATTAATAATGTAGCAAAATTTTCAGGATATCCCAAAGCTGTTTGAATTCATCAAACCCATCGCTTTGCATAAAATGCCGCACATGCTTCAGCTCTTGCATTTGGGCATTAATAAAGTGTCCGAGCAAGACCGATTTAGGCGGAGACACATAAGGATCATGGCAGGAAAACAGTAAAAATCGAGTCGCAATCTGTTTTTTTTGTAAAATGGACATGTCTAATTTTGCCTGCAGAATAGAACCCTCCAGCTCGGGCAATGCGGTTAATTTATCCTTAAAACTGGCAAGCAAAATCAGCCCTTTAATTTGAGTGTGGCGGAGTGTCTGAGTTCAAAAATGCAAGCGCGCCAGACATCCCAGACTATGTGCGACAATAATGCTTTCTGGATCTAATTTAGGTCTTTGTATTTATAATGCTTGTTGTCCTATTTAAAAATTAAGAACGTTAGCTAAGGCGCGGTCATCCTGCACCAGATAAACTTTGTATTGCAGTTAGAGTATGTTTTTCTTCTTATATATTTGAGTTGGTTAATTTAGCCTCATACCCATCGTTGAAGTAACACTTGTGGTTATTCCCTTTAGGATTAAATATGCAGAGTCATTCGCATCGTGCTTTTCTGTATTGCAAAATTTCAGCTATAAAAAAAGGCGCATCGAGCGCCTTTTTTACGATGAGAAGTATAATCCTACTTCTTGTCGTTTCCACCGAACAATGGTCCCATACCGCCGCCACCGCCGCCGAATTTATTTTGCATACCGCCAAGTGATTTCATCATTTTTGCCATGCCTGACGGATTGGCAAATTTCTTCATCATTTTCGCCATTTGCGCATGTTGTTTAATCAGTTTATTGACTTCAACAACTTCCATACCACAACCTGCTGCGATACGTTTTTTACGGCTCGGGTTCATCAGGTCTGGGTTGCGGCGCTCTTTAATGGTCATCGACTGGATAATCGCTTCCATTTTTTTCACTTGCTTTTCAGGGTTCGCTTGCGCAATTGCATCTTGAATCCCTGAATTGCTCATGCCAGGCAACTTGTCCAAGAAGCCCATCATGCCGCCCATGTTGTTCATTTGTTCAAATTGCATCAGCATGTCTTCAAAGTTAAAGCTGCCGCCTTTTTGCAATTTTTTCGCCATTTTTTCGGCTTTTTCTTTGTCGACTTTACGTTCAAGTTCTTCGACCAAAGAAAGTACGTCGCCCATCCCCAATATACGCTGTGCCACACGCTCAGGATGGAATGGCTCTAAGGCATCAAGCTTTTCGCCCATACCCAAGAATTTGATTGGCTTACCGGTAATGGCACGTACAGATAGTGCCGCACCACCGCGTGCATCACCATCAGTTTTGGTCAGGATCACACCGGTTAAAGGCAAGGCATCATTAAAGGCTTTTGCAGTATTTGCCGCATCCTGACCGGTCATAGCATCGACTACGAACAAGGTTTCAGTGGGTTTAATAGCTGCATGAAGCGCTTTAATTTCGTCCATCATGTCATCATCGACATGTAAACGGCCTGCGGTATCGACAATCAGAACATCGGCAAACTGAATTTTGGCTTGCTCAATTGCTCGATTGGCAATGGTAATCGGATTTTCATCAGCGCTCGATTCCAGAAAAATCGCGCCTACTTCACCTGCAACTGTTTGTAGCTGTTTGATTGCCGCTGGACGGTAAACGTCGGCAGACACCATGGCTACTTTTTTCTTTTGGCGTTCTTGTAAGAAACGGGCAAGTTTTGCAGCTGTGGTGGTTTTACCCGCACCTTGCAAACCTGCAAGCAGTATCACCACAGGTGGTTTTGCTGCAAGGTCGAGGCTTTCATTGGCCTCGCCCATCATTTTTGTCAGTTCGTCATGGACGATTTTTACGAATGCCTGGCCTGGTGATAACTGAGTCATCACTTCTTGACCCAATGCTTCTTCCTTAACTTTCGCGATGAATTCACGAGTTACAGGTAACGCAACATCGGCTTCAAGAAGTGCCATACGTACTTCACGTAACGTATCTTTAATATTGTCTTCGGTTAGCTGCCCTGAGCCAGTAACATTTCTTAAACTCTGCGTGAGTCGTTCTGTTAAGGTATCAAACATTGCAAAATCCGCTTAAAATTGCCAGTTGCAAAAAAATCTTTCTTAAAATAGAAAATTTATGCATAAGATGCTATAGGATACTGTAGTTCACGTAGAATTTATATAAATGAATATTCAACATCCTGAAAAAGGTTTGACATGATCAGTCTCCCCTTGGTTTACACGATCTTAGCATTAATCGCTTATACCACATCTTTCTGGTATTTGTTTATTCACTTAATGTCAAAGCGTGATCCGAACCATTGGTTTGTAGGGCTCGTACTCGGTTTAGGTTTACTGCTACACGCGGGTGTTCTGTATAACGATATGCTGACCCCTCTAGGCGTAAATTATGATGTGTTCCTATTACTGTCATTCACATCTGGTCTGATGTTATTGCTGAGTTTAATCTTTAGTACTTACCGCCCCATTTTGGCCCTTAATTTATTGGGCATTCCTGTTGGTGCCACCGGCTTGATTTTAGGTTTTGCCTTAAGCAAACAAAATCAGGTAATTGAACAGCACTCCTTGGGCTTGGACATTCATATTATTTTGTCTTTATCGGCCTATGCGGTTCTACTGATGGCCACCATACAAGCGGTAATTCTATGGTTCCAAAATCGTGAATTAAAAAACAAGCAAAAAAGAATCTGGGTCAATTTACTGCCTTCATTCCAAGCCATGGAATCTTTGTTGTTTGATTTAATCATTACCGGTTTTATCTTGCTGACCTTAGCTTTAGGTTTTGGTTTCTTCACCATTGAAGATTTCTTTGCTCAACACTTAGCCCATAAAACGGCCTTTAGTATTATTTCCTGGTTTGTTTATGGATCTTTGCTGATTGGTCATTACAAGTTTGGCTGGCGTGGCCAAAAAGCGATTCGCTTTACCTTAAGTGGTTTTATGCTTCTGGCAATTGGTTTTATTGGTTCTAAATTTGTACTGGAAATGATTTTGGGGAAATGAGCCCCTTATTTCCTTTGGTTTAATTTTTTCTAATAAAATGAACCACAATGATTAAATAGCCGGCTTAAAGCAAGGATCAATCAATAGAAAGTCCAATCAGCCAAGGCTGGACTTTTCAACAGTATGTAAGCCAATGATGAGTAGATAATAATAAATATGAGTCCAACATGGAAAGGTTCCATTTTAATTTGTGTAAATTATCTTAAACTCTGGATACTTTCGTACAAACAGATTTAGGTTCCTTAGCTCTAAGTAAGTTTTTATTTTTTATTAAATATTCATTTTTTTTCACACTTACATTCTTAACTCAGAAAAACTCAAACCCTGATAACCCTTACACATCCCTATTTTTTTATTGTGTAGACTGTTCATCTCAACTTCTACAAATAGGCAATTATAATGAATAATTTCAATCCAAATGACATCCAGGCACATGCTTCAGTAATTGCATCATGTGGTACTACAATAGGGAAAGTAGATCATTTAGAAGGTCAAGACTCAATTAAGTTGACCAGAAGTGATGATGAAAATAATGAACATCATATTATTCCGCTCAGTTGGGTAAGTGAAATTAAAGATGAAAATGTGATTTTGAACAAAAGTGCTGAAGATGCCAGAAAAGAATGGAAAACCGTATAGCAAGCTAGTGTTTTAAGTGAATACACTTTATTTGTTGAATTGAACAATGCCAGTCCGCTCGACTGGCATTTTAGTGTGAGGTATAAATCTAAGAGTAGTTTGAATGAATTTAAACTAATGTTCTACAGAATCTAAGCTATTGAGTTTAGGTTTAGGATTTTAGCTGTCATACCTGTACTTTAAAACAGTACTCCAAGTTTCAAGCACTCATCCCATACTTATTAAACTAGAATAATGTTTAATATCATTAACTCAATACAAATTAAAACTCGCAATATTTGCACAATCCTGGCGTGGTAATAAGTCGGCTTCTTTAGCTTCAAAAATTTAATCTTACTGTCCATGAAACTGATGATATTTATTCAACATGAGACTTTGTAATAAGTTATTAATCCGTCCAAATGAGAAAGAATGCCCAATTTACACGGAAAATGAGTAGTTTTTAGCCAATCTTGTACGCATTTACTTACGTCAATTCAAGTCCTTTACGTCTAGGCGATTCCCGGGATATTTCCTATGATGGATTCATCAGGAACAGGAAGTTCCATAAAAGAATAACAATAGATACGCACAAGGACTATAAGGTACGACAGGAGTTATACCGAGCGCACCAATACGAAAAACCCCGACAGGATGTTGGGGTTTTTTATTCTCTATTTAAAATTTAAATAAGCCTTGGCTAAGCAGCTAAAATATGGATTAAACGCCTGATTCGCAAATTTTGTTTACTCATTGTTCAATCTGCTCTCACCCAACCCAAGTAGCAAGATACGGTTTGGGCCTAAATCTCATCAGTATCAGATATCTAGCTTTTAAAAAATTAGTCACTCACTGGTTTGTTAATGATTGTTAGCAGTTTTTGTGCAATAAGGCCATGAACTCGCTCACTATGGGCTAGCTGAAACATCACTTACTACTTTATTGGTTGTTGTACCAACAGGTGATATATGCCAAATCATATTACCCACATCATCGGCCACCAAAATAGCACCTGCACGATCAACTGCCACACCAACCGGCCGTCCCAAGGCATCGCCTTGCTCACTTAAAAAGCCCGTCAATACATCTTGTGGCTGACCAAAAGGCTGGCCATTTTTAAACGGCACATAGATGACTTTATAGCCACTATGGGGTTTACGGTTCCATGAGCCATGCTGACCAATCAGCGCACCACCGCGATATTGTGGTATTAATTGAGCATTATAAAATGCCAAACCTAAGGATGCGGTATGGTTGCCCAATGCATAATCTGGCGGAATTGCACGTCCTACCCTGTCAGGATCTTGCGGTTTCACCCGTGTATCCACATGTTGACCATAATAACTATACGGCCAGCCGTAAAAAGCGCCTGCTTTGACTGAAGTCAGGTAGTCGGGCACCAAGTCATTGCCAATTTCATCGCGCTCATTTACCACTGTCCATAGCGTACCACTTTGAGGTTGCCAGTCCAGTCCATTGGGATTACGTAGCCCGGTCGCAAATGGTCGCGCTTTGCCACTGGCAATATCAAATTCCATAATCAGGGCACGATTAGCTTCTTTATCTAGGCCATTTTCAGCCACGTTACTGTTTGAACCCACCGTAATATAGAGTTTGCTGCCCGCAGGGTTGGCAATCACATTTTTGGTCCAATGATGATTTAAAGGGCCACCGGGTAAATCCAGTACTTTCGTGCCACTTGCTGTAATTTGAGTAGCACCCGCTTGGTAAGGAAAACGCATAATGGAATCCGTGTCGGCCACGTACAGTGTATTGCCGACCAGTGCCATGCCAAACGGGGAATTTAGATTTTGTAGAAATACGGTTTTTTGATCAGCCACGCCATCACCGTTGCTATCACGGAGCAAGCTAATGCGGTTGGCACTCGGATGCGATGATCCTGCACGCTTCATCACCAGTTTCATGATTTTACCTTTAATGCCCTTACTGTCGTCCGGCTTAGGTGGTGCATCGGTTTCAGCCACCAGCACGTCTCCATTAGGCAATACATACAGCCAGCGCGGATGCTGAAGTTCTTTTGCAAATGCCTGGACTTTTAAACCCGCAGCAGGAGTCGGCATCATACCTGCAGGCCAACCTGTGGCCGGGGCAATATTCACCGTAGGAAACAAACTTGATTTGGGTTCAGGCAGATGGGGTCTCGGACCATAGCTGTCTGTAATCGGGGACGTAGAAGATGACGCGCATCCTGTTAATGCCAAGACAATGGTAGAACCCGCTAAGGGGAGTAAAAGGGGCAGTAAAAATCGAGCAGACATTTTTTTTCTCCTTATTTTTATCGCAATAGCCCTCCCTTACTTTCACCTATAAATCTCAAACTTGCTTTAGTTTTTTAGTAAAGAATAATCACCAGAGAAACTGTATGCTTTTGGCCGAATATCGAGGATTATTATTTGCTGAATAGTTAAATTGATGTTAATGAGTAAATAGGTAGGTACTATATTTGATGATGCTTTAACGATAAAAGCCACATAAAAAGCTGTTAAAACGAATCCAAGATATAATCACGATTTATGAAAATTTATTTATGGGGGTCGCTGTAACCCAACAATGATATTCCATAATATCCTCATGATATTTATATCTTTAATTAATCCTATTCTTTAACACGAAAGCTATTATATTAATGATACATACTTAAATCACCGGTGTAGATTGTTGTAATTTAGGCCCTAAGCTAGACATCCCGTCTAAAAAAACGTATAACCCTGTTTTTCTTTGTACAGGTCTGACACTTTGAAACTTGTTCTTGCGCCCATGGAAGGCTTAACCGATCCTATTATGCGTGATGTATTGACGCATGTCGGCAGCTTTGACTGGTGTGTAACCGAGTTCATTCGTGTGACGGACTCTGTGCTGCCCGACCATGTTTATCACAATTACTGTCCTGAATTACTGCACGATGGTAAAACTGCCGCTGGAACACCGGTTCATGTACAGTTTTTAGGAAATAATCCTGAAATGCTGGCTGCCAATGCCATTCGTGCGGTGGAACTGGGCGCTCCTGCCATTGATATGAATTTTGGCTGCCCTGCAAAAACGGTAAACCGTCATCGTGGCGGTTCAGTTCTGTTAGATGAACCTGAAGTGGTACACATGCTGGTCAAAGCAGTGCGTGATGCTGTACCCAGTCATATTCCTGTCTCTGCCAAAATGCGCCTAGGCTATATGGACCGGAACTTTACCCTGGAAAATGCCCATGCGATTGAAGATGCCGGTGCAGCTTGGGTCACCGTCCATGCCCGTACCAAAGCTGAAGGTTATACCCCACCAGCATTTTGGGATCAGCTGCAACCGATTCGTGCAGCACTGAAAATCAATGTCATCGCCAATGGTGAAATTTGGACCAATGCAGATGCCAAACAATGTCGCGTAGAATCAGGTTGTGAAGACTTGATGATTGGTCGTGCTGCGGTAACCACACCGGATATCACGCAATGTATCCGAAAAAATATTGATGAGTCTATCATTACTTGGGATGAACTATTGGCCCTACAAATCCGTTTCTTAAATGGTCCCTATAAAAAAGAAATCAATATGGTGGGACGCTATAAGCAATGGATTGGCATGATGTCAAAACATTATCCCGAAGCAAAAATGTTGTGGGATGAAGTAAAACGTGTAAAACGATTGGATGAAATTATTGAAAAATTAAATACAACAAAGCGTTAAAGTAAAAAAGCCTTTGCATGTTCAAAGGCTTTTTTATTTAGCTACTTTCTTTACGCTGCTTTAAGTTTTCTACATGTATACGATTGGTTTTCCATGACTTGTCTAATATTTCTTTTTCGATCCGTAATTGAATCCGTTTCAGTTTCATTGGCGGAATAATTTCCTCTTTAAAGTTTTTCACATACTCCACCCATGCTGAACCACGAAATACATTGATTGGCATCTCTGTTTTAAATTCGCAATCCGGCATAAATACAACGATTGAATGCAAATATTCAGGCGCAATAATATCTGCCAAGACCTGTTCTAACACTTTTTGGTGTTTATAATTTTGGTGCAGCGGATTTTGAAATTTATAGCTGTTTTTAAATATTTTCTGCGTCCACATTTTCTGGCGTTCACCGCCAAAAATCCAGCCTTTATAGTTTTTGGTTTCAATAATAAACACGCCATACGGGCTTAATAAAATATGATCAATTTGCGTAGTTCCATTTTTTTCATCTGGTAAAGTACAGTTATTTAACAGAATATATTCTTCAGTTAAATACTTTTTTGCATGGATACTTACAGCAAATTCGCCAAATTTTCCTTTTAACAAAGGCTTAAACGCTTTGATGACGCCTATAGCGACAAAAGCAAGAATGATCCACCAAAAGCTCGACCATAGTGGTGCAAATATCTGGCTCAACATTCTATTAATCTTTATTCTTAATAAGGTCTTATAATTTAAACAATTTTCTCTAATCTTAATAGAATTTCTTTATTATCCAAGCCCCCGGCAAAACCCACCAGTTTGCCGTTTGCACCTACTACACGATGGCACGGCGCAATAATGGAAATTGGATTTTTGCCATTGGCGGCTCCGACTGCACGTACTGCTTTAATATTGCCAATTTGCTCGGCAACATCACGGTAACTGCGGGTTTCTCCAAATGGAATAGTCAGCAGGGCTTGCCAAACCTTTTGTTGAAACTCGGTTCCTGCAAAATCCAAAGGCAAATCAAATTGCTGTCGTTTTCCCGCAAAATATTCAGTTAACTGCTTGTGGGTTTCCATCAAGATAGGATGGTCAACTTGTTCTATTAATTCTGCTACACGGACCCGTTTAGGATTTTTATTTTCCCACAGTACCGCGACCAAGGCATTTTCATTGGCCACTAATTTTAAGATACCTACAGGAGAAGCCATTTCTATAAAAGCCAGTTTCATCGTCTTCTCCTGCAGTGAAATAAATGATCCAGATTTTATGATGATGACAGTTTCATCAATACTAATCCAGAAATAATCAGAACGGCTGCTAGCATACGCATGGCTGATGCTGGCTCGCCTAAAATAAAGATGCCGACCAAGAATGAACCGACTGCGCCAATGCCTGTCCAAATGGTATAAGCTGTGCCGAGCGGCAAGGTTCGCATGGCATAAGCCAGCAGACCAAAACTTAAAATCATAAACACTAAGGTAATAATACTGGGCGTTAAACGTGTGAAACCTTCTGAAAGTTTCATTGCATACGCCCATACAATTTCAAAAATACCGGCTAAAACTAAAACCACCCAAGCCATGACGACTATGCTCCATTTGATCAGAGTCAGGTCGTCCTGACGAATTGTCTTGGTATTGATATAAATGAGATTACACCAAGGGAGGTCGTTCCTCCTTTAATTCTTGATTATATAAATAATTACTTTAAAGGGGTGCGGATTTTACATTTTTCGAGCAATTTATCGTGCTAAAAGTAGCTCAATAAAAATACGACTGGTACTCACCAATCGTATTCTTTTGATCACACTACTCATCTAAAATTTAAAACGAATACCTGCGCCATATAGCCATTCATTTTCAGAAGATGAAGATTGCTGCCAAGCTGTTTCTTCATTTCCCTTGTTATAGCCATATGCAACATCGACAAAAGGCATAACCTTTTTATTGATTTCATATCGGGTTTCCAGACCCAGTTGCGCGATACTCAAACCCAACTTTTTGGCATAGTTTGAGTTATCACTGAAAATCACATTCAGATCTAAATAAGGCTTAAGAATCAGTTTTTGGGTCAATAGCAAATCACGCTCAGTTTCCAACATAAATGACATCTGCTGATCTTGTCCCACATATAAATAGACATCAGTTTCAAAGAAATATGGCGCTAAGCCATGAATACCTAAAACGACTCCTATTTGCTCCGAATCCACTTCACGATTCTGGTTGTTCAAATAGCCAAGACCGGCTTGTACATCCCAAAAATCACTCACCATATGGCTATATAACACTTTGGCATCATATTCAGCTTGCTGTGATTCCGCTTGATCGGCCTGAACTTTGATAAAAACCTTATTTTCATCCGCACCAATTCGCGTTTCAAATTTTGACTTTAAAATGCCCTCACCGTCATCATTGCGCAGCCATTTACTTTCAACAGTAGTTTGTTGATAAACCTGTCCACCATGCTCTTTGATATGTACAGCATGGTCAGTCTCGTCTGAACTGGATTGCTCTTGTTGTAGCGATTGCGGTTTTTCTTCAGCTACGGTTTGTGGTCTAGTTGCCATCTGATGATGCTGTGAATGATCCTCATGCATTTCCCTAGATTGTCTAGACTGGTGTGACATCGGCATAGAATGGCGCTGTTCCTGCGCAAAACTCTGTCCACTTAACAACAGCAAGGAAGCACTGAATGTACGCATGGCAAATAAATTAATGATGCGCATGTGAGTCTCCTTGCTGAGCTGAATTTGGTTTAGCGGGCGTGTTGGATGGATGATTTACATCCACATTGGCTACTATCAATTTGCTCATCATACCGGCTGACATGTGATACAGCAGATGGCAATGAATCGCCCATTCGCCCAGCTCATCAGCGGTCAATAATGCAGTCACGGTTTTACCCGGTGGCACAATCAAGGTATGTTTATTGGGCATATCCTGACTACTTTGACCATTTTCAAGCTGCATAAACATGCCATGCAGATGCATCGGATGCGCCATCATGCTGTCATTGATAAATTTCAAGCGAATGCGCTCACCAAACTTTACTTGTAACGGTTCAACTTCGGTAAATTTCTTGCCATTGATGGTCCAGATATAACGCTCCATCGTACCGCCTAAACGCACTTCCAGTTCACGCTCTGCGGGACGGTTATCTTTTTGTGGCGTTAAAGATTTCAAGTCACTATATTGCAGTGCTTTATGACCTGTAGGCGTTGACGCATTGGCCCAGCCATAAACCCACTGAGCCTTGTCATCTGAAGAGGTTTTTTCTGTGCTATGTGACGCATGGCTTTGTTCAGGCTTTTGCATAGACTCAGATTGTGCAGATGGCTGAGTTGCATGTTGGGAATGTTCCTGCATGACAGCATGATTCATTTGAGTAGGAGCTAGTGTCGAATGATCCATTCCCGCCGTATCATGTTTCATTGACGAATGATCCATCATTTGATGATTCATTTGACTTGAACTTTCTGGATTTGCATTTTCTAGATTGGCATCCATCTGGGTATGAGCCATATTTGCATGATCAGTTGATAAAGAACCATGCCCCATATCTTCCATAGTCAACAATGCGCGTGGACGCGGCTTAGGCATGTGAATCGCATGCGCCACTGGTGAATTTTCATTATGCAATGTGCCAATCGCAAAACCGCTACGATCAATCGACTCGGCTTCAATTTGGTAATAATCGGCTTTCGGTTCAACCACCACATCATAGGTTTCTGCAGTACCTATACGAAACTCATCAACCGGTACGGGTTTAACGGGCTGCCCATCAGCACTCACTACAGTCATTTTCAAGTTGGGAATACTGACATCATAAAAAGACATGGCGGACGCATTAATAAAGCGTAAGCGGACTTTTTCATTTGGCTTAAACACACCGGTCCAGTTTTGCTCAGGCGTTTTTCCATTGATCAAAAAGGTATAACCGGTAACATCGGATAAATCGGTTTTCAGCATACGCATTTGATTCCACATACCACGATCCTGCCATGTGTTTTTTAAACCATCACGTTTTACCTGCTTAAATACATCTGCCACAGTTTCACGCCGATTTTGATAGTACTCTGCTGACTTTTTCAGATTTTTCATGAGCTGGTCACTGCTGGAGAGATGAAAATCAGACAGCATCACCACATAATCACGATCCGTTTTTTCATGCGCTGCGACTGGCTTTTTATCTTTCGGATAAATCACCAAAGCGCCATACAGCCCATCCTGCTCTTGACCTTTGGAATGTGCATGATACCAATAGGTGCCGTTTTGTCGCACCTTGAAACGGTAGACAAAATCACTTTGCGGTTTAATGCCCTTGAACTGGTTAAAACCCGGCACACCGTCCATTAGGCCAGGCAGCAATAAACCATGCCAGTGAATGGAAGAATCTTTGTCTTTTAGCTGGTTATGCACATGAATAACGGCATCATCACCTTCTTCAAATTCCAAAAGCGGTGCCGGAAACTGACCATTCACGGTGATGCGTTTTAAAGGCTTTCCGGTCACATTGACCAGCTGCTCATTAATGTTCAAATGATATTCTTTCACCGCAGCAAATGCCCACGATGATGAAAGGAGACATACCCCGATCAAGAGGCTTTGATTTAATTGAATAGACATGACTTAACCTGTAATTTAAAAATAAAAAATGTTTTTTAAATCAAGATTAAGCTTTGGGAGGACGTAAAATTTGTTGCCAGAACCCAGTTAAATGCTGGGCTGAATAATTAAAATTGTGCTGTGGATGTTGTTGAATATTATTTAAATTAAGGAATGCGATTGTTTCTGAATCCAGCCAGAGGATCAAACTTTGACAGTGTAACTGCACACAATCATTACAACTGAAATGCTGTTGCTGATCCATCATGGTCTGGTAACAATCTTGCTCAGATGGTGCGGTTAAATGTTCCGCAGAATGCTGCGACGTGTGCGCTTGAGTACTGACTGAATCATGGCAACCCGACATTGTCGTCATCGGCATGCTATGTTTATGCTGAAGCATCAATTCACTAATCATTTGCTGATGCATGGGTTTGGCAGATGCAAAGGTAACACTACTCCACCCGATGGCAAAAACCATCAGCAGCACAAACCAAGTCTGGTTGCGTAATGAAGTCAGCAAAGAATTATCCTTTCACCAGTCCAGAGTATATAAATTATTTTACTTTGATTGAGATCTAACAGCATAACCAAGATCCAAGTTATACACAATTTTTTAAATTTATACTCAACAATTCATGGTTCGCTATTTTTGTGTGTATTAAAACAATAAAGTTATTTTTTAAACAGGCTTATTTATAAGCATGGATTAATAAACAACCATATTTTTGAATAGCTTAACCCATTAAAAAAGGACTCAATTGAGTCCTTTTTATACCTTTAATGTCTAATTATTAAACTATTGTTCTGTAATCGTTTATAAACTAATCAAGTTATCCATACAGTTATCTACACAGATATCCATATGGTTATCCATAAAGTTATCCACAACTTAGCTTCAATTAATTAGAGATTATTAGATATTTACAGCGCCTACTTTTGCAAGTTCTGCACGCATTTCATTAATCACAGCTTGATAATCGGGTTTTCCGAAAATGGCTGAACCGGCAACAAACATATCTGCACCGGCTTCTGCAATTTCACGAATATTGGCAGGAGTTACACCACCATCTACTTCCAAATGAATGTCCCGGCCTGAAGCATCGATAATTTTTCGCGCTTGACGAAGTTTGTCTAAAGTCATTGGAATAAATTTTTGCCCGCCAAAACCCGGGTTGACACTCATCAATAACACTTGATCGACTTTATCCAAAACATAGTCCAGATAATGCAAAGGTGTGGCCGGATTAAAGACCAAACCGGCTTTCGCACCACCAGCTTTAATCAACTGTAATGAACGGTCAATATGATCGGTTGCTTCCGGGTGAAACGTAATAATGTCTGCACCGGCTTCAAGAAAATCATCAATCATACGATCGACAGGTGAAACCATCAAATGCACGTCAATCGGTGCCTGAATTCCATATTTCTTTAATGCCTTACATACGCCTGCACCAAAAGTCAGGTTAGGCACATAATGGTTATCCATCACGTCAAAATGTACGACATCTGCACCAGCAGCGAGTACATTTTCGACTTCCTCGCCTAAGCGAGCAAAGTCAGCAGATAAAATTGATGGTGCAATTAAATATGGCTTGGACATGGGGAGAACCTGGCTATGGATTTGAATTGATTTTCCCCATTATAACAAATTGAACCTGACTGCTGTAATCCAATCCAGCTTCGATACTATTTATTCAGCATTCCAAAACTGCGACATTGCGTTGCATTATTTAACTTTAGCTATTTTTATAATCTGTTATGTTAATCGCACAACACGAGGTAAATGAGAATGAAAAGCAATACCCAAATCACTACTCCAGAAGCAAGCCGTATCGCCAAGCGTTTATTGAATCATTGGAAACATAAATTTGAAGTTGCTGAAACTGAAGGCAATTTTAGTATTTTTATGCCGGATGCGACCGTGAAGCTGATGCCGCAACTGGAACAGTTATTAGTATCCATTGACAGTCCCTTAGAAGACTTAAGCAGACTGGAAAAAGTGGTGCTTGATCATTTAAGCCGTATGGCTCAACAAGAATTTACCGCAACATGGCAGCATCAATAAAAAAAGGGAGAAGCAGATTCTCCCTTTTTTGAATTAAATATTATGCTTCAAGTTGCACAGCATGAAATTGTAAATGGTCATCAATAAAACTTTGAATAAAATAATAACCATGATCATAGCCTGCGTGTTCACGCAAGGTTAGCGACTGAGCTACTTCTGCACAAGCATGTTTAAATAATGCCGGATTCAATTGCGTGTAAAATTGATCTTTTAAACCTTGATCAATCAGAATTTCTTTGAAGAGCGCACCTTTTTCTTGAATCAAGGCAGTGGCATCGTGCTTTAACCATTCATTCCGATCTTCACCCAAATAATTCGAAAAGGCTTTTTCACCCCACGGGCATTGGCTTGGTGCACAAATCGGCGCCAAAGCAGAAACTGACTTAAATTTTTCCGGATATTTAAATGCCAGAGTTAATGCACCATGTCCGCCCATGGAGTGGCCGAAAATTCCTATCGCATCTGCCTGAACAGGAAAGTTCTGAATGACTAAATCATACAGCTCATCCGCAATAAAGCTTTCCATTTGATAATGTTCAGCCCACGGCGCTTGAGTGGCATTAATATAAAATCCTGCCCCTTGACCGATATCCCAAGAATCGCCTTGTGCAACTTGCTCCCCTCTTGGTGAAGTATCTGGACTAATCAGGATCAAGCCCAGTTGAGTTGCCAGACGTTGCGCATGGGCTTTAATACTAAAGGTTTCCTCAGTACAGGTCAGACCGGCTAAATAAAAAAGTGCTGGACAGGGCTGTCCCCTTAAAGCTTGAGGTGGCAAGAAAATACCAAACTTAGCTTCGCCCTTTAGCCGCTTGGAATTAAAAGCATAAAAGCGCTGTTCACCATCAAAGCATCGGTTATGTTGGATTAATTCCATGTCTATTTTCCTTATTGTGTTTGAACACTTAATTGTGGTGTTTCTATTTTCATATCTGTTTGAATTTTAGCCGGAAATAAGCGCTGCTCCAATTGCGGCAACATAAATTCCATATTTTTTCCAATCGACCATTGTGGTTCAGAGGGTTCAAAACCTTGCGCCTTTTCCCATTGTGCCACAGTCTCTTTGCTTTGTTCAAATGCGGCACTGATTGAAGTCTGCTCACGCATAGACTGATCAAAAAAAGCCCGTCCAAAATAAGTATAATCGGCTTCATTCGAACAGCCAAAGGATGCGCGATCGGCAGCAGAGGCGGTAATGATTAAGGTATTGTCATCTTGCAAGGCAGGAACAAAACTGCCTGAATAACATGCAGAAATTACAATCACGCGCCAACGAATTCCCGATTTATCCAACGTATCTTTTAGCCATTTTGGATCGACGTCGTTTAAATCTATGGGTGCATTTTCCATTTCAAACTGATTTGGCAAGCCATGCGATGTCATATATAAAAATAATACATCACTTTCACGATTCATTTGCTGCCCAATACGGCGTAAAGCCATTTCCATACTGGTACGTGAAGCAATTGGCGTTTTAGTGCGTGTTGCAGGATTATTGACTAATATGAGTGAGCGACCAAAAGTTCCAAAGCGGGTATCAAACTGTTCTTTAATTCGCTCGACTTCCGATTTAAAAACGTCTTGATAGCCTGCACCTGCTACGCCTAAGAAGTACCAATGCGATTGGGCAAATTCACCATACTGAACGGCTTCAAGAGATTTACTCAACACTCGACTTTGTGCGTAAAAGGCATCTTCGGCAAACGTTGGCGGGCTTTCTTCCACTTTCCAGATCGGTTGGCCTTTGACCGACATTTGCCAGACTACAAGAGTAAACAGCGTTGCCGCGACAATCAATCCCCGCTCCCACCACGGCCACTTTAATTCACGTGAAAAAACCCAGACCACAGCCAGACTTTGCCAGACAAACAGCACCATAAAAATCATGGGTAGATAGTCATAAAAGATGTAAGGCAATACGTCGATATAACCCAGATACTGAATCAGACTTTGCAAGAGCGCGATATGAGTATCCAGTACCAGCCACAATAAGGCAGGCACCAGCATCAAACGCAGATTATTAATACGTTGCGAAAGGAAAATGCCGACAATCAGTGCAATAAAAGGCCATAAGGCATAACTGATCAGGCCTTGAGGATTAAAGTCCCCAACTTCCCCTGAACTTAACCAACTAAATAAACTGTTGGCACTGCCGCCTAAAATTCCCCAAAAAATCAGCTGTAAAATTGAGGGGCGAACAATTTGTAAAGACCGACGTGATCCCAAAAAGAGCCACATCCCTGCAGTTTGGTTGCTTTTAAAATCATGCCAAAAATTGATGGAGGGTTTGAAGTCGATCATAGGATTTAGGGTTAGCTGTAGCTCGCTGATTCACAATGTAAGTTTATGCTTGATGGAAGTTTTATCAATGCTGCTTTGGCACTATATAACAAATTAATGTTCAATATTGAAGCAATTACCAAACTACTTTACAAGATGCTGCTGAAAGTAGGCATCAAAACGACACGCATCGCCTTGCCACTGATGATTGGGTTCTTGGCTCGCCAAATATACCGCTAAACGAGGCCGCTTTACTATCACTCGTTTTGCTATTTTTTGTGCCAAAATCAATAAATTATCGCCCAAATCCATTTCACCATCTTCAGGCAACAACATATGCAGTAATTGCATCTGCTTTTTGACTTGAGCCTGTTTTTTAATTGCTTGCTGGTTTTGATCGCGTTGTGGAAACATCGGATCCAGATAAACCACATCTACGATATTATTCTGCTCAGCTTGTTGAATCAGGTAATCGGCTGAATCAGAGAAAATCAGATCAATCCGTGCAACCACTGAACTTAAAAAAGGATCATGTTCAGCCTGACTTTTAGTATCTTCAAGCAAGGTAAATAAGATGGGATGTCGCTCAACCAAGGTGACATGAGCACCTAAATGTGCCATCAGTAAACTGTCATGCCCCAACCCTGCGGTGGCATCGATCAAGTTTGGTTTTTCACCGAGATTACACGCTCGCGCAATCATTTCAGATTTCAAGGATGCTCTTTTTAAACGTGGCACCTCTGCTTTCCAGTCCGGTTGCATTTTCATGCCATTGGCACAGAGCCAAAGACCGAATTCATCTACACATAAAGCCAGTTCTGGATGGAAACGTAAAAATCGGGTATTGAGCTTTTCAATGATTTCAAGATTTACCATCACCCCACGAGAAGAAAGCACAGCAGAATACTGCTGTGCTTTCTGTTGAAATTCTGGTTCTACAAATAAGCGGATCTCGCTTACCATAATTTCCAGCCTGTAAATGCAAAGAGCAAGATTAAAATACCCGAGGCAATGCGGTACCAAGCAAAAACCATAAAATCACGTTTCGCGACATAGGCCACCAATACACGAATTAGAATCAAAGCCGAAACAAATGACACTATAATTCCTGTGGCAAGAACCATCCAATCTTGGCTGTTTTCGAATACATGGTAGCTTTGATACAGATCTAACAGGCCTGCACCAATAATCACCGGTATGCCCAAGAAGAAAGAAAATTCAGTGGCCGCTTTACGTGATATTCCCAAGAACATGGCACCAATAATGGTTGCACCAGAACGTGAGGTTCCGGGAATTAAAGACAGCACCTGGATTAAACCAATCCAGATCGCTTCTTTATAGCTAATGTTCTCGACTTCTTCAGCATTGACTACGGGCGGATGTTTTTCAATCCAGATAATAATGAAACCACCCACGATTAAGCCAATCGCAACGGCAATATCATTAAATAATAATTCTTTGACTGTCTGTCCAAAAGTCAGACCAATCAATACGATTGGAATAGAAGCCATGATCAGGCTAAATCCCAAATGGCGACCTTTAGGTTCGCCGGTAAACATACCCGTTGCCGCACCCCACAGACGAGCCCAGTATTCATAAATCACTGCTGCAATCGCGCCCATTTGGATGGCAATCACGAACACATCACTTTTTTCTTTGGTCCAGAAATTCATTAACTCTGAAGCGAGAATTAAATGCCCGGTACTTGAAATAGGTAGAAATTCGGTAATACCTTCTACAATACCCATAATTGCCGCTTTCAGCAGCAGTAAAAGATCCATAAAAAATCCTAATTATGTTTTGCCTTGTTCTGGAATTTTTTTCCAAGCGTTATCACGTAAATATACAGGTAATGCCTGCTCGGCACTGACCCATTTTTTTTGCTCGACATCTGCGCGCGCAATGGTAGCAATATCTTGCGCAGTCGCACTTAAGTCTTTGTATTGTATTTGTTCAGGCTGAATTAAAGCTGAACCGGGGCCTACCAGTTCAAATTTAACTGCTTGACTGGCATCATCGTAATTTAGCAGCTGTTCTTCATCCACAGCCTGCATAATGCCCTGTGCATCAACTTTAAAACTCGCAATATAAACTTCTTTCATCCGTGCATCGAGTACCGCTGTCACGGCGGTTAAACCTGCAATGCGATATGCCGACTGTGCCAAGGCTTGCAAGGTTGAAACAGGAACGACTGGAAGATCATTTGCCCATGCCAATGCCTGAGTGACCGCTGCATTAATCCGCACGCCACTAAACGAACCAGGTCCACGGCTAAATGCGATTGCAGTTAATTCAGATGCAGATAGACCAAGCTGGGTAAATGCCTGATCAATCATTGGGAGAATTGTTTGCGTTTGTGCTTTTGCTCGCGCATCTAATTGGAAAAATAATTCTTGGGTTTCATCTACAATAGAGACGGAACACTGCTCATTGGCAGTTTCCAACGCCAGCAATTTCATGCACGACCTTAATTAATTTAAATGTAAAAAACGAGGCATATGATACTCCACTCATCCGCACTAGGCGAGATTTTCCATCTGGGGAATACAAAAAAGCCAAGCATTTGCTTGGCTAAATAACGTCATCAAATTACAGTTCAACTGTTTCTAGGTTCTGAAAATTCTTAAAATGTTCTGCGTAATGCATGGCACTCATTTTGAGTTTAACTTCAGCAGTCGCATCCAAAGTTTTGACGATTTTCCCGGGCGAACCCATCACTACCGAATTGTCTGGAATGACCTTGCCTTCAGGAATTAATGCATTTGCCCCGATGATGCAATTTTTACCAATCACGGCATGATTTAAAATGACCGAATTAATCCCAATTAACGTGTTATCGCCAACGGTACAGCCATGCAACATCGCTTGATGCCCAATCGTGACATAGCTGCCAATATGCATTTCAATACCCGCATCGGTATGTAACACGGCATTTTCCTGAACATTGCTAAAATCACCAATCTTGATTTTGCTGTTATCGCCACGGATCACTGCACCAAACCAGACACTGACCTGTTTCCCCATTTCAACTTGACCAATCACCGTCGCATTGTCTGCAACCCAGCCATCCCAGGGCTGATGTGTTGCTTGAGGTGCATAGCCATTAAATTTGTACATCATGCTGTGATATTCCTTTATCTGTTGCGTTTAATCTTATTGCTATGAAAAGCTGGAGAATTTAATAAAAATGGCCACTCTTTCTGATAATTTAAACCATATTGAAAGAGTGATATCAACATCCGTGCGGTTAAGCCCCAAACAATTTCATTTTCCACCCGTAGACTGGGAAAATATAAAGACTGATGCGCATAACGTACTTCATAAGGAATGGGCGGTGCCTTCATTAGACTACTCAGGGATGCAAAGAAAATACGATCAATTTCACTCGGTTGACCAATCAAATTGACTTCAGGCGGAATCAACCCCACCACAGGTTTGACCAGCATGCCATTGCGTGCTTTTTGCATCGGCAAATCACCGATTAATTGCACATCAAATGGATTTAATGCCGTTTCTTCATAGGCTTCACGTAATGCCACCACAATATTACTGGTGTCATGTGGGTCTCTTTTCCCTCCTGGAAATGAAACCTCTCCGGCATGATTCGATAAATAGATTGAGCGTCGAGTAAGCAGAACTTTTGGATCCGATTCATCTGTAATCGCAATTAGTACAGCAGCATGTGCCGGTTTTGTCCGGGTGGAAAAACGCAATCTTTGCTGTAACGATTGTATTAATGAATGGTCATCCATACCTCTACTCTCCCATCATTTCTTCTTGGTTTCATCATAGCTGAATTTTTATTCTAAAAGATAGAAATGATGCCAAAGTTCAATTTTTCAGTTATGCTGATCACACCTTTATCATTGACGATGAATATGAATTTCTGTGTAATTTGTGGACATAAAACTACGGAAAAAATCCCCCTCGGCGATCATCAATTACGTCGTGTTTGTACAGATTGTGGCAATATTCATTACATCAATCCTAAAGTTATTTGTGGGGCACTAATCCTCTGGGAAAATAAAGTTTTGCTTTGCCGCCGTGCCATTGAACCGCGTTATGGTTTATGGACACTTCCTGCTGGCTATATGGAACTATTTGAGACCATGGAGCAAGGGGCAGCACGTGAAACTCGTGAAGAGGCTGAAGCCGAAATTGAGATTGAACAACTTTACTGTATGTACAATATTCCCCGAATTGGGCAAATTTATGTGTTATTCAAAGCCAATTTAGTCAATGGTCAATTTGGTTCAGGTGAAGAAACCATTGAAAGCCGCTTATTTAGCGAAGATGAAATTCCTTGGTCGGAACTGGCCTTCCCAAGCGTAGAGCGAACTTTACGCCACTATTTTGAAGACCGTAAAACCAATCAATTTGACATGCATTTAGAAACTTTAGGTTCACGCCTTGACCATACCGGTTAATCGATAGAATAAAAAATATAGAGCATAAAAAAGCCCATCATCCGATGGGCTTTTTCTATCGCGATTATTTGGTTTTTACTTCATAACATGGCGCAAGATTGAATTGAATGCTACCACCGCTGTATTTAGACCATTGTTTTGCATCTTGGTCGGCGGGATCCACCGTGCTATAAATGCTTTGGAAGCTGGCAAAACTGTTCGCCCACTTCACTATATTATCAGCAGAGTCTTTTAAAGGTACATCATTAACAGCTGGCTTACCACCCGATCTCATGGCCAATAAACGATTTAAATTCAGTAATGCACCGCCAATCACAATAGATTCACTGGAATTTGGCGAGGTCTTAATACTCGAGTTCATACCAATCAATGCACCATCCAGGCTTTGGAACACTTTGTCTGCCAGAATCATACGAATCGAGATTTTATTGCCATCCATACCAGAGCTGGTAAATGCACGCCCCGTAGTTCCAATGCGATATTGCTGCACATTGTTACTGTCAATCATGTCACTCGCCAGTACATCCGTACCACTACAACCATTTGTTCCGGTCGACATATCGGTGAATGTGCCAGAAGAATCCGTGGCTGGAGCAGGCGTGTCTTTCATATTGGTTCGAATATCACCATTACGGTCAATCACAATGCCCAATTTGACCGTATTGACCGTGGTATCGGTAAACTTAAACACCAAATCTGCATACAAGGGGAAAATATACGTCCCACTGCTGACATTATTTTCTGATTTAAACACTTTGCTGTCTAAATAGGTAATTGGATAAATTTTATAAAGATCGAGTGTACCTCTAAAAGTTTCACCATTGACCTGTTGTTGCCATAAGCCATAATTTTTCTTATCTTCTTCGTTGACTTCTTTTTTACCCGTCAGCAGTTTATAAAAACGCTCTTTACCGGCGACCATATAGTCATTAAACAATTTACCTTGCGTTATGGTCAAAGGCTGTGAATTGACATCGGTTACATTAAATAAGAAACCAGATTGCGTGGTTAAATCAGGATTATTATTAATCGCCCTCGTAATTGGATGAATCCAGGTATCTTGTGCAGATGCAGTCATTTGTACCGGTTTCACCGTACGAATCAGTTGGGCATTCACTCCACCAATAGTCGTTAAACCGCTACCGGCTTTACCACGCCATTGTAAACCGCTACCAAAGCTTTTACCTTGTCGATCCGTCATTAAAATAAAGTGCCCCAATAAATGGGTTGCCGACGTCTCTTCAGCCTTACATTCTTGCTGGTTACACCCCACCAAACCTTCCGAACCACTTAAGGTACTGCCCAGTACTTCGGCACTCGAAAATAGTGAGAATTCAGGCTGATATACCGCTGCAGTCGTGATGCGCATCAACTGAGTAATCACAGCAAAAGCATCTTCATCTGTGACCTGAGAAATATCCACCCAGGGTTTAACTGCATCAGCAAAATCTTTATCCGATAAACCTTTAAATTGTTCTGTCGTGATTAATGAGGTAATTTGCTCTAATTTTTTACGGTCCGCATCGCTGATACTGACTGGTTGAATATCACGCGCATTGACGATTTGCTGATTTTGCAAGCCCGCTGCCTGAATCAGGCGCACCAAACGAATAGCTACCTTTACCGTTGCATCACCAAGTGATAACCTTTGTGCAGCTCTGCCTTGAATCCCTGCTGCTATATCCAATAGGGTTAAACGTGGTAATTGCGCTACGCTGACAATGGCAATATTACGAAGTGGTATTGTACCTAATTCAATTTTCTTGTCTTTTTCGCCACGTAAGAAGAAGGTAATATCATCCGTATTTTTACATGCGCCCGTTGCCACCCCCCCACTTGGATCAAACAATGTGGTAAAGCGGTTCTTGGTGTCACTACTACATGTGAAATTTAAACCGTTTAATGGATAATCGAAGGCAAATTCAATACAGCCTGCTGTACCTACTTTACAGGCTCCATTGGCCGTACTTTCGTCATATACTTCAGCGGTCACGTTGGCACTTTCACCGCCACAACCTGTTAAAATCATAACCAATGCAGTTGCTACAAAAGGTAATTTATATTTATTTATGTTCATCCTGACTCTCTTTTTTTTCTATCCCTAACGGATTGCAACGAGTTTAACTTGCCCGTGATTGGTTAAAGCACGATTATCAACATCAATGGCTGAAGACAATGGTGTCAGCAATATATATTTGCTGTTTGCAGGCACATGCAGTACCCCTTCTATTTTTTCGTGCTGAATAAGGGTAGATGCTCCCTCTTGATTTTTATATCCACCAGCGCCTTCTAAAATACAACCTTTTGCATCTAAAAACACCACAAATGGCCAATAAAAAGTGGGATTATTCTGCCGCGAAGCATACGAGTTAAGCTGAATATTCTGTACAGAGTTATTCAGTGCGGCAACTTCAAAATCGAACGCATCATTCAGCGGTGCACGTGGCCAGAGATTAACCTCTTTATTTAAATCTAGGGTTTTTACTTTTTTCAGTTTTTTTTCAGAAAAACATTGTTGTCCCAAACCATTAATCGCTTCTGCTTGTGAAACGCGGTAATACGTCTTTGCCAAGGTAATCGGGCCATTATCTTGCATGACATTACGTTTAAACAAGGATTGCAGCGTGGATTTACCCACACCCTTTTCACGTTCAACGGTTTGCAGACGCGTTGCACCATGTTTAAGATCAATAACACCTTCAGGCATAGTATAAAAACGC
Source organism: Acinetobacter sp. ANC 4779 (assembly GCF_004331055.1). Lineage (NCBI taxonomy): Bacteria > Pseudomonadati > Pseudomonadota > Gammaproteobacteria > Moraxellales > Moraxellaceae > Acinetobacter > Acinetobacter sp. ANC 4779. The sequence goes on from NZ_SJNU01000009.1 coordinate 140,472, forward strand.
TTTTTGCCTTCTAAATTAAATTCTTTATCTTCTAAATATTCATTTTTGACATATTGTTGCCCATCAATATTAACAAAAGCATTATTTTCAGTGTTTTCCTGAATAATCACCGGTTTTACTTGTAAGACCTTTTGTGAAACTGCAGTCTGCTTTACAGGATTAATAGGTGGGCTAGTAACTGGAGAAACTTGTGTTAATTGTAGCGGCAGTATTTCTGCAACTTTATGCTTTACAGCATTTTTTGTCTGTGTTTCTATCGTTTTCACTGTGCCAAGATCAGTCTGAGCACCCGATGCAACTTTGCTCGTTTTAACTGATTTTTCAGGTGGAGCAACTGTGATCGGAGCAATAGGTCTCTGCACAGAACTTGTTGCAGCTGACGCTTTTTGCTCATGAGCAGACGCTACAGGCAGGCTCTGCTGTTGTACAATAACGGGTTTTGGATTCGTTTTTTCCGCAGCTACTTTTGGCGGTTCACGTTGAATGATCATTGGACGACCGTCAGGGCCAATAATAGTATGAAACTCGCCTGCATATGACCACGATACTTGCGCTAAACTTAGCGTCAGTATCGTTTTCATCATTAAATTCCCTTTCATTCTTTTCCTTTGTTTACCAACGTGTTCTGTAGTTCAATCCTAGAATGGTTATTTTTGTATTGGTTTTCACATTCAGGCCCGCGTATGGGTTAAGCAGTAAGTTATTTACGCCTGTTTGGTTGGCTAAACTACTGGTATTGGCTGGAATGTTATCTCTACTGCGTAAGAAACCAATAGATAAATCTAATTCCGTATCCGCATCCCAACGATAGCCCACGCCCATACCAAACAATTGTGCATTATTGATTGGGATCATGGTATTCCGTTTGCCATCTGGAATGGCACTTGAACGTGGCTCATAACCCGCACGTAATTTTAAACGGTCGGTTGCTGAATATTCCATACCAATACCGAAGCTCCACGGCGAGGTAAAACCAAGCGGTAAAGCTAACGAGCTATCACTGACATTTTCAGAAAGTAATTTTGCAACTTTTAAAGCTGAAACTTGTCGGTCAAACTCAAACTTGAATTTGTCCCATGCCTTGTAATCCGTCCAGCCTACATCGAAATTCACCTGTAAATCTGGCAGAACTTTGTATTTAATACCAGTTTGAAAGTGCGCAGGATACTCAAAGTCCATGGACACTAAACCGGATTCACTAGATGGGATATAGTTCGGGAAGCCTAAAATCGCAGCTAGAATTTGTCCGGTTGGCGATGACATCAAACCTTTAATTAATTCTTGTGGGGCTTTGGCATTATCAATATGGTATTTCCCTTTCAAGCGCATTTTTGCTGCACTTTGATAGACCATACCAAAACTAAAATCATCCGTTGGCTCCCATAGTATCCCCAAGTTAAAACTTGGACTTAAGGATTGCTCAACTGCCAATTGCATCTGGCCGAATTTACCGAATGGGTTCATCCCTTCTTCGGCATTACACATCCCGAGTAATAAAATATCGGTAATAATATCTGAATTTTCTTTAAATGGTGTACAAACGACCTCATCGATCATTCGCAACATACCAATCAACTCATTGGGGAAACGTAAATCGGTTTTGAGACCCATGGCTTGGTAAGACATACCAATACCACCACCAATTGAAAGCTGGTCATTAACTTGATAACCCACAGATGGAGATAAATAGGTAATCCGTTCTAAGGCAACTTGCTGTCCCATGTAGTTACCAGCATTACCATTTTCAGCCCCAAAACCAGCAACCAGTGGCGCATAAACTGCCGTCGCATAAGTCGCTTTTGAACCCGGTGGATTATAAGCAATCCCCATGGTAGGCGCGACCAATGGCATGCCTTCACCTAAATCCACCATCTTTTTCAAAATAGGAATATAAAGACTTGGATACTCAACATCACCACGAACTTTATCTTTAAAATCGGTACAAATATCAGATGCCACCTCTGGTCCATCATTACAGACCAGTGGATCATCTGAATAGCCAAAGACGTTATAGCCTGGTGGTACGCTAAATTCCCGTTGAATGTCAAAGTTAGCAACAATAATTTGTTGTTCGGTTTGCAGACCTTCAATCTTGGTTAAGCCTGCAGGATTAAAATGTACAGCGTTTACCCCTGGTGGATCTGCTGTTACAGCATTCCCCATACTCAAAGATCTTAAATCTACAGAAAGGTTGTTACCTAACTGCGCAAATGCAGCACTTGAACAGCCCGTTAAGACAATTGCGCTAACGAGCGGTCTGAGTCGAATTTTATACATACGACCGCCCTCTTAGCGAATTTTCTTACCAAAGCCTAAAATATCAAGTGGGAATGATAAACCCAATGAAACGTCAGGCGCATCTTCCGTCAAACCAAAGCCTACCGTACCGTTCACAATCGTTTCTGGAGATACACGCACCCCAAGAGAAATCGCGAAAGTTGAACTGGTCTGATCGGCAGGTGAATAGGATTCACCGCTGCTGTAGGTGAATTCAGAACCTGTGTTAAAGCTTTGTTGATACGACATGGTCATTGATACGTCATAGTTAAATGAGTATGCAAAACCAAAGGCGAAACCACCACTAATCCCCGGTTCAAATTCATCAATGACACGGCTACCACGGCGTTGGTTTAGACCACTTTCCTTAAACCCATAATTTGCAGAGACTGAAGCGAACAATACTACTGGGTCGATATATTTACGTGTACTTGCACCGACACCGGCAGAATAATATCCTTTACCTGTGGCTAAGTCGGTCGCAGAGTTCACTTCGTACGGACTATCACCACTTTTAGTCGATAAATTACCGAATAAAATCAGCGGTAAACGACCAGTTTGTAACGGAAATGGTTCCCAACGCGCACCAAGAGAAATATCACCTAAACCTGCGGTAGAGGTATCTTTTAATAAATCTGTTTTTGCTACTAATGGTAAGGAAGCAGTAAAGGTTAAATTATCTAAAATACCGTACTGTGCAGTAAAAGTATTGGTAATGGAGTGTGTGGCATTTTCTTGAACACGCAGTTGGTACAACTGACCCGATGCCATCTCCAGATCAAGTTGTGTATCACGATAATAGGTATAGTCAATATCATAATAAGATGAGATATCGCCTTTTTTAATTAATGAATACTGACGTTCGTTGGATGTAAATACTTCTTGTAAATTAGTTTCTTTACTGGCATCGCCTTCTTGCTGTTGCAGGGCTGAAGATGCTTGCGATTTTTCATCTACCGATGAAGTTTCGATTACAGACTTCGTATTTACAGGCGGTGCCGTCCCGGCTCCAACTTGAGTTTCCTGCTCATCTACAGCCTCATACTCGCCCAATCCAGGCTCTTCTGCAGCATTGGTTCCTCCTATTGAACTAGCATCTGCAGACTGTGCCGTTGTTGATTCAACTTGTTCTTGCTGATCTACAACTTCATATTCTCCCAGTGCTGGCTCTTCAGCTGCATACACCCCCCCTATTGCCATTTGAATACTGATTGCCAACAGGGTTTTGTTCATCCATTTACTGTTCATATTCCATCCCACCAGTTTTTTATTTTTTTAAGCTTAAGCTTTCTTAAACGCTATTTATTTTTATAATAAAGACGCAAGAAATTATAGTTTAAGTCCCCATAAGAATCTGATTCTTCATTCATATTTTTATCAAGTCGAATCGTAGATGCTTTATCGGCAATTTTGTCCATATAAAATTGCGGATATTGCATATTCACTAAGGCATAACGATTCACGGTTGCATCTTCTACGTGACGCATATCAGAGTCTTGTAAAGCAAGTAAATTTTTGCGGTTTTCTGGCGCAACATTAATTAAGAATAAGGTGTTATTTTCCCAAATTTCTTTAAAGCGCACTTCATCGAAACTAATATTTCCCAATGCCGGATCAGCCACATAGACACGGCCATTTTTATAAGCTTTAAATACCACAAAATGTTTAAAGCCTGCATAGGAAATGGGTACAATGGCAGGTTGACCCTGTTTGACCAAATCACTAAATTCTCCGCGATATCCCCCACTTTCAAAGCCAATTGCACTAACAAAACGTTTCATGTCCAGCAGTGAAAAGCTACGGCGCTCAACAATCTTGTCGGTCTCACCAAACTTCATCAGACCGTCCATAACCTGTTGTTCGGTTAAAGTGGCATTGAGATTGGTATACCCATTTAATAAGGTCGTTAACGCAGCAGAACCACAACTATAGTCGTAGGCTTGGTGAACAATGCCACGAAATTGATCGATGATTGCGGGTTTAATAAGGACAGGCTCTTGGTGCATACGCGTAAAAGAGTCATTACGCGAATCCAAAGTTTCTGTGTAATAAACAGCTTCCGCTGGTTTTTTCTTAATATCAAAGGCTTCTTTGGCAGCGTAGTACATCAATGCCGAGCCTAATGCGATCTCTAACATATTATCTAACTTTTCTAGTTATCGGCATGACGTGCCATTTTTCATTATTTTAGAGTAGAAACTCTACTTCCCTGTTTTAGCAAGATACCTTTTTTTTGAAAAAAAAACAGTATTTTTTTTATTTTTTGCAAAATTTTACGATATTTATGTAAAAAAAAGCGCGTGTAAACACGCGCTTTTTAACACGGAAACTTAGTGACCGCGGATTGTAATAACTGCGCCTGGAACATATTGACCCAGAGCTGGGCTAAAGAAAGTCTGCATACCTTGAATTTCCATATCACCAATAGATGAAGCAGTTTTGCTACCCAAATGGATACCTTTGATGTAGCTATCGTGAGCACCACTTGTACTCACCATACGTACATAGCCTTTATCAGCGCCTTCTTCACCAATTACACTGATGCTTTGGTTTAAGGTCAAGTCACGACCGTTCGCATCTGCCACTTGAATTTTATCAAGGTGGATCACACCTGCTGCACGCGTTGCAGTTTTAGTTGAGTTATCCAAGATACCCAAATCGGTAATGGTTAAACCACCAATCATGGTTGCATTCAATTTAATCATTGCGCCTTGTGGTGCAGCACCCAATTGAATATTAGCAGTCATTGGACCTGTTTTAACTGATAGACCTGTTAAAATCGCGTTTTCTTGACCCGTGCCACCACGACGAATTGATGTCGCAGTTCCACCTTCAACACCAGATGCAACCACACCAATTTCACCGATGTTAATGTCTAAACCAGATACTTGTGCTGCAATGTTGATGAATGGGTTACCACCACCAGCATCAGAGTCAATTTTCAAATCGGCCAAGTTACGTGAAGCTAGTAAGTAAGCGCCACCGTTATCATAGTTTGCGCCAATCACAATACCTTTAGTTAATGTAGCACCTGCACCATTGCCTTTGATATAGATTGCACCTGCTTGACCAGTACCGCCGTAGCCCGCTTCGCCAGCAGCACCAGCCGCTGCTAAGCCATCGTTATCGTGAATGAATAATTTTTCGATTTCGATTTTAGAAATACCAATCCCGATGCTAATACCATCTTGACCAGTTGTAGCACCCAATGAAGCATCATCCATTGCTTGCATTGCCATCGCATTTGCACTAATTGCCAATGAAGAAACTAAAGCAAGTTTAGTAAATTTTTTCATTTCGTACTCTCCCAAGAGTATTATTTTTTTGATTGTAAACTACTCGATATTCCATGTTGTTTTTTGTTTTTGGACAACAATGGAGTCTTTCCTTGAGCAGCCTGTTTGCCCTACTAAAGTTATATGTGTGTCATTTTTTGTTCAACTGCTGTTGGTCGTAATCCATATGTTACCGACAAACGGTATTTACAGTTTTTATGCATAAATATTGTTATAGAATACGTTATCTATGTATAGCCTTTTATAATTTAACATCGTATGAATAATCCGGTTATTTTTAAAAAACTGTTGACTGAACAATGGCTTAATACAGCTCAAATATTGTCTGCTTTATCGCATCTTACTCATTTGGTTTACTTAAAAAATGTAAATCAACCTGTGATCGCTTTTTTTGCATCTGAATATCTGCTTAAACAAGGTGACGTCACTGAAAATTTCACACGAGTTTCGCTAGATCAATATCAAAAAAAATATCAAACTATTGATTTCAATCATTTTTTTAAAAAAAATATTCAGAACTATCATTCTGATTTTAACGGTGGATTAATTGGCTTTGTCAGTTATGACCATGCAGCAGAACAACAAGTGTCGATTAAACGAAAAAATCAACCTGCTTTATTTTTGGGCATTTATCGCAATTATCTCAAACTCACCCCACAGGGTTGGACTTTTTTTAGTGAGGAAGATGAGGCTGAAAGTATTTTTCAAGTTATTCAGGATGCAATACAACAGAAAAAAGCTCCATCTTTTTCACTCACTCAATCTTGTCGCGCGCGCTGGAATAAAAATGAATATGGAACTGCATTTAAAAAAGTTCAAGACTATATTAAAGCCGGTGATTGCTATCAAATTAATCTGACTCAAGAATTTACAGCAAAAGCTGAAGGATTTTTATTAGCGATGGCTGAAGAATTTTGGAAACTCACCGATGCCCCTTATTCAGGTTATTTAAAGATTGATGACTTTGAACTCTTGAGCTGTTCACCTGAATTGTTTATTAATTTTGAAGCCAATCGAAAAATTGTCACTCGACCAATCAAAGGTACAATGCCCCGCCATCCTGACCCAAAACAAGATGAACAATCGAAACAAAACCTGATTCATTCTAAAAAAGATCAGGCTGAAAATGTAATGATTGTGGATTTACTTCGCAATGATTTAAGTGTTTATGCAGAAACAGGGTCGGTGAAAACACCCCGACTTTTTGATATTGAATCTTTTAATCAGGTTCATCACATGGTGAGCGAAGTCACTGCAACCTTAAAGCAGGATATCAATCCTTTTGATGTCTTAATGTCTGCACTCCCCGGAGGTTCGATTACGGGTGCACCAAAAATTCGTGCTATGCAAATTATTGATGAACTTGAAGGTGCGCCACGCGGGGCTTATTGCGGATCAATGGGCTATTTTAATTTTGACGGTACAGGTTGTTGGAATATCTTGATTCGTTCCATCCAAAAATACCAAGATGACGTATCTCTATGGGCAGGTGGTGGAATCACCATTGCCTCAGATTGTGATGCAGAATATCAGGAATGTTTTGATAAGGTTTCTGCCATGCTTGATTTGCTCAATACATGGTACAAACCAAAAGAAAAAAGCAAATCGTAATATTCACTTTGTCTCATTAATCCCCCCAACCCTCCTTTAAAAAGAAGGAGGCTCCTACTTTTATGAAAGGGAAATTGGGAGGGATTCAAATCATGCCAAAATATCGTTTTTCAACGTATCAACAAGACGTTGATTCTGGTCATCTGTACCAATGGTAATACGTAGATACTGATTGATACGTGGTTTATTGAAATAACGCACAATAATGCCACGTTCACGTAATTCAGCTGCTAATTCAGCTGCATCTTTACTGGGTAATGATGCGAAAATAAAGTTGGCTTTTGAAGGTAAAATCTTAAAACCAATCGCTTCTAAATCAGTAACCAGCTTTTCACGGCAATTAATCACTTTTTGGCAGTGTGCTTCAAAATAAGCCTGGTCTTCAAATGAAGCCACTGCAGCAGCAATCGCAAAACGATCTATTGGATAGGAGTTAAAGCTATTTTTTACCGCTTCGAGTGCAGCAATTAAATGGGGTTGAGCAATCGCAAAACCAACCCGCAAACCCGCAAGTGAACGTGACTTAGAGGTGGTTTGGCAGACGACTAAATTTTCGTATTTTTCAACTAAGCTGACCGCAGATTCCGCACCAAAATCAACATAAGCTTCATCAATCACCACCACTGAATCAGGATTTGATTGCAGCACTTCTTCAATTGCAGATAATCCTAATGCAATACTGGTTGGTGCATTCGGGTTGGTGATAATGATGCCGCCATTGGCTTGTTTATAATCATCCACTACAATTTCAAAGTCATCATTGAGTGGCAAAACCTTGGTCTTGACTGCAAAAAATTGACTATAAACAGGATAGAAACTGTAAGTAATATCAGGATAGAGTAATGGCTGCTTTTGCACAAAAAATGCTTTAAAAATATGTGCTAGCACTTCATCTGAACCATTTCCGACAAAGACATTGCTTGCATCAACATTTTGTTGAGCGGCTATGGCTTGCTTTAATGCAGAAGCATCTGGATCGGGATATAAACGCAAGGCATCTGCTGAATTTTCTAATACTGCTTGTACCGCATCGACCACTTTTGGAGAGGGTGGATACGGATTTTCATTGGTATTAAGCTTCAATAAATTTTGAATTTTTGGTTGTTCGCCGGGTACGTAGGGTTCTAATTCACGTACTTCAGGACTCCAAAAACGCATTTGTTGTGGCGTGATGGTAGACATTTTTTATCTCTTTAATGTACTCAACTTACTTGATGTAAGTCCTCTCCTCTTGGGAGAGGGTTTGGGAGAGTTCAAACTTAATCCCAAACCGAAATGAATATTAAATTCTTTGCACTCTCCTCACCTCTCTTGCACTTTGCTTTAAAGCAATCCTTAAAGCTCATTCAGAGAGGAACATTCATTACTGAATGGAGAGTTGTTCACTTTATATTATTGATAACGATACCTTGCTGATCTTGCATGAGCATCCAAGTTTTCTTGTTGCGCCAATATATCCGCGGCTTTCGCTAAAGTTTTCACACCTTCTTGCGAACACATGATCAAGCTTGAGCGCTTCTGGAAATCATACACACCCAATGGTGATGAGAAACGTGCTGTACCCGAGGTCGGCAAAACGTGATTTGGTCCTGCACAGTAGTCGCCAATGGCTTCAGGAGTATAACGCCCCATGAAAATTGCACCAGCATGACGAATTTCTTCTGCCATTTCCTGTGCTTCATCCAGGCAAAGCTCTAAATGTTCAGGCGCAACTTGATTGATCAAATCAATCGCCTCGGCACGATCTTTTACCAAAACCAAAGCCCCACGATTGGCAATAGATGTACGTGCAATTTCAGCTTTAGGCAATTCAGCCAGATGATCTTCAATGGCTTGCTCAACATCATTTAAAAGCTGTTCATCGGGTGTAATGAATAGTGCTTGAGCAACGGTATCATGTTCAGCTTGAGACAATAGATCCATCGCCAACCATTTCGCGTTATTTTCACCTTCGGCATAAACCAGAATTTCAGAAGGTCCGGCAATCATGTCGATACCGACTTGGCCAAACACAGCACGTTTGGCAGCTGCAACAAAGCGGTTACCTGGACCGGTAATTTTATCTACGCCTGGAACAGTTTCTGTACCATATGCCAAAGCTGCTACCGCTTGTGCCCCACCGATGGTAAATACACGAGTCACACCTGCCAAATAAGCCGCAGCCAATACCAGTGGATTCAACTCGCCATTAGGAGCTGGAACCACCATGATAATTTCAGCGACACCCGCAACATGGGCAGGTACAGCATTCATCAGCACTGAAGAGGGATAAGAGGCTAAGCCACCCGGCACATAAATCCCCACGCGATCAAGTGGTGTGATTTTTTGACCGAGTGTATTGCCCAAGGCATCCACATACGTCCAACCCTCTTGCTTTTGTGCTTGATGGAATTCACGAATCCGATTTGCAGCCAATTCTAAAGCTTCACGAACGTCGTTATCCAAACCATCAAAAGCCGTTTTGAGTTGTTCTTGGGTAAGTTCAAGTTCAGAAAACTGATGCGCTGGATGTCGATCGAACTGTTGTGTGAGCTTAAGCACATGAGCATCACCATGCTGACGAACATCAGCAATGATTTGGTCTACAGTTTTTAAAAGTTCAGGATCATTCACAGTCTCAAAAGCCAACAAGTCTGCAAAAACTTGCTTAAAGCTTTGATCTTGGGTCGATAAACGTCGCATCAATTTACCCATCAGGTTTGAATTCGAAGGTTTTAGTTTACCTGTTTTCATGCGCTTTGTCGGTAGCTATAATACTGTATCAGTATTAGTTTTATTGAAATTAACTTTTGCTAACATTGATGAAAACACTGAATGTTTACTGTTTTTTCTCCAGCATAAAAAAACCGCCATAGAATGACGGTTTTCAAATTTGCATACAGAGATGCTTATTTTTTGCTTTCGCGTTCTTCCACTGCTTTTTCAAGCTGTGCCAGAATCGGATTCAATAAAGTTTGCTTACGTTTAAAGCTGGCTTTATTTACAATCAAACGTGAAGAGACTTTGCAAATTTCTTCAAGCGGTTCAAGACCATTGGCACGCAGTGTATTACCGGTATCAACCACATCGACGATGTAATGACCAAGACCCACAAGTGGTGCAAGTTCCATTGAACCGTAAAGTTTAATCACATCCACTTGCTCACCAAGGCTTGCATAGTATTGACGGGTTAAATTCACGTATTTAGTGGCAATTTTTAAACGGCCTTTCGGACGATCCATCCCCACTTTACCGGCTGTCATAAGTTTGCATACAGCAATTTTCAAGTCCAATGGTTCATAGACGTTTTGCGCGCCATGTTCCATCAACACATCTTTACCTGCGACACCAATATCTGCTGCACCATTTTCAACATAAGTCGGAACATCAGATGCACGTAAAATTAAAATACGCACTTGCTTATGTGTTGTTGGAAAAATTAACTTACGTGATTTATCTGGATCTTCCAGCAGGTTAATTCCTGCTGTTTCAAGCAATGGTAAAGTTTCTTTTAAGATACGTCCTTTGCTTAATGCTAAAGTTAAACCATGATCAAAATTGCCCATTACGTCAAAGTTTGGATCATCGTTTCTCATATCACTCATTAACTTACTCGCTTAATTTGGGCACCTAAACCCTGTAACTTGGCTTCAATATCTTCATAACCGCGGTCAATATGATAAATACGGTCAATCAATGTTTCCCCATCTGCTGCTAAAGCGGCAAGAACCAAAGAGAATGAAGCACGTAAATCGGTTGCCATGACGGGTGCTGCAGAAAGTTTTTCTACACCGGTCACAACAGCATCGTTACCTTCAACCTGAATATTTGCGCCCATACGAGAAAGCTCAGGCACATGCATAAACCGGTTTTCAAAAATCGTTTCAGAAATGGTTGCAAAACCCTGACCAATGGCATTTACCGCCATAATCTGCGCTTGCATATCTGTTGGAAAGTCTGGATGTGGCAAGGTCTGGAAGCTGACTGCTTTAGGACGTTTACCCATCATGTCGAGTTCAATCCAGTCATCACCACGAGTTACTTCCGCACCCATTTCTTCGAACTTGTCCAAGACAGATTCGAGTAATGATGGATCGGTATGTGTGGTTTTGATTTTGCCGCCAGTGATGGCAGCAGCAGCCAAGTATGAACCTGTTTCAATACGGTCAGCAACTACGGCATATTCACAGCCATGCAAGCTTTCAACACCAGTTACAACCAATGTATCCGTATCCAGACCTTCAATTTTTGCACCCATTTTAATGAGCATTTGCGCAAGGTCAGTAATTTCCGGTTCACGCGCCGCATTACGGATAGTGGTCACTCCATCAGCCACAACTGCAGCCATGAGAATATTTTCAGTACCCCCTACCGTCACCATGTCAAAGATAACTTCGCCACCTTTTAGACGACCATTCACTTTGGCATGCACATAACCATTTTCCACTTCAATTTCAGCACCCAAAGCCTCTAAGGCTTTTAAGTGTTGATCGACAGGACGTGAACCAATGGCACACCCTCCTGGAAGCGATACTTGTGCACTACCATAGCGCGCAAGTAATGGACCAAGCACCAAAATTGAAGCACGCATGGTTTTTACCAGTTCATAAGGTGCAAACTGATTGTTCAATGTAGAGGTATCCGCCTTAACCGTGTCGCCTTCATAAGACATTTGAATACCTAAACCGGCAATCAATTGCACCAGGGTATTCACGTCTTTTAAGTTCGGCACATTGGTTAATGTGATCGGGGTATCAGCAAGAATCATCGCTGCAAGTAAAGGCAATGCTGCATTTTTCGCACCAGAAATACGCACTTCACCTTCAAGCTTCACACCGCCCTGAATTAAAAATTTATCCATTTAGTTCTAAGCTCCGAATAAGCTTGCTTTACGCCATTCTTCTTTGGTCATTGCACGAATAGTTACCGCGTGTACTTCACCGCTGGCAATATATGAATTTAACGGAGCATAAACCGTTTGTTGACGTGCGACTGGCCGCTTGCCTTCGAATTGTTCATCGACTATTCGAAGATCAAACTTACCGCCTTGCCCACTAACTGCAACTTCAGCCTCTGGAAAAGCAGCTTTTAAAATTTCAGTGAGCTGTTCACTATTCATCACAAAGACCTCTTATAGGACCAACGGTGTAAAAACCTGCCATTTTACTATAAATATGAAAAATAAATCATTAATGCATAACATTTTATATATATAAAAAAGAGGTCTTTAAAAAACCTCTTTTCGTTCAAAAATCAAACTATGCAAGCACAGGTTGATAGTCTATCTGCATTTTTCGGTGTTTATGCAATTGTCTTTTTAGCTTTTCTGTTAGTTTTTTAATCGAAGTATACATATCATCAGCACTGGCTTGAGCAAACATCTCAATCCCGGGTAATCGAATAATAGCTTCAGCAATATGATTATCACTGCCTTTTTTAGAAAATTTATCTATTTGATGATCTTTTGAAAGTTTGACCTGCATACTATTGACTTGATCTAAATGTTTTGTCATCTGGGTAAATCTAAGGCGAATATTTTCTTCAATTGCTGGGGTAATGCTTAAATGGTGACCACGAATTGTTATTTGCATAGTTCTATCCCTCACCTTCTTTTAGAATTAGAAAAGAATAGCCAAACTGACCTAATGACAGCAAAAAATACGCTCCTGCACATTTAACATTAAATCCTTTCAACTATTCCTTAAGTAAAAAGAGATTCATTATGTTGTCATAATGAATCTCTAGAATAGCCACAGTTTAAAATTTAGATCAAGACTTTTCGTTCCGAAGATGATGGGATATGTAACGACTCCCGATATTTAGCCACCGTCCGACGTGCGACATCAATCCCGGCTTCTTTCAATAAATTGGCAATGATATTGTCTGATAAGGGTTTGCGCGGATTTTCTTCAGCAACCAACTTTTTAATTTTGGCACGAATGGCAATAGAAGATGCCTCGCCCCCTGAAGTTGTTGCTACATGACTTGAAAAGAAATATTTCAACTCAAATAGACCGCGGGGTGTCAGCATAAATTTATTGGTGGTTACGCGCGACACTGTAGATTCATGTAACTCGACCTCTTCAGCAATATCACGCAGCACCAAAGGTCTCATGCCTTCCGCACCAATTTCTAAAAACATTTTCTGATGTTCCACAATACAGGTTGCTACTTTTAATAAAGTCTTATGCCGCTCATCTACACTTTTAATAAAGTTTTTGGCATCCAGCATTTGGTTGCGCAAGTATTGATTATCACTGCTCTGATCGGCACGTTTAATCATATTGGCATAAAATGAATTAACGCGTAATTTCGGCATGATATCGGGATTTAACTGTACCTGCCAATAGTCACTTTTTCTCATCACCACTACATCGGGAATTTGATAGTCCGAATCTTTTTCCTCAAATTCCATACCTGGGTAGGCTTTTAAGGTTTTTAACAAATCAACCGCACATTTAAGTTGATCAGGATTTAAACCTGTCTGTTTAACCAGTTTCGGCAATTCATTGGAAATCAATAACTCATAATGATTCAATAAGGTTATTGCTTCACGACGATATGCAGTTTGCGCTGGTAAAATTTCCACCTGCACCAATAAACATTCAGCTAAATTACGCGATGCCACACCAGGAGGATCAAGACGCTGAATATGTTTTAAAACCGCAACTACTTCATCATCTTCAACTTCATCATCGTAATCCATAGATTCCAGTAAATGCTGAACCGACATGGTTATTTCTGTAATTTCGGCATCCAAAAAACCTTTTTCATCTAAAGAATCAACAATACAATGTGCAATCAGTTGATCGACCTGTGAAAAATGTAATAAATTAATCTGCTCAAGCATATGCTCTTTTAAGCCTGAATGACCTTGACGATTATCTTCACGCTCTTCATATTCGGGCGAACCCAAACTTGTTGGCTGATGGGTATAAACATCATCCCAATCGGTATCGACAGGCAAGTCATCAGGGAGAGTATTGGCATTTAATTCAGTGGTTAAATCTTTATGATCCTGTTCTTGCTCTTCTAAAGAAGAGAGACTTTCAATATTTGACTGTTCTTCTATTTGTTCTAATAGAGGATTACTATCGAGTTGAATTTGAATTTCTTGCTCAAGTTCTAAACTGGATAATTGAAGCAAACGAATGGCCTGCTGCAACTGCGGTGTCAACGACAAGGAGTTCGCAACTCTTAATCCAACCGATAACTTCATAATACCCCTACTCTTTTTCTGAATATTTATTGTAAGCAATTTCTATGCCGCTTTATATTTTTATAGCACAGAATTATTAAAAAACATACAATTTTATGAGGTGAACAATTAGCAATGCTACTTATTTACAAAACATGAACTTTAGAGCCACGGGAGAGTATTGATTTACTTTTAGCTTAAAACCCTAATAGTTAACATTGGTTCCATTCACCTGAATTATTTATAAAAAAAACATCACCTAAATGATAGCTCTTAAAGCCAACAATATTCTTCACACGGCCTATCTTTTCCTCATATACCAACCCTAAAAATTTATATAAAAAAGTTTGCTTCACTAGATTAAACATATGACTTTCAAATTTTTAATTCTTCAGTACCAAATTCATAAGCTCATCTACGTCCGATTGAACCACATTAGAAAGCTTTGTATTTGTATAATTTACTTCCCACCTAATTGAGCTGAATAGATCTCTTTCATAAATCAAAAAACGATCATCTTTTTGGTTGATATTTATAATCTAACTGTCTTGGCATTCGTGCATAATCTGCGGATGAAATACATCGATTCAAACAAGCTTTCTGATCCGCAGTTCAAACGATACACTGGCATCTCATGGTCAACCTTCTATTTAATGGTTGAGCAATTGAAGAAACATGTTCCTATTAAAGGCAGACCGCCCAAGTTAAGCCTGGAAGACCAGGTTCTGCTCTGTCTGAGCTATTGGCAGGAATACCGAACCTTATTTCACGTTGCGACGAGTTACGGTGTTTCAGAGCCGACAGCTTCAAGAGTTGTACGTCATGTTGAAGAATGCCTGATTCAGTCTAAGCTGTTTAATTTACCGAAGAGTTTACCCGAGGGTGAAGGCATCGACTGGAATGTTGTGATCGTGGATGCCACAGAAATCCCAATACAAAGGCCCAAAAAAACAGAAGAAAAGCTATAGCGGCAAGAAAAAGACCCATACCTTCAAAGTCCAGGCCATGATGCACTATAAGACTCCGCAAATACTGAGTTTATGTAGCGGTCGCGGTGCAGTGCATGATTTCGAGCTATTTAAAAGAAACATGAAGCTGATTCCTTCAGAAGCCTTTGTTCTTGCAGATAAAGGCTATCAGGGTATTTATGCTCTGCATTGGAATAGTCTGCTACCTTTAAAAGCCAAAAGACGTTGTAAATTAGATCCTGAACTAAAAATCTATAAACAGGAAATCAATAAAAGAAGAATAGGGATTGAGCATGTATTTGGCAGCCTGAAAACCTTCAAAATCCTTGCTGATCGTTATCGAAATAGAGGCAAAAGACTCGGCTTAAGATTCAATTTAATCGCTGGAATTTATAATTTGGAATTGAGTAAAAAATGATTTATGAAAGAGATCTAATAAGTAATTATTAATTTATTAATCCTGCTTTTTTAACCTCCATGCCTATTGCACAGCCTTCAGTTGATCTGCAGAATGAGACCACATTAATATATTCAAAGGTGAGTGTACCAAAGATAGCACAGTATATTTTCTTGAAATCCTATTCCTATAGGGTCCGTATACTTATTGATAAGCTTTACTCTTGTGAAAAACCTAATACTGTACATTCAAAATGGGGCATTAAAATATTCAAGGTTATAAACCCTAATGAATTAGTTTCTAATATTTTTTTAGCTGAATCAAATGAGACATATTCATAGAAAATCAATTATATGACTCTATCTATAATAAGCTCTCTAAGGATATTCTAGTTTTTATTCTGATTAAATATAAAATTTACAAATTCTTTTTCGCTTTTCCCTGCATAAAAACCCCCCTCAATCTTAAGATTAAGGGGGGTTTTAGGAATAATGAGCTGGCGATGACTTACTCTCACATGGGTAACCCCACACTACCATCAGCGCAAAGAGGTTTCACTTCTGAGTTCGGGAAGGGATCAGGTGGTTCACTCTTGCTATTGTCGCCAGCACAACTGTTTATGGATACTTGCCTCGGTCTTAGCTGCACTTTTCAGTGTTTGCCTAGGCTTTTTCCAAATCTTGACAGATTGGGCTGTTTGAGTTGAATA